>NZ_QODK01000005.1 GCF_003324485.1 Cohaesibacter intestini | reverse complement strand
TCGGAAGTCAAACGCCTCCGCGCCAATGGTACTTCGTCTTAAGACGCGGGAGAGTAGGTCGCCGCCAGGCCTGTTAAAAGCAAATCATAAAAAAAACCCCGGTGTTCACCAGACACCGGGGTTTTTTGATTCTTAAAAGATAATACATAAATCATAGTAGCCAGATAGAGATCAAACTCCGCAATGGGAAACCGCCAACATGAACAAGCGGGTGGTTCCTTGCTGAATGGCTAAGCAAAATACGTGGCTATGAGCATTAAATTGTTCGCCTTTTTTCGACAAATGGTTTGATAATCGCTCCCTCAGCGATGGCCATGTGGTTTTGTGCGCTGTACAAGATGCTCAGGACCCCGTGAGTCCAAAGTAAGACCCCGCGTCCTGCAATAGGTCTTGCTAATTTTGCGTGAGGAACATTTCGCGTGGACCTTTTAACTTCTTACAAAATTCCAATCGGTGATTTCGCATGTTCGGCGTTTGAGTGGATCAGAGTGTCTGCGGAAACGCCACTTGATACGATTAGCTGGCTACTGGAAGAGAAGGTTGCTGCCATCTTGTGGCTTCTACAGTCTGTCGATCCATTGCTCGTAATTGCAGTCTTCGTTTCCCTGACTTGGGTCCTTCAACGCAGCGTCAAGACCTGCCTGCTGGTTGGAGGCGGGTTTCTTTTCATTCTTAATCAGGGCTATTGGGAAGAGACAACGGAAAGTCTCACCCTGGTGTTGTCCAGTTGTCTGGTCTGCATGATCTTTGGTGTGCCAATGGGCATCGTCTGTGCCCATCACCCAAGACTTTATGCCTTCCTGAGACCGGTCCTCGACCTGATGCAAACATTGCCGACCTTTGTTTACCTTATTCCGGCGATCGTCTTTTTTGGCATTGGCATGGTACCGGGTTTGATAGCCACCGTGGTGTTTGTGCTGCCTGCTCCGATCAGGCTGACACAGCTGGGAATTGCATCAACCCCTGCGCCATTGATTGAGGCTGTTCGTGCCTTTGGAGGAACGGATCGGGATGTGTTGCTGAAAGCAGAATTGCCTCACGCCATGCCGCAGATCATGGCTGGTTTGAACCAGACCATCATGCTTGCTTTGTCGATGGTGGTCATTGCTGCTTTGGTTGGCGCTGATGGTCTCGGTGTGCCGGTTGTGAGAGCCCTCAACCAAGTCAATACCAGTCTCGGATTTGAGAGCGGCTTTGTCATTGTTGTGGTCGCGATTATCCTTGACCGGATGCTCAGTCGGAGAGGTCGGTCATGACACTGGCGGTAAAGATTGACACTGTCTCTATCGTTTTCGGCGAGGATCCTGAGGCGGCCCTTCCGTTGATGGATCAAGGCTTCGACCGGGCCGCCATACAGGACGAAACTGGTCAAATTCTGGGTGTGCACAATTGCTCGCTGGATATAGAGGAGGGAGAAATCTATGTCCTTATGGGTTTGTCTGGCTCAGGCAAATCTACATTGTTGCGGGCGGTGAATGGGCTTAATCCGGTGGTGCGCGGTGCTGTTCACGTCAATCACGGTGGCGCTTTGGTGAATGTCACCGGAGCGTCAAGGCAGACCCTGAGGCATATTCGCGGACGGCGTGTGGCGATGGTGTTTCAGCAATTCGGGTTGTTGCCATGGCGGACCGTGGTTCAGAATGTCGGGTTGGGGCTGGAGCTCTGCGGTGTGCCGAAGAAACATCGCAGGGAAGCGGCGATTGAACAATTAGCGCTGGTTGGTCTCGAAGACTGGGCTGACAGGGCGGTCTGCGAATTGTCTGGCGGTATGCAGCAGCGGGTCGGGCTTGCTCGTGCCTTTGCCACCCAAGCGCCAATCCTGTTGATGGACGAGCCCTTCTCCGCCCTTGATCCTTTGATCCGGGCAAAGCTGCAGGACGACTTGTTGGCACTGCAGGACCGGTTAAAGCGCACAATCCTGTTCGTTAGCCATGATCTTGATGAAGCCTTCAAGCTTGGCAACCGGATTGCCATTATGGAAGGGGGGCGGATCGTTCAGAGCGGTCGACCTCAGGATATTTTTGCCCGGCCTGCAAATGCCTATGTTTCCGACTTTGTTGCTCATATGAATCCACTGGGGGTGTTGCGAGCAGAAGATGCGATGGTACCGCTCGTGGGCGTGCATTTTGATCGGACGGTGGCCGCTGGGCAGCTGCTGTCGGACATACTCGAGGTGGTTGCGCGAGCAAAGACACCCGTGGGTGTCTTGCATGGTGACCAACTCGTGGGGCAGCTGACATCCGAAGGTGTGCTGTCTTTCCTGTCTGGTCATGTTCGCGAGGCTGGGTGACATTTGGTCTGGACGGGACTCCGATTAGCCGATATGCACGGAGCCACGGCCTGATCAGCAGGTCAGCATTAACATTCGTCCCGCTCGCATCAGTTCGTGAGGCTCCATTGAAAAAGACACTGACGTCGCGACAGGCCTTCGAACGCTATGAAGCCGTTCGGGAGCGTTTCCCTGCCTTGCCTTTTGCCGATCTGCCAACGTCTACACCAGTGCCGCAGGTTCCGCATCTGGAGGCGGTGGCTGACCAGTATGATGCCTTCGTTTTTGATGCCTTTGGTGTCCTGAATGTCGGCGAAGTGCCGATCGAGGGGGCGGTGGAGCGCATCGCAGAGCTCCGAGCCCAAGGTAAAAGGCTGTTTGTGTTGACCAATGCGGCATCCTATGCGTTTGAGCAAGTCGTCGAGAAGTTTATCCGGTTGGGCTTTGACTTCCGTGCGGAAGAGCTGGTGTCCTCACGCGCTGTCTGTGAGCTGCATTTGAGCCATTGGGGCCCCGATTTTCAATGGGGTGTGATTGCGCCGACCGGTTTCTCCGCTCAGGAGCTTGATCAGTCCGTGGTGGCGCTGGCGGATGAACCGGCCCTGTATGATGCGGTTGATGGGTTTCTTTTCCTCTCTTCTGAATGCTGGACTGAGGCCCGACAGGACCTTTTGGCTGGCAGTCTGGCAAAAGCCCCGCGGCCAGTGGTGGTGGCCAATCCGGATTTGGTGGCACCGCGAGAAATCGGTCTGACGGTGGAGCCGGGTTATTATGCTCATGACCTGATGGACCGGGTAACGGGGCTTCAAGTTGCCTTTCATGGCAAGCCATTTCCAAGTGTCTATGATCATGTTGAAGCGCTGGTTGGCCCCTCTTATCCGGTGTCGCGCATCGCGATGGTTGGCGACAGTTTGCATACGGACATCTGGGGTGCCATGGTGCGCGGGTGGGGATCGGTTCTGGTGTCTGACCATGGTTTCTTAAAAGGGCAGGATCCAATGGCGGCGATCCTTGAAAGCAGGCTCTATCCTTCTTGTATCGTGCCGCAAATCTAAGGCATAGGCCGCTCGGGCAGTTGGGAATTCAAAGTTGCCGCTTTTCTTGCTTCTTCTTTTGGTTGTATTGTTGATCAGCCAGGCTGATGACGTTGCGGTTCCCGGCGCAGAGCGATATCACAGGGATACGGGGGATTTGTCATGCGTTTCATTCACGCCGCCGATGTTCATCTCGGCAAACCTTTTGGACAATTTGACGAAGAGACGCGGGTTGCTCTCCGGCAGGCCCGATTGGAGGCGCTGCGGGCAGTGGGCGACGCGGCCCGCACGCATAATTCTCCCCTCATCCTGATCGCTGGCGACACATTTGATGCGGAAGCGCCGCCCTCCAAGCTGGTCAAGCGGGCACTGGATGTCATGGCGGCGGATCCATCCGTCACATGGGTCTGGATGCCGGGCAATCACGATTCTCTCACGTCAGTGGATCTGTGGGAGCGGATCGTTCGAGACAAGCCCGACAATGTGATTTTGGCGACGGAAGCAACCCCCATTCTGCTGGGTGAGGATACCGCAATCCTGCCTGCGCCACCCACGGTCAGAAGCCCCGGCTTTGATTTGACGGAATGGATGAGCCTTGCAGAGACCGGGGAGCGGATCCGTATTGGCCTTGCCCATGGAGGGGTGACGGACTTTGGCTCGGAAGAGGGGGGCTTGGCAACGATCCCGCCAGATCGCGCTGAGCGGTCGGGGCTTGACTATCTTGCGTTGGGGGATTGGCACGGCCAAATGGCAATCGGGTCCCGGTCATGGTATGCGGGTGCTCCGGAAGCTGATGGCTTTAAAGGCCACAAGGCGTCAGGTGTGCTATTGGTCGAGGTGTCAGCGCGGGGCGTCTTACCCTCTGTCCAGCCGATCCCGCTTGGGCACTATCAATGGCTGCGGGCGGATCAGACTTTCTTTCCCGGTTGCGACCCTGTGAGCATTTTGGAAGAGGCGTTGCCAGAGGATGCTCGTCAGCAGGCCTTGGTGCGCTTTGTCGGGTCCGGGCGGTTGGGTTTGTCCGAGCATGCGGCTCTTCGCAAGGCCTGCGAAGCGGTGGCCGACGACTTTCATTTCTTTGATTTCGATCTGACCCGGATCGGCATCGAACAGTCGATTGAGGATCTAGACCTGATTGCTGAAAGCGGTGCCTTGCGGGTCGCTGCTGAAAATCTGTTGACCGAAACAAGCCTTGAAGGGCGGACTGAGGAGGATGCCCGCATTGCCCAAACAGCCCTGTCGCATCTGTTTCATTTGGCGCAGGAGGTGGGGCAATGAAGCTGCGCAGCCTGACATTGACCAATGTACGCCGCTTCGCCAGCCAGACGGTGACGCTCGGACCAATCGGGGATGGTTTGACCACCATCACGGCAGAAAATGAAAGCGGCAAGAGCACCTTTTTTGATGCGCTGCATGCTTTGTTCTTCTTTGATCATGGGGCCAACAAAAAGGAGTTGCGAAGCTTGCAGCCCTATTCTGGTGGGGCAATGACGATTGGCGCCGAGATTGAGGTTGAGGGTGAGGGATACCGGATCGAAAAGACGTTCAATCTCAGAAAACCCGGTTCCTCTGCCAGCGTCACGGCTGTTGCATCAGGCATCATTCTCAAACAGGCCGATGATGCGGAAGTCTGGATCCAGACCAATCTGCTGCAGAGTCGCAAGGGGCCGGTTGGCCTGTTGTGGGTGCGGCAGGGAATGGTCGGGGTTGATCCAGAAGGCAAGGGGGAAGGAGAGGGAATTGAAGCACGCCGGGATGTGATGTCGAGCGTGCGCGGACAGATCGATGCTGTGACCGGTGGGCGGCGGATGGATCAGATCGTCCAGCAATGCAAACAGGAACTGGATGCCATCAGGACCAAGCAGGGTAAGGCCAAGGCGGGCAGTGCATGGAAAGAAGCCGAAGATCGTGTTCAGATGTTGGACGAGAAACGCGGCGAGCTGGAGACCGCTGTTGAGACCCTTTCCCATGATCTGGCGATGAAGAAAAAAGTCATGGCCCGTTTGCGAGAGCTGCAGGACGATAGGTTGCGAGACGAACGGCAAACCGCCATCGTTCGCAGTCAGGCACAAGTCACCCATGCTCGCGATCATGCGCAAAAGGTCATCGCAGCTGATAAAGACCGGCAATTGCTGGTCAATGAGGTCGACGCAGTGGCCCGGCAGATCCATGAGATCAAGGCAAGTCAGGCCAAGCGCGAGGCACTGGCGCGTGCTGTGAGCGAAAAGCAAGCGGTTGTTGCCGGGGCGCTTGAAAGCAAGGCCAAGGCCAAGGCTGCCTGCGATGGCCTTCAGGCTCAGATTGCGGAGGCCGATGCCAGACGGCGCACTCTGACCGAAGGACTCACTCAGGCCAGACAGGCAGACCGTGCGCGCCTCCGGCAAGAACGCTTGGTGGCGTTGGATGATCTGCTATCGATGATCCGGCCAATCAAGCAGCGCTTGGGGGCGCTGGAAGCGGTCTTGCGCGGCGCGGAGGTCAGCCGCGGCGACCTTGAGCGTCTGGTGGATCTTGAGCGCCGTCATGATATGGCGGTTGAAAAGCGCAAAGTGCATTTTTCCAGTTTCACCCTGTCGGCAGAGGGGCAATCCGCTCTATGCAATGGTGAAGCCATTGCCAGTGGCGTGCCACACCTGATCGATCGCGGGATGGAATTGAACCTGCCGGGCTTTGGCACGATGCATTTGCAACCGGCTGAAGGTGCGGGGCAGGGCATCGAAGATCCCGAACAGCTGCGCAGGGATCTCAAACAGCAGCTCGCCGCTCTGTCGGTCGAGAGCGTCAAGGCAGCGCGGCATCTTTATGAAGAGCGGCAAATAGCCTTGCAAGATCAACAAAGCCTGCTGGTCCAGTTGAAGGCGCTGGCTCCGGCTGGCATCGAGGCTCTGGAAGCGGAAAAACGCCAGATTTGTCAGGATCTGGGCATTGCCGTTGATGCTCCTCTCCCGCCTTTGCCAAGTGGTGGGGCAGATGGCGCGCCAAAGGTTGATGCGATTGAGGCGTCTTTGGCAGAGGCCAATCGCTTGCTTGATGGACTAAGGGCCGAGGAAAGCCGGGCGCGGGATGCCTATACCAAGGCTGTGGGGGCCTTGGCAGCGGAACAAGGTTCCTTGTCACGGATGTCTGCTGAGCTGGGTGAACTGGCAGCCCCAGAGGATGAGGCGACCAGACTTGAAGCTTTGGACCGCTTGCTGCAAGCCAAAACCGACAAGGTGTCCGAGGCACAAGGGGCGCTGAAGGCTCTGCAAAGGGACGCGCCGGATCTGGCGGCCGCAGAAGCTGCATGCCTGCGGGCGCAAAAGGCGGAAGAAGAGGACCAAAAGGAAATCGCGTTGCTGGAGCGAGAATTGGCGCGGCTCAATGGTGCGATCCAGATTCAATCCGATGGGGCGGTTGAGGAGAAACTGGCGGAGGTGGTTGGCAAGCTGGAACGGGCGACCCAGCGGGCGCAACAGTTCGAGCATCATGCCAGAGCCCTTCGCCTGCTGGTCGAGCATCTGGAGGCTGCCCGCGCCGAGGCGCAGGAAACCTATTTCGAACCGATCCGCAAGGAGCTTTTGCCCCTGTTGCAGCAACTGCATGGAGGGATCGATTTTCAACTGGATGCGGATAAGTTGCTGGTTGAGACCATCACCCGCAATGGGGTGACGGATGCGGTCGAGGCGCTGTCCGGTGGGGCCTATGAGCAGATTGCCATTCTGACGCGACTGGCCTTCGCGCGATTGATTGCCCGACAGGGAAGCCATGTGCCGATCATTCTCGATGATGCTCTGGTTCATACGGATGATGAGCGGATTGCCGCGATGTTCAACATGCTGGCCCAGACCGCCAAAGATCAGCAGATCATCGTCCTGTCCTGTCGCACTCGGGCTTTTTCCGATCTGGGGGGCGAACGGGCCTTCATTCAGCAGGTCGGGGCTGTCTGAAAATTAGATTTTGACCGTCGGAAACGAGAAAAGGCCCCGATTGGGGCCTTTTCTTTTGTTCATTCTTCATCCAAATCGTCGGATCAGAAGTGCACCGAACGAGAGGTACCCGGCACTTCGAGTGGCGGAGCAAATTTGGTCAGGTTGATGCCTTCCACTGCCGCCTTGTATTCTTCAAGGGTTGGCGTGCGACCCAGAATGGCGGACAGCACCACCACTGGGGTCGAGCCAAGCAGGGACTCGCCTTTTTTCTCTGGCGCATCCGCCACAACACGGCCCTGGAACAGGCGGGTCGAGGTGGCCAGAACGGTGTCACCCTTTTCGGCTTTCTCCTGGTTGCCCATGCAGAGGTTACAGCCCGGACGCTCCAGATAGAGAATATTCTCATATTCGGTCCGCGCTTCGGTTTTTGGCGCGGTGTCGTCAAACTCGAAGCCAGAATATTTCTGCAGGACTTCCCAGTCGCCTTCTTCCTTCAACTCATCAATGATGTTGTAGGTCGGGGCTGCGAGGACCAGAGGGGCCTTGAATTCCACCTTGCCCTTTTCGGCTTCAAGGTTGCGGAGCATTTGAGCGACGATCTTCACGTCTCCCTTATGCACCATGCAGGAGCCGACAAAGCCCAGATCGACCTTTTTCTCTGCATTATAGTAAGAGATCGGGCGAATGGTGTCGTGGGTGTAGCGCTTGGAGACGTCGGCATTGTTGACGTCCGGATCGGCGATCATCGGCTCATTGATGGCTTCAAGATCGACAACCACTTCGGCGAAATATTTCGCATTGTCGTCCGGAGTCAGCGCAGGCACGTCACCGGACTTGATTTCGGCGATGCGCTTGTCGGCGATTGAGATCAGGCGCGCGAGCGTGCCATTTTCATGCTCCATGCCTTTGTCGATCATGATCTGGATGCGCGACTTGGCCAGCTCGAGAGAACCAATCAGGGTTTCATCGTTGGAGATACAGACGGAGGCTTTTGCCTTCATTTCTGCGGTCCAGTCGGTGAAGGTGAAGGCCTGATCGGCAAGCAGGGTGCCGATATGCACTTCAATCACGCGGCCCTGGAAGACGTTGTCGCCATGCTGCTGGAGCATCTGGGCCTGAGTGGCGTGAACGACATCGCGGAAGTCCATGTGGTCGGCCATTTTGCCCTTGAAGGTGACTTTGACGGATTCCGGAATTGGCATGCTGGCTTCGCCGGTGGCCAGAGCCAGCGCCACGGTGCCGGAGTCGGCACCAAAGGCCACGCCCTTGGACATGCGGGTGTGGCTGTCACCGCCGATGATGATGGCGCGGTCATCCACGGTCAGATCATTGAGGACCTTGTGGATCACGTCGGTCATCGGATGATAGACGTCTTTCGGGTCACGACCGGTGACCAGACCAAACTCGTTCATGAATTTCATCAAGCGCGGGGTGTTGGCCTGTGCCTTCAAATCCCAAACCGACGCGGTGTGACAGCCGGACTGATAGGCTCCGTCGACACTTGGGGAGACAACGGTCGCCGCCATGGCTTCCAGCTCCTGCATGGTCATCAGGCCGGTGGTGTCCTGCGAGCCGACAATGTTGACCTTGACGCGGACGTCCGAACCCGCATGCAGCGGCTTGTCGGAATTCACGCCAACCGCGTTGCGGTTGAAAATTTTCTCAACGGCGGTCAGGCCCTGACCTTCGTGGGAAATTTCTTTCGATGGGGCAAAGACCAATGGCGCTTCCACGCCGAGGGTTTCAGCCGCAAATGTCTGCAGCTTCTTGCCGAAGACAATGGCGTAGGAACCGCCAGCCTTCATGAACTCGACCTTCTGTGGGGAGAAGGCATTGGACACATCAGCCAGCTCTTCGTCGCCAGCTTCGTTGTAAAGCTTCTTGGTTTTGGAATTGATGGTCAGTACCGTACCGGTCTCGACAGAATATTTCTGTTCCAGAACCGGATTGCCATCATTGTTGAGGATCGGCTTGCCGTCGTCATCGAGCTTCTTGACCCAGTTTTTCAGATCAAGGCCGATGCCACCGGTCACGGATACGGTGGTCAGGAAGATTGGCGAGATGCCGTTGGTGCCAGCCACGACCGGGGCATAGTTGACGAATGGCACATAAGGGCTGGCCTGCTTGCCGGTCCACAGAGCGACGTTGTTGACGCCGGACATGCGCGAAGACCCTACGCCCATGGTGCCTTTTTCGGCGATCAGCATAACACGCTTATCAGGATGCTGAAGCTTGAGGGCCTCGATTTCCTGCTGAGCCGTTTCCGAGATCATGCATTTACCATGCAGCTCGCGGTCGGCGCGGGAGTGGGCCTGATTGCCCGGAGAGAGCAAGTCGGTGGAAATGTCGCCTTCGCCTGCAATAAAGGTGACAACCTTGATCTCTTCTTCGACGTCAGGCAGCTTGGTGAAGAATTCGGCCTTCACATAGCTGTCGAGCAGTTCCTTGGCGATCGGATTGCCATCCTTGTAGGCAGCCTCGATGCGGTCGGTGTCGGCTTCATACAGATAGACCTGAGTTTTCAGCACGTCGCCGGCCTGCTTGGCGATGGCAGCGTCGTCACCGAAGGCCAGATCGAGAAGAACTTCTACCGATGGTCCACCCTTCATGTGAGACAGAAGCTCAAACGCAAAGGTCGGGGAGATTTCTTCGACTACCACTTCACCAAGGATGATTTCCTTGAGAAACTTGGCCTTGACGCCAGCGGCGCTGGTGGTGCCCGGCAGGGTGTTGTAGATGAAGAAATTCAGGGAGTCTTCCCGATGGTCATTCTGGGCGTCCTTGATCTGCGTGATGATCTCGGCAAGCAGGGCGCCATCATCGATGGGCTTGGGGTTCAGGCCCTGAATTTTGCGCGTTTCGATCTCGTCTAGATAATTTGTATACAAGCTCATGGTGGTCCCGACAATGTAGCGTTGGAAGACGCTTGCGCCGTGCCAAATGCAGATCTGGCAAGGGGAGGCAAGCCCGATTAATGTCTAGGTAAATTAATCGAAGGCGAATTTCAATATATTCTACAGTAGCATGCGGTTTTTTGCATGGCTGCTTTGCAGGGTATTTGATGGCCAAAAAACCAGCAAATTAAAGATGTTGGCTCGATGTACCCGGGCAATGGCGAACCAGAGGCGGAGAAAGGATGGTCACGCCTTGGTGATGCTGAGCCCTTCGATGGTGGTGAAGCATTCAAGCTTGGGCGGTCCCTGATACTCCACCAGAGGCTTGACCTTGGCATGGGATTGGCGGAATTGCGCCGAGTGGGTCCAGTTGATGAAGGCCGCCTCATCCTGCCAAATGGCATGGGAGGCATAGAGAATGAAGCCTTCTGCGGTTTCGCTGCCTTTGAGAAGATCGAAATGCACAAAGCCCTCCATATCGAGCAGCTTGCTGTCGCGATTGGCCCAGATGCTCTCAAAGGCGTCTTCAAAGCCCTTTTTAACCAGAAAGCGGTTCATTGCGATATACATATGGCTGTTTCCTCTTCTTTGACCGTCTGGTGGTCACTTGTCTGGCTCCGGAGCCGGTGGGATCTTGAGGGCGGAGCCAATGACGCGGACTTCTAGCGCATCCTGTCGCCCGCGCAGCGTCACCGATTGCAGCGGAAATCCGGACAGATCGTGGCCGCAATATCGTGCCGTTCGTTCCGAGATGATCAATTGGGCGTCATGATCCTTGGACAGGCTTTCAAGGCGGCTGGCGGTGTTGACCACATCACCGATGGCCGTGATGCTGGTGGCATTGCGAAAGCCCATATTGCCGACAATCGACAGGCCGGAATGTAGGCCGATGCCGATTTTCAGCGGTGCATTCATCTCTGTCGCCAGATCCTCATTGAGTTTGTCTAGATTGCGGGCCATACGCATGGTCGCAGCGATCGCCTGACGGCTGGCGCTCTCGATGTTACCATCAATGCCGAAAAGGGCCATCACCCCGTCACCGATGAATTTGTCAAGATGCCCGCCAGAGGCCTCAATCGCTGTGCCCATGGCCGCGAAATAACGGTTCAGTAGATAGGCGACATCATAGGGCAGGCGGCTTTCGGACAATTTGGTGAAGCCGCGCAAGTCAGCAAACAAAATGACCAGATCCTGCTCCATGCCCGCATGATGGCGGGGTTGCGGTCCGGCATCCTTGGCACTGGGATTGGGGCCGAGCAGCGCCGTCACGCTGAGTGGCGATGGCGGGAACAACTGGCAAGCCAGCCGGACATTGGGCGGGGCGGATATCCGCTCGAGCACTTTCTGTTCGGTGGCGTCCGGGGGTGGCATGTCTGTCAGGCTATGATCAATCCGCACTCGGCAGGTCGAACATCGACCGCGGCCACCACAAACCGACGCATGGGCGATGCCAGCCGAACGGATCGTGTCGAGCAAAGACATGTCCGGGCGCATATTGAGATCGGCGGAAAGCCCGGTCTGGGGATTGCGATAATGCAGACGGGTCTTGGCCTTCTGGGCGTTCAGGACCCAGCGGATGAGGTGATAGAGAATGATGGTGACGATGATCGCCACGGTGACCAGACGCACCCGGAATTCGCCGCCAAACACCATTTGTGCCATGCCGGGAAAATGGGGGCGAATGGGGGCCAGCACCGCATCAAGCCAGCCGGGCTCTTGCACCTGCTCGATGATCCGGTAGCGGCCCGAAATCAACCCGGCCAAGGCCAAGGCAGGCACCAGAATGGCGATGAACAGGGCGGGGTTGCGGTTGCGTAGATACCAGCTTTTTGTCGACAGCCAATTGTGCCAGCCGATGCAGCCATGGGTCCAGACCACCAACAGGGCGACACAGAGGGTGATGGCCTTTTGCGGTGAGGCAACCCAGAGGGACCAGAGCTCATAGGAATAGCGCTCGCTATAGCCATAGACTTCATAGGTGATGCGGGTGGCAAAGACATGGCTGGCAATCAGCAACGGGATGAGAAAACCAAGGGTCAGCTGGATCCAGTCTTTGAGGCTGGTGCGCAGGGTGCGGCGGCGGATCACCGACCAGACGGCAAGGGTGCCGTGGGTGACAAGGGCGGCCGACAGAAGGATGGTGCCCGGCAGGGTGCGCCAAGGGGTGATGGTGAAGGCGGAGACCGCATTCATCGCCTCAATGGTGGTGATGCCAACCGCGTGATTGATGAAATGGCCAGAGACAAAAAGAAAGAGGATCAACCCGCTGGTCAGGCGCAATGTTCCGATCATGGCTGCCACTTCCTGTTTGGTGTCCACTCTTTGCCTGACAAGGCTGGGCGGATTGGTTTCATCATCAGACGGCTGGGTTTGCAGGTGCTTCCGACAGGATAGGCGCGGTGTGGGTTCGATTCAATAGACTTGTGCGACATGCTGTCGCGCTACCTGAGGCCAGAGAGCGGTTGGCATCAAAAAGCCCCGCCGCATTTCTCGCGGCGAGGCCTCGACGATGAGGTGGGCCAACGCGATCAGGCGAAGGCCGGGATGATGGTCTTGCCATATTTGGCGATGATTTCTTCCTCATTGCCATTGTCGAGATAGATGTTGAACTGAGTGACCCCAGCGTCTTTCAGCTCATGCAGCTTGGCGATATGGGCCTCTTCGTTGCCCAGCACCGAGAAGCTCTCGACAATGTCTTCGGTGATGAAATCGAGATAGGGATTGTCGCTCTGGCCATGCTTGGAATAGTCATAGCCCTTGCGGTCCTTGATATAGGCGGTGAGGGATTCGGGGATATCCTCGCGTTCGGTGCCATATTTCTCAACAATGTCGGCGACATGGTTGCCGACCATGGCTGGGAACCAGCGGGTGGCTTCGATGCAGTCTTCCTTGGAGCCGAAATAGGCGGGAGCGGCGGCCATGACCTTATAGTTGGACATGTCGCGGCCGGCTTTTTTGCCTTCCTCAATGGCTTGATCGGCAAGCCATTTGATGATTTTCGGCTCGGCGATTTGCAGGATGAGGCCATCACCGACGCGACCGGCAGAGCTGAGGGCCTTCGGGCCATAGGCCGCGACCCAAACCGGCAGTTCATAGCCATTGGCCCATGGGAATTTCACCGGTTCGGGGCATTCGCCATACTGGGCTTCTTCGCCGCGCACCAAAGCCTTGACCACATGGGTGAACTCCTCCAGCCGCTTCAGCGGTGCAGGCTTCTTGCCCATCACGCGCACGGCGCTGTCGCCACGACCAAGGCCGATGTCAAAGCGGCCGCCGGATTGTTTGGCCAGTGAGCCGAACAGGCTTGCAGCATGGGACCAGTCGCGGGTGTTGGGGTTGGTCACGCAGGGGCCAAAGCGCATTTTGGTGGTATGTTCCATGCACATGGCCATGGCAACAAAGCTTTCGCGCCAGAGGATGTGGCTGTCATAGAACCAGCAATAGTCGAAGCCTGCATTTTCTGCTTGGCGAACAAGTGCTCTGGCGCGTTCCGGCTCGACAAAGCCCTTAAAGCAAATACCAAAATCCATGATGTCTCTCCGTTCGGTCAATGATTGTGTTTTTTTGATTGGGTTGAAGGTCGGTTTTGAGTGGGGATCAGTGATCAGGTGCCCAGATCTTCACGCCCGCATGGGTGAAGGGAACCTGTTTTGAGATATTGATGCGAATGAGGATTGGGGTGATCGCTTCAATGCAGCGCGCCGCATCGGCCCCGCCCGCATTATAGGCGGTGACGCCGAGGGTCTCGATCAATGCCATCACTTTCTTGCGGGCAGCCAGACTGTTACCGCAGACGAGAATGTCGCAATTGATGTCCCAATTGAGATTTTTCAGTGTCGTGGCCGAGACATTGTGCAAGGCGCCGATGACTGGAATGTCCGGGCCAAGCAGAGCCTGAGCGGCTTCGGTGGCGGAGCCTTCGGGGGGCATGGTGACCTTTTTGGGGTCATCCTCGGCCAGCGGGACGACGATGTCGACAAGGATTTTGCCTTCAAGATGGGGCTTTAGGGCCTCAAGGGTGGCATTGTGACCGGCAAAGGGAACGGCCAGAATGACCATTTCTTCGGCGGCCTTGACTGCCTCTTCGTTGGAGAGGCCCGTGATGGCGGCAGCGTCTGGGCCCAGTTGGGCTTGCAGCTCGGTGCCGATCTCTGCGGCGCGGGTGGCATCGCGCGAGCCGAGCGCTACCGGGGTGCCTGCGCGGGCAAAGCGCAGTGCCAATCCTTGGCCTTGCGGCCCTGTGCCGCCGATGATTGCAATGGTCATCTGAACATATCCTCCTGTTTCACTCTGAGCAGGTCCTTGTGGGAACTTGGGGTTGGGGACCAATCAAGGCCCCGGAAAAGAACGACGGGGGTCTTGCCCGCCTTTTTAACGACAAGGCCCGAGGCAGCGGCCAGCTCATCACCAAAGGCAGCCTCGGTGACGGTGAGTGGGCGGCCCCATGCGTCAAGATTGCCCTGTTCGCGGAGCGTTGCAGGCACGCCGGACAGGCCGATGGCGACATTGACCTGCCCGATCCGCCATGGGCGGCCGAATGTGTCGGTCATCACCACACCGATGCGGCAATCAAAGCGGGCAAGCAGTGCTTCCTGCATCAGCTGCACCGAGCGGTCGGGGTCTTGCGGCAAGGTCATCACCGCTTCTTGTTGCTCGAAGTTGCTTTCATCCACCGCCGCATTGGCGGAGATGAAGCCGAGACGATGGCGGCAAATCAGGGTGCCGGTCTCCTTACCGGGATGGCGGAAGGCTTTGACCACTTCGCTGCTTTCTGACAAAACCACCTCGACCTTGCGGGGGTCTTTGCCCAGCTCCTCACCATAGCGGATGGCCTCAGCCCCCGGCGTGACGCTGGACAGCGGAATGATGCAGCCTTCGGCCTTGGAAAAGACCTTTTGCGCGATGCATAAAATGTCGCCTGCTTCTGGTGCATTGCCAGAGGCGAGCAACGCATCGCCGATGATGGCGGCCAGATCGTCGCCTTGGCCTATGTCGGGGATGCCGGGAATGGCGGTGATTGCGATGCTGCTCATCGGCCATCCCCCTTGGCCAACAGGTGCCAGTGATCGCGGCTCAAATGGCGCAAATCGTCCAGTCGATCGACATCGAGCCTGAGGCTCGTCAGTGGCAAGAGGATCGGGGTGAGGCCAGCCTCCGTCATGGCGCGATAGTGATTGTGGAAGCTCTTCTCGCCAAATTGGAAGGCAATCGGGTTTGGCAAGGGCAAGAGCAGGGCATTGGTGCCCCAGTCGCTTGAGGGACAAATGACTGCCGTCTCGCCCGTTGCTGCATGATCGATGAGGCGCGACAGGTCCGCCGGTTTTGGGTCGGCCAGATCGCCGGGCAGGATGAGCATTGCCTGATAGCCAAGGGCCAAGGCTTCCTTTGCAGCATGATCGAGTGCATTGGATAGGCCCTTCTTTTGGCCTTCTGCAATATGATGGATGCCCAGACGTTGCGCCGCTTGCTTGAGGATCGGGCTGGCAGAGACCACCGCAATGTCGATCACTTGGTCGGCGAAAGCATCCCGCGCGGCCAGCACGGATTGAATGCGTTTGACCAGCATATCGAACAGTGACAGGGCAAGAGTAGCCCGTTCCTTGCGGTCAAGGCCACTGCCCAACCGGGTCTTGGCGTCCTTGGGATCCTTCATCGGAATGACCAGCAGGGTTCTGGCGATGTCTGTCGTCATGCGCGCGCTCCCGATCTGCTGGATGCTGCTGCATGCTGGATGACCTGGTCTGCAAGGCGACATTTGTCCTTTTGCGATTTCATCAGGATGGCCTCAACAATTGGTTCGATGCCGAGCGCCCAGATGTCGGGGCCGAGCGCTGCGTCCGCATGGTCGATGACCAGCATGTCGATAAGGCCTGCATAATGCTCCGCTATGCCGACACTGTCCGCACGCATGCCCAAAGCTGTCATCATCCGATCAGCCGGGCCTTTGACGACCTTGCCCGCAATCAGAGGACTGACGGCGATCTTGACGGCTTTTGCCTCTTGGACTGCGGCGCGGATGTCAGGGATGGCAAGGATCGGTGCTATGCTAACCAGTGGATTGGAGGGGGCAAACACGATGATGTCGGCCTCGGCCAAGGCGGCGAGTGCTTCTGGTGTCGGGCGCGCGAGATCAAGGCCGTCAAAGCGCAGGGTCGAGACCGTCGGCTTGCATTGTTCGCGGACGAAATATTGCTGGAAGCTGAGCCAGCCCATGTCTGTTTCCAGCCGGGTCTGGATGACATCATCGGTCGGCAGCAGGATGTCGGGTTTGATCCCGAAGGAGCGGGCGATGTGGCGAGCAATGTCTTGCGGGCGGTCGCCATTTTTGCGCCGCATGGTGCGATAGATATGCAGCCCCAGATCCTTGTCACCAAGGGTCATCCAGGTCTCTTCGCCCAATTGCGACAGGATACCAAGCGCTCGCTTGCCCTCATCGGCGACGCCCCAGCCCTGCTTGCGGTCGATCATGCCTGCAAGGCTGTAGGTCAGGGTGTCGATGTCGGGGGAGACCCAGAGGCCATGAAAGACCTCATCATCGGCGACATTGCCGATGATCGACAGATCGATTCCGTCAAGACCGGCCAAACCTTCAGCCATCTTGGCTCCGCCAACGCCACCTGCCAGCAAAGCGACTTTATGGTGGGGGGCTTGGCTCATTGCGCCGCCTCCAATGGGGGCTGAGCGAGGGGGAACATGTCGAGGAAGTCGAGCGGATTGGCACCCGTGCGCTTGACCAGCGGGTCTTGGACTTCCGGATCATGATTGTCGAACATTTCAAGGATCGAATAGTCCGTGCGGCGCTGGGCCGGGACACGGCCTGCAGCGCGAATGATCTGAACCATTTCATGGGCGGTGATTTCCTGCCCAAAGCTAGCGCCTGCAGAGCGGGAAATGCTCTCATTCATCAAGGTGCCGCCCAGATCATTGACCCCGCGGGAGAGCAATTGGGTGGCCCGTTCCGCGCCCAACTTGGTCCAAGAGACCTGAATATTGTCGATATGGCCATGCAGCATGATGCGTGAGACTGCATGCATTTTATCGACCTCATCCAAGGTCGGGCCGGGGCGGACCTTGTCGGGATTTTGGCTGTAAAGCGGGCTTTCGGTATGAACGAAGGAAAGCGGCACCAGTTCGGTGAAACCGCCCGTGTCTTTCTGGATGTCACGTAGCAAAGCCATGTGGGCGGCCCAATGGGTCGGACCGTCGAGATGGCCATACATGATGGTGGCGGTGGTCGGGATGCCGACCTCATGGGCGGCGCGGATGATCTCAACCCAGCGCTCGGTCGAGAGCTTGTTCTTGGTCAGCTGCTGACGGATCTCGGTGTCGAGAATTTCAGCCGCCGTGCCGGGCATGGTATCGAGGCCTGCTTCTTTCAGCTCGCTGAGAAAATCCCGATAGCTCTTTTTCGATTTGGCCGCGCCATACCAGATTTCAAACGGCGAGAAGGCATGGATATGCATGCCGGGCAACTCGGCCTTCAGCGCCCGGACGATGTCGAGATAATAGCTGCCTTCCATTTTGGGGTGGAGGCCACCTTGGATGCAGACTTCTGTGCCGCCACGGTCCCATGCTTCGCGGGCGCGGGCAACGATCTGTTCTGGCTCCAGCCATTCGGCACCGGCCTCATCGGTACGTTTGGCAAAGCCGCAGAAACGGCAGCCCATATAGCAGATGTTGGTGAAATTGATGTTGCGGTTGACCACGAAAGTGACGAGATCGCCATTGACGCGCTGGCGCAATTGGTCTGCGGTGGCATAGATGGCGGGCAGGTCGGCCCCGGTCGCGGCAAACAGGCTGGTGCCTTCGGCTTGGCTGACCTCATGGCCAGACAGGGCCTTTTCCAGAATGGCGCGGATCTCGGGGCTGGCTTGGTGCATTGGATCGGTCGAGAAAGTCATGCGGGGCGGCCTTTCTGTCTATCTTGAATTCTGGCTTGAATTCTGGCTGACTCTTCAAGGTGATGCTGGTGGGCGGCAAGGCCACGCGGGTTGGCGAGCGCCGCGATATGGGGCTGCAACTCGGCATCAACAAACTGGTCTGGCTTGCCGAGAAAACCGGGATAGATGGTCAGCCGCTCGGTCAGCTCGTATCCGGCCTGTCGGCAGGCTTCATCCAGTTGGCGGATTTCCGGCCAGTCATGCTGAGGGTTGATGAAATCAATGGTGACCGGTGAAATGCCGCCCCAATCATTGATGCCCGCATCGAGATAGGCGATGTGGCGGTCGGACAGGTTCGGGGGCGCTTGCAGGCTGATCTCCGGGCTGAGGATAAGACGCGCAGCGGCAATGGTGCGCAGCATGTCTTCGAGTGCGGGTTCGGGATGGTTGGCCATGGCAATATCCGGCTTGCGCTGGAAATTCTGGATGATGACCTCTTGAATATGGCCGTGGCGGGTATGGGCCTCGTTGATGGCCACAAGCGCCTCGATGCGATCTTGCCATGTTTCGCCAATACCGATCAGCAGGCCGGTGGTGAAGGGTACTTTGCGCTGGCCGGTGCGCTCCAGCGTGCGCAGGCGCTGCAGGGGCATCTTGTCCGGGCAGGCATGGTGCGGGCCGCCTTTTTGCGCCAGACGTTTGGAGACCGTTTCGAGCATCATGCCCATGGAGGCTGCGACCGGGCGCAGGATGTCGATTTCCTCATCGCTCAGGGTACCCGCATTGACATGGGGCAGCAGGCTGGTCTCGGTCAGCACCAAGCGGCACATGTCGGCGAGATAATCGGTCATCCGCTGGTAGCCGAGCTTGGCCAAGGCGCCTTTGGCTTTCTCATAGCGCAGCTCGGGCTTTTCGCCGAGGCTGAAGAGCAATTCCTTGCAGCCCTGCGCTTCTCCGCGCTTGGCTGTTGCCAGCACTTGTTCCGGCGTCATGATGGTGGCGGCCGGGTCATCCGGGTGCTTGACAAAGGTGCAATAGCTGCAGGTGTCGCGACACATATTGGTCAGCGGAACAAAGGCCTTGCGGGAATAGGTGACCGTGCGGCCCCAATGCTGATTGCGGATGGTCTGGGCCATCGCCATCAGGGCGCTCAGGTCGGCGTCGGCCATCTTCTCCGCCGACAAGCGATTGCCTGTCATCTCATTGGCGAAGCGGGGGGCGGACAGAATCTTCTGGTAGACCTGCATGGTGTGGTTCCTCATCACAAGGCTTTGAAGGCACAAGGCGCGCAAGGCCGGCGGCCGGATTTCAGAGACAGATCTCCCGATCGCGGCAAATGCTGCGTTGCGGTAGGCTTCTCTGTTGGACTTGATCGAACGAGATTGGCACAATCGGGAAGGGGCGGATCCGCTCCCGATCAAGGCCCCGTCCGGCGGGTCTGCCGGACGGGCTTTGTCAATTGGCTGTCAGCGAAGGCCTATTTCAGGGCTGCATCGGTGATGACATGGGTCCATGCACCTTCAGGCATCTTGGTGATGACCGGAGAAGAACCGCCGCTCATCAGGGTCTTGACGGTGCGCTCATAGTCAGCAGGGTCAAGCGTGCCATTGGAACCGGCGGTCAGCTTGGCGACTTCGCCCATCATGCGTTTCTGGTGCTTTTCGGTCTGGGCACCGGTTTCGTCATATTCAAGGACGATTTCGGCGGCTTCATCCGGGTTGGATTCGGCGTATTTCCAGCCTTTCATAGATGCGCGAACGAAGCGGACCATCTTGTCGACTTCTTTCGGATCGGACAGTTTTTCTTCCAGCACATAGAGACCGTCTTCAAGGGTGGCGACGCCCTGTTCCTCATATTTGAAGGTGATCAGGTCGTCCGGTGTCAGGCCTGCATCGATGATCTGCCAATATTCGTTGTAGGTCATGGTGGAGACACACTGGGCCTGACCTTGCAGGAGTGGGTCGACATTGAAGCCCTGCTTGAGAACGGTGACGCCGTCACCGCCTTCGGTGGACAGGCCAAGGATGCTCATCCAGCTCAGGAATGGATATTCGTTGCCGAAGAACCAGACGCCAAGGGTCTTGCCGGGAAAGTCTTCAGGGCTTTTGATGCCGCTATCCTTGCGGCAGGTCAGCATCATGCCAGAGGATTTGTATGGCTGGGCAATGTTGACCAGCGGCAGACCCTTTTCACGGGCAGCCAGAGCGGATGGCATCCAGTCAATGACGAGGTCAGCCCCGCCGCCAGCCAGAATCTGGGTCGGTGCAATGTCCGGGCCGCCCGGCTTGATGGTCACATCAAGGTCTTCTTCCGTGTAATAGCCCTTTTCCAACGCAACATAATATCCGGCAAACTGGGCCTGTGTGACCCATTTCAATTGCAGGGTCATGGCATCTGCCGCGTAGGCTGCGCCAGCCCCGAGGAAAGATGCTGCAGCCAGAGCGCCAACAGCAAATGTCTTTAAAGTCTGTTTCATTTTACGTTCCCTAGTCAGGAGGTTAATGGTGATGCTTTTGGTCTTTTTATTTTGGTTTTTTATAGTGTGAGGCTTTAGCCTCTTTGTGAGGGATGCCAGAAGGTCACCCCTTTCTCCAGTGTCGCGACCAGTCCGTAAAAGGCGGACCCGGCAATTGCCGCGACAACGATTTCTGCCCAGACCATATCAAGGCCAAGGCGTCCAACTTCGGTGGAAATGCGAAAGCCCATGCCGACGATGGGCGAGCCGAAAAACTCCGCCACGATCGCGCCGATCAGGGCCAGAGTGGTCGAAATTTTCAGGCCGTTGAAAATGAAGGGCATGGCCATCGGCAGACGCAGCTTGAGCAGGGTCTGGAAGTGATTGGCGGCATAGGTCTTCATCAGATCGCGCTGCATGTGATCGCTGGTGGTCAGTCCCTGCAAGGTGTTGACCAGCATCGGGAAGAAGACCATCACCACGACAACGGCAGCCTTGGAATGCCAGTCAAAGCCGAACCACATGACAAGAATCGGGGCTGTGCCGACAATCGGCAGGGCTGCAACGAAGTTGCCAACCGGCAGGAGACCCATTTGCAAGAAGGGCATGCGGTCAATCAACAGGGCGATGAGAAAGGCCGACCCGCACCCCATCAGATAGCCTGACAAGGCCCCTTTGACAAAGGTCTGGATGAAATCGGCCCAGAGCAGATCGGTGGAGGCGGCAAATTTCACTGCGATGGCGCTTGGGGTCGGCAGGATGACTTGCGGCACTTGCAGGCCACGCACCAGCAATTCCCAGACGACGATCACCGTGACACCAAACAGGATCGGCACGGCGAGCTTGACCGCGCGGGTGTCGCTCAAGGCGCTGTGGGACAGTTTGACATTCACCCAGCAGGCAAAAATCCATGTGAAGAAGGAGACTATAACTTCGATCATCGGTCCATCCCCATGCGTTTCATGACTGCTTTTTCGGCCAATCCAACGAGGGCCACCAGGCTGGCAGCCAGCAGGGCTGCGGCAAAGAGGGCTGCCCACATCTGGATGGTCTGGCCATAATAGGAGCCGGTCAGAAGGCGTGCACCAAGCCCGCGAATGGCCCCGGTCGGCAATTCGCCAACGATGGTGCCGACGAGTGAGGCGGCAATGCCAACTTTCATCGAGGTGAAGAGATAGGGCATCGAGGAGGGCAGGCGCAGCTTGAAGAAGGTTTCAGGCTTGCTGGCATGATAGGTACTGAGCAGGTCCAGCTGCATCTGGTCGGGTGAGCGCAGACCCTTGACCATGCCGACCAGCACCGGGAAGAAGCTCAGATAGGCGGAAATGATTGCCTTGGGGATCAGCCCCTGAATGCCGACCGAATTCAAAACCACGATGATCATCGGTGCAATGGCGAGAATAGGGATGGTTTGCGATGCAATCGCCCAGGGCATGAAGCCCATATCCATCGCCCGGATATGCAGGATCCCGACAGAGAGAATGATGCCCCCAAAGGTACCGATCAGAAAGCCGAGCATGGTGGCACGCAGGGTGATCCAGCCATGGAAAATCAGCGATCGCTTGGAGGTGATTTTCTTCTCGATTGTCGTTTTCCAGAATTCGCTTGCCACCTGATGCGGGGCAGGCAGAACCGGGCGCTCCTGATTGAGAGTCTTGGAAATCAGCTCGGAAGTCGTCAAGGTCACGCCTGCGCGGCTGGCGGCTTCCAACGACCATTTGGCATTCATTTTCACCGCTGCCCCATACCAGAGGATGACGATGGTGCAGATGACCGTGAGGATGGCAAAGGCTTTCTTCATACGTCTGCTCCATCGCCATGGCCAGCGCGCAAGCCTTCGCGAACCCGATGGGCGATTTCGATGAATTCCGGGCTGTCGCGGATTTCCAGTGGCCGCTCGCGCGGCAGGGTGCTTTCGATTATGTCGGTGATGCGGCCCGGGCGGGGGCTCATGACGACGATCTTGGTTGATAGATAGACCGCCTCGGGAATGGAGTGGGTGACAAAGCCGATGGTTTTGCCGGTTGTCTCCCAAAGATGGAGGAGTTGCTCGTTGAGATGGTCGCGGACAATTTCATCAAGGGCTCCGAACGGTTCGTCCATCAACAGGATATCGGCATCAAAGGACAGGGCGCGGGCAATGGAGGCACGTTGCTGCATGCCGCCGGACAATTGCCAGGGGAACTTGTTGCCAAAGCCTTCGAGATCAACGAGTTTGAGAACCCTTTCAACGCGCTCGTTCTGCTGCTGGGCGGAATAGCCCATAATTTCGAGCGGCAGCTTGATATTCTTGGCAATGGTGCGCCATGGATAAAGGCCTGCAGCCTGAAAGACATAGCCATAGGCGCGGTCCATGCGGGCATTTTCCGGGCTGGTTCCATTGACGGTCAGACTACCGGAGGTTGGGTGCTCGAGGGCGGCAATGGTGCGCAGGAAGGTGGTCTTGCCACAGCCGGACGGGCCGATGAAGCTGACAAAGTCACCTTTGTTGATTTCAATATTGATATCCTTGAGCGCGTGGACCGGGCCATCATTGGTCTGAAAGGTCAGACACAGGTCCTTGGCCTTGACCACATGAAAGTCTGCCTGACTCATTTTGACTATTCCTTTGTTCATTGCTGCAGAGTCTCAACTGACAGCTTCATGCAAGTTTCGGGCCGCTGCGGGGGCGGGATCCCCGCAGCGGCATAGTTGGGGTCAGACGCCGGAGGCAGGAATGCCGGTGCGCTCGACCGGACGCGGGGCGACCAGTTCTTTCCAGGTGGAGAGTGCCTTGTTGACCGCAGTGAAGGGCTGGCGCGGGACAAACTGGCCGTGGCCTTCCTCGGTCTTCAGCTCGCCCTTGTCGAACACCACCTTGCCGCGAGACAGGGTGTAGCGCGGCAGGCCCTTGACCTCTTTGCCTTCAAAGACATTGTAATCGATGGCCGAGACCTGCTTGTCCGCGGTGATGGTCTTGGAGAGTTCAGGATCCCAGACGACGATGTCCGCATCGGAGCCTACAAGGATCGCGCCTTTTTTCGGATAGACATTGAGGATCTTGGCGATGTTGGTCGATGTGACCGCGACAAATTCATTCATCGTCAGACGACCGGTGGTCACCCCATAGGTCCAGAGCATTGGCATGCGATCTTCCAAACCACCCGTGCCATTCGGAATCTTGGTGAAGTCACCCACGCCATAGCGTTTCTGGTCGGTGGTGAAAGCGCAATGGTCGGTGGCAACACAGGAGAGCGTGCCAGACTGAAGACCAGCCCAGAGGCTGTCCTGATGCTGCTTGTTGCGGAAAGGCGGGCTCATCACGCGGCGGGCGGAATGATCCCAGTCCTTGTCGAAATATTCGCTCTCATCAAGGGTGAGATGCTGGATCAGCGGCTCGCCATAGACCCGCATACCGGCCTGCTTGGCACGGCGGATGGCTTCGTGGGACTGCTCGCAGGAGGTATGGACCACATAGAGCGGCACTTCGGCCATATCGGCAATCATGATGGCGCGGTTGGTGGCTTCGCCTTCCACCTCTGGCGGGCGGGAATAGGCATGGCCTTCAGGGCCGGTATTGCCTTCTGCCATCAGTTTGGCCTGCATCGAGGCGACCACATCGCCATTTTCCGCATGCACCATCGGCAAGGCGCCCAACTCGGAGCAGCGCTGGAAGGAGGCAAACAGCTCGTCGTCATTCACCATCAACGCGCCTTTATAGGCGAGGAAATGTTTGAAGCTGTTGATGCCTTTTTCCTCAACGATGGTCTTCATGTCGTCAAAGACCTGCTCGCCCCACCAGGTGATGGCCATATGGAAGCTATAGTCACAGACGGCGCGGGTGGATTTGTTGTCCCAGCGCTTCAATGCATCAAGCAGGCTCTGGCCCGGATCGGGCAGGCAGAAATCAACCACCATGGTGGTGCCGCCCGAGACCGCCGCGCGGGTGCCGGAATAGAAGTCATCACTTGAATAAGTGCCCATGAAAGGCATTTCGAGATGGACATGGGGGTCGATGCCGCCGGGCATGACGTAACAGCCGCTGGCATCAAGCACTTCATCGCCGGTAAGGTCCGGGCCGATGGCGACAATGACGCCGTCTTCGATCTTGATGTCCGATGGGTAGGTAAGGTCGGCGGTGACAATGGTGCCGCCCTTAATCACTTTGCTGGTCATAGGAACTCTCCTTGGTCATTGCGCCGACATCTCGTTTGCTGCGGTCGGGTCAGCGCATCAGGTGAATGGATGTTTGGCGGCCTTATTCGACGATTTCTGCGGCTTCGAGCACGGCATGAAGCATGACATCTGCGCCTGCCGTCGCCCATTCCTGGCTGATGTCTTCTGCCTCATTGTGGCTGAGGCCATCGACGCAAGGACACATGATCATCGTCGCCGGGGCGACTTTGGCGGCCCAGCAGGCATCATGGCCAGCGCCGGAGACAAGGTCCATATGGCTGTAACCAAGTTCGATGGCTGCGTTGCGGACCTTGTCGACCAGACCGGGATCGAAGGTGACCGGATCAAAGTGGCCGACAATCTCGACCGAGCAGCCGACTTCCAGCTCTTCGCAAATGATGGCTGCCTTTTCGCGGATCGCGTCGCGCATGCCGTCGAGTTTTTCCTGATCGACGGTACGGATGTCGACGGTGAAGACGACAGTGCCGGGCAACACATTGCGGGAGTTCGGCGAGAAGGTGACCTGCCCGACGCCGCCCACGGCATTGGGCTGAGCTGCCATGGTCACGTCCTGAACCATTTCAAAGATGCGGCCCATGGCGAGGCCAGCATTTTTGCGCATCGACATCGGGGTCGAGCCGGTATGGGCTTCCTTGCCGGTTAGGGTGAATTCCAGCCACCAGAGGCCCTGACAATGGGTGACAACACCGATTTCCTTATTCTCGGCTTCCAGAATCGGGCCCTGCTCGATGTGATATTCGAAATAGGCGTGCATCTTGCGGGCGCCGACTTCCTCTTCGCCAACCCAACCGATGCGCTTGATCTCTTCGCCGTAGGTCTTGCCTTCCAGATCCTGACGGCCATAGGCATAGTCAAGGGAATGCACCCCGGCAAAGACACCGGAGGCCAGCATTGGCGGCGAGAAGCGCGCACCTTCCTCGTTGGCCCAGTTGGTCACGACGATTGGATGCTTGGTCTTGATGTCGGCATTGTTGAGGGTGCGGACCAACTCAAGCGCCGAAAGCACACCCAACACGCCATCATATTTGCCGCCGGTTGGCTGGGTGTCGAGGTGGGAGCCGACATAGACTGGCAAGGCGTCAGGGTCCGTGCCGGGGCGGGTCATGAACATGGTGCCCATCTTGTCGACGCCCATGGTCAGGCCTTCGGCATCACACCAGCTTTTGAACAGAGCGCGGCCTTCGGCGTCTTCGTCGGTGAGGGTCTGACGGTTGTTGCCACCGGCAATGCCGGGGCCGATCTTTGCCATATCCATCAGCGACTGCCAGAGGCGATCGGAATCGATGCGTAAATTCTTTTTCATAGCCAAATGTTCCCTGTCGTTCGGCAAGCACCACCCGTTGACGGACGAGTAGCCTCGAACGCCTGCCATTATTTCAATCTCTGGAAGGTCGCGCTTTCTAAAGAGCGCTTTGACCTTTTGGTCTTCCCGGCCGGTTTGGCCCCAATATGCGGGCCGCTAGCTCGGGAAGGTAAAGACGGCGCCCTGAGGGATGCCCTCAGGCCAGCGTGTCGTTGTTGTTTTCAGGCGGGTGTAGAAATGCACCGCTTCGGGGCCATAAATGCCGTGGGAGCCGAAGGAGGAGCGTTTCCAACCGCCAAAGGAATGGAAGGCCACCGGCACTGGAATGGGGACATTGACGCCCACCATGCCAACCTCGATGGCCGAGGAAAATTTGCGCGCCGCGTCGCCATTGCGGGTGAAGATCGCGGTGCCATTGCCATATTCATGTTCGTTGATCAGCTTGACCGCACTCTCGAAGCTCTGTGGTTCCAGCACCGAGAGGACCGGGCCGAAAATCTCGGTCTTATAGATGTCCATCTCAGGGGAAACCTTGTCGAACAGGCTGCCACCAAGGAAATAACCCTGTTCGTAGCCCTGCAGCGAGAAGCCACGGCCATCGGCCACCAGATCCGCCCCTTGCGCAACGCCACTGTTAATCAAGCCGGTGATCCGATCCTTGGCTTCTGCAGTGATGACCGGACCCATTTCGGCGGTCTCGTCGGTGGAGGGGCCGATCTTGAGGGCTTCGACTTTTGGTTTCAGCGCGTTGACCAGCTTGCCTGCTGTCTCTTCGCCGATGGGAACGGCGACGGAAACGGCCATGCAGCGTTCCCCGGCTGAACCATAGCCAGCGCCCATCAAGGCGTCGGCGGCCTGATCCATGTCGGCGTCGGGCATGACGATCATGTGATTTTTTGCCCCGCCCAGAGCCTGCACCCGCTTGGCGCTGTCGGTGCCACGGCGATAGACATACTCGGCGATTGGGGTTGAGCCGACAAAGCTGACGGCTTTGACATCCGGGTGATCGAGCAGGCAATCGACGGTGGATTTGTCGCCATGGACGACATTCAACACGCCTTTTGGCAGGCCTGCTTCCATCAAAAGCTGACAAACGAACGTGGCCGCGGACGGGTCCCGCTCGGATGGCTTGAGGATGAAGGTGTTGCCGCAGACAATCGCCATTGGGAACATCCACATCGGCACCATGGCGGGGAAGTTGAAGGGCGTGATGCCCGCCACAACGCCCAAAGGCTGGCGTTCAGACTGGGTGTCGATGCCGGGGCCGACATTGCGGGAAAATTCGCCCTTGAGCAATTCCGGCGCAGCGCAGGCATATTCGATCACTTCCATGGCGCGGGCCACTTCGCCCAGCGCATCGTCATGGGTCTTGCCATGTTCTCGGCTGATCTCGCGGGCAATGTCGTCGGCCCGTTCGCGCACCAGCGCCGCATAGGCGAACATGATGCGTGCGCGTTTGGCTGGCGGGGTGGCCGCCCAAGCGGGGAAGGCCGCCTTGGCGCTGGCAACCGCCTGATTGATCTCGGCGTCCGAGGACAGGCCGAGCGTGCCGATTTGCTCACCGGTGGCAGGGTTGAAAATGGCGCTTTCCCGGCCAGACTGGGAGGCGACGGCTTCACCGTCAATGAGGTTGGTCACAGAATACATGGATCAGGCAAGCTCCTTGAGGATCCCGGCAAGGGTGTCGAAGATCTCGTCGATCTGAGCCTTGGAGATGATAAGCGGTGGGGAGAGGGCGATGATGTCGCCGGTGGTACGGATCAGAAGACCCTTGTCATAAGCCTTGAGGAAGGCCGAGAAGGCGCGCTTGGTTGGCTCTCCCTCAATCGATTCGAGTTCAATCGCGCCGATCAGGCCCAGATTGCGCAGATCCTTGACATGGGGCAGGCCTTTGAGACTGTGCAGAGCGTCTTCCCAGTAAGGGGCGAGCGCATTGGCATGCTCGAACAGGCCTTCTTCTTGATAGGTCTCGAGGGTGGCGATGCCAGCTGCCGAGGCAATCGGGTTGCCCGAATAGGTGTAGCCGTGGAACAGTTCGATCATATGTTCCGGGCCGGTCATGAAGGCATCATGGATTTCGGCGGTGGTGAGCACAGCCCCCATTGGGACGACCCCGTTGGTCAGGCCCTTGGCGGTGGTGATCATGTCTGGCATGACGCCGAAATAATCCGCAGCAAAGGGCGCGCCAAGGCGGCCAAAGCCGGTGATCACTTCATCAAAGATCAAGAGGATGCCATGTTTGGCGGTGATGGCGCGCAGACGCTCGAGATAACCTTTCGGCGGGATCAGAACGCCGGTGGATCCTGCAACCGGCTCGACAATCACGGCGGCGATGGTTTCGGCCCCATGCAGAGCGATGATCCGTTCCAGCTCGTCGGCCAGATTGGCCCCATGCTCGGGCTGGCCACGGGTGAAGGCATTTTGCTCTGGCAGATGGGTGGCGGGCAAGTGATCAACACCGGTTAGAAGCGAGCCGAACATTTTGCGGTTGGTGACGATGCCGCCAACGGAAATGCCGCCGAAATTGACCCCGTGATAGCCGCGCTCACGGCCGATCAGGCGGGTGCGTTCGCCATGGCCCTTGGCGCGGTGATAGGCAAGTGCCAGTTTCAGCGCAGTCTCGACCGACTCAGAGCCGGAATTGGTGAAGAAGACATGCTCGAATGGATCAGGAGCCAGATCGCGGACGCGGGTTGCCAGCTCAAACGCTTTGGGATGCCCCATCTGGAAGGCCGGGGCATAATCCAGTTCATCGACCTGCGCCTTGATGGCCTCAACGATTTTGGGACGTTTGTGCCCGGCATTGCAGCACCACAGGCCTGCGGTGCCATCGAGCACCAGCCGGTTGTCTGCCGTGCGATAGTGCATGTTTTCGGCACCAACGAACATGCGCGGTGCTTGCTTGAATTGCCGGTTTGCCGTGAATGGCATCCAGAAGGCCGATAGATCATTTTGCATCGCTCATTCCCCCACACGAACAGCATAAACTTTTGCTAAATCCGTCTTTCATGTTATGAACGCTTGCATCGTCTGCACGATCGGTCAATATTTTTCCCGCACGATCGGTCAGAAAAATGCTTTTTGCCTATTATTTGTTCAATTATTCACAAATTGGGCTGCGAAAAGTAAAAAATTGCGCCACTTTTTGTTAAAGAAATTTGGTCACGCCTGATTACTAAAAAGCCCGGAGTCGATCGCTCTGGAATATGGTGCAATGCGAAAGAAAGACATACGGGTTCTTGAATGGCAGACACGCAATACACGACGCAAAAACAAAACCGGGAAAACAATATTGAAAAGATCTTGGTCGCTGCCGAGATGATCTTCGCTGAATTTGGCTATAATGGGGCGTCAATCAGCCGGATTGCGGACATGGCGGGCTTGCCGAAATCCAATGTGGTCTATTATTTCTCGTCCAAGGAACTGCTCTATCGCACGGTAGTGGAAGATATCTTCAATGTCTGGCGGGCCGCAGCCGACGAGATCGACGTGGATTCGGATCCTGTTGCCGCCCTTGGGGCCTATATTGACACCAAGCTGGAGTTGGCGCGCACGCGGCCCTATGGCTCGAAGGTCTGGGCCAACGAGATTATTCAGGGCGCGCCGATTGTTCAGGACTATCTAGAGAGCGAGTTGCAAAGCTGGACCGACCAGCGGGTGGATGTGATCAATCAATGGATCGCGATGGGCAAGATCCGTCCGATTGACGGCAAGCATCTGCTTTTTGCCATCTGGGCGACGACCCAGCATTATGCGGATTTCAAGCACCAGATTTCGACGCTGAATGATGGCCGTGAGTTGAGTAACGAGCAGTGGGAAGAAACGAAGCAGGCGGTCAAGTCGATCCTGTTGTTCGGGATTTGCAAAGGCGACTGATCACTCCCTTGTGCGGCGACATCTCAAACAGCTTTATGAGGGCAGGCAAACCAATTGGGTCTGCGTTGCCCTTCGTGCATTTTGATCAGTAGGTCCGATCTGCGGAGATCGGTGGAATCGGTGGGGTCGAGGCTGTCTGGGATGCTTGATCGCCCGATGCGGGCTGGGATTGCTGGGCCTGCGACTGGGATTGCTCTTGGGTACGGGCCAGCCCCGGCGCCTGGGATTGTTCCTGGGTGGCTTGCTCAGGGGGCGGTGACTGTGGGGCTGAAGGGGCCAGCGCAGGCGCAGCCGGGGCCGATGCGGCCGGTTTGGCCTGTTGGTCTGCATTGGTGATCGACTGGCCGATTTCCTTGCCGCTATTGTCGATCGGCATCACGTCGACGGAAACATCGATGAAATGCTGACCACCTCCCAGAATGACGCCTGACAAGGGGCTGACATCGACAAAATCCCGACCAATCGTCAGAGTGATATGCTCGTCGGCGATCATCTTGTTGTTGGTCGGGTCAAAATCGACCCAACCCGCTTCCGGGCACCAGACGGATATCCAGGCATGCGAAGCGTCTGCACCGACAAGGCGCGGCTGACCTTCCGGTGGATAGGTGCGCAAATAGCCTGAAACATAACGGGCAGGCAGACCCAGAGCGCGCAGGCAAGCCAATTGCAGATGAGCAAAATCCTGACAGACGCCGCCCTTGATTTCAAACATCTGCTCCACTGGTGTGGTGGCATCGGTGATCGTGCTGTCATAGTCAAAGTCATGATAAATGCGGCTGGTCAGGTCCAGAACAGCTTGCAGCATGGGGCGCCCCGGCGGGAAGGAAATCTCGCCATAGGCTGCGATCTCGGCGGTGGGGGTGGTAAAGCCCGTGTAGCAGGTAAATTCGGCCTCGGCTGTGTATTTGGGATCGAACATCAAATCACGCACGGTCTCCCACCCGGCGACCGACAGGGCTAGGGTCGCGGTATGGTCGCGCTCGACATTGATGATGCTTTGGGCTTCGACCGAGAACAGATTGTGGTTCTCTTCGATCACCAGATGCTGGGCCGGATTGCCGAAATAGTCGTGATAGTCCCGCCGCAAGGCTGGTTTTGGATTAATCAGCAGTTCATGCCGCTCAATGGTCTGCCCCATGGTTTGGCGTGGCCCCAGATGCACCAGATGGTTGGACTGGGCCACCGCATTGACATAGCGATAATCCGTTTTGTGGGTAATCCGGTAGCGCATGCTCGGTTCGTGCTCCTCGCGGGGTCAGATACGGTGTGGCTTTTCTTCGGTATGGGTGAAGTAGCGCTTGGTCAGGATATCGGTCAGTTGCGGCAGTTTCGTGGTCTGGTTGCTGAGCAGTTTTTCCAGATCGCTTTGCTCGGCGATGATGTCTTCCAGCGGTTTGGCCTCTTCCATATTGGGGATATGTGCCAGAACATGGCCTTCGGCCAATTGAAGCTCGGACCTGAGTTCGAGGATCAGGCGATTCTCTTCACTGCGCAGGCCTTGCTCCGGTTCCATCGGCAGGGAATCGATGTGGTCGGACAGGGCGGCGATCTGGAAGGCGATCGAGCGTGGGTTGGTTTCGTCCAGCAGCAAAAGGTCGATCACCGCCGGCAGTGCCGGCATGATACGATAGCGCGAGCGATAGGTGATGAAGCTGTCTGCGACCTCGAGAATGAACATCATGCGCCGTGCGGCGTCGGTGGTCATGCCGGGGGCAAAGACCAGACGGCTGAACAGGGTGGCTAGATTTTCCGCCCGTTCGATGCGGCGGCCAATGTCCAGAAAACGCCAGCCGAAATTGCGGGTCATGTTTTCCATCGCCACACCGGAAAAGGCAGCAAGGCTGACCAGTCCTCTGTCGAGCATGTCGACAACCTGACCAGCATGAATGAAGCCCGGCTCCTTGTGCCAGCGGCGGTCGGTGAAGAAGTCGTTCAGGATATGCCAGGCATCCGATGACATGCGGTCGCGGGTCAATCCCGCCAGCCGGTGCATATGATAAAGGCTTTCCTGAAAACCATGGGCCCGGTCCTTGCCATACAGAATGGTGCGCACCAGTCTCTCAAGGTCATTCATGCCACCAAAGCCCGCATCGAAAATCTGGGCCTTGGGTGCGCGCAGGATAAGGCTGTTCAGAGCAGCGCGTACGGTGCGCTGATCTTCTTCCGGGCCGCTATCCTCTTCCAGCCGCGCCAAAGCCTGACGGCAGAGGCGGAACTGCCATTCCGTCCGCTCCACATTGCGGCCGAGCCAGAAGAGATTGTCAGCGATCCGGCTGGGCAGGGAACGCCCGGCGCGGGAATAGGCGGTGGAGGCTTCAAGACTGGCCCAGATGCTGTCGACCGGAGCGACCTTGGTTTCGGATTGAATCCAGACATCACGTGTCAGGCCGCGTGGTGAATGCAGGCCGATGGCTTGCGTGTCGCCAACGGACATGGACAGGCCGCCGGGCATGACTTCAAAGCTCTGGGTCTTGCGCGACGCAAAGAAACGCACGGCAAAGGGTTTGGGCTCAAGGCGGCTGCCGGTCCAGCTGGGGGTGGTGGCAAAGGCCATCTTCTGCTCTGCGACCATGGTGCGGCCATGCAGCTGGATCTTGTCAATCAAGGCCTTGCGGGCCTGATCGTCCAGGGAGGCTCCATCGATCGCAGGGCGGGCTTCGCCCGGTCTGCCGGACCCTTCATGGGCGTCGGATATAAGCATCTGATCGAGATGGGCCAGCACATGGGCCTGTGACGCTGGATCACCCAGCCACCAGCGCGGGGCTTCCTTGAGCATAAGCTCCTCGCCCAGCAAATACTGGCAGATGCGCGGCAGGTAGGGGCCAAGGCCCCGATTTTCCACGATGGCCGTGCCCAACTGGTTGATCACCTTGGCGCCCTTGTTGCGCACGGTCCGGACCAGCGAGGTGGCACCGTCAAAGCCGTCGGGGCGAAGCTCGAGCGGATCGGCCCGGGCTCCTTCGATCGAGCGGATGATCATGTCGATGGGCTTGAGGCCTGCAAGGGTTTTGAGGCAAACCTGATTGTTTTGACAGACCAGATCGCCGCCTTCGACCAGAAGATAGCCCAGATACCGCGCCAGATAGGCATGGGAGAAATAGTCAGGATGCTCCGGTCCGGGCGTCAGGATGGCGATTTGCGGGTCTTCCATACCGGACCGGTTGACCAGTGTCGACTGCATCCGCTGGAAGTGGGGGGCAAGCCGCATGGCATTGGTTTCACGGAACAGATTGCCTGCACAATGGGTTACAGCGATGCGGTTGGCCACGGCAAAGCCGATGCCAGCCGGGGTCTCTGCGTGATTATCCAGAACGCGCCAGTTGCCATCCGGCGCTTTGGCGAGGTCGGTGGCAAAAAACTGGATGCCGTCCATCGCGCCGCGGTTGCCCTGCATTGGCCGTAGATAAGTGGGGTCGCTGAAGATCAGGCTGGCGGGTATGAAGCCGCCTTCGATCAGCTTGCGCGGGCCATAGAGATCGGAATTGATCGCATTCATCAGTCGCGCCCGCTGGGAAATGGCCGTTTGCAACCATTGCCATTCTTCGGGTGCGATGATCAGCGGGGTCAGATCAATCGACCAGGGCTGCTCGTCCGCATTGGGGTCGGCAAACAGGTCGTAGGCGATGCCGGTCTCGCGGACCTTGCTGTTGAGTTGCTCCGAATTGTCCGATTGTTCCTGTGTCGTCCAGTGCGAGAAAGCATGGAACCACGCAGCCCAATGCGGCATGACGGTGCCGCTGGCGTCCATCATTTCATCATGGACACCCGGAAGAGGCTGATAGAAGGAAGACAGGTCTTGTCCCACCGCTTCCCCTTGTTGGTTCGCTTCGCCGCCCGATGATTTTACATTCGTCGGGCTTCCGGCTTGGTTCAACTGCATACAGTCTCCGCGCATTGGCGCATTGTTCCCTGATCCTCACCACGAGAAGGATCAGGCCGCTCGATACCAGCATAATGTGCATTTTTGCAAACAGGAATGCTGCAAAGTTGCTTCACCATGCCTTTGTGTCTGATTTTGGTCGGCGCTTCATGTTCCGTCCGCAAACTTCAGGGATTTCCCTGAAGTTCCGGGAGGGATGCTTGTAACACTGCTTTGCTTGGAAACAAAGAATATACATTGCGGAGGATGTTTATATCCTCGAAACGCATCGGTATTTTTAACAATGGCGTGATGAAGCGTGAACGAAGACAAGAGGCCCGAATTGGGTCTCTTGTCTTCGTGGTTGGTCGTGGTGTGGGGTCAGCGCACCGAGGCCAGGCGCAGATCGAGCGTGTATGGGAAGTCCGGATTGTCTTCCAGAATTACCGGATCGACATAGCCCGCCGAATGGCCGATGGTCTCAAAACGCGACAGGCGGCGGCTTTCTGCTTCATAGGCATTGACCGGGAAGATCTCATAGCCGCGTCCCCCCGGATGGGCAACATGATAGCGGCAGCCACCAAGGGAGCGCATGTTCCACTTGTCAAACAGGTCGAAGGTCAGCGGGGTGTGGACGCCGATCATCGGGTGCAGGCAGGATGGCGGCTGCCATGCCCGATAGCGCACACCGGCGACCGCTTCGTCCTGTCGGCCTGTTGGATGCAAGGGCACCGCGACCTGATTGACCGTCAGGATATGGCGGTCGGGATTAAGGCCCTTGGCCTTGACCTGCACACGTTCAAGCGAACTGTCGACATAGCGGGCGGTGCCGCCAACGGCGCCTTCTTCACCCAGTACGTTCCAGGGTTCGAGCGCCTGACGCAACTCAATCTGTACGCCGTCATAATTGACTTCGCCATAGCGTGGGAAGCGGAACTCGAAATGCGGGGCGAACCAGTCCTCGTCCAACTTGATGTCATGGTTGGCTAAATCGCGCAACACGTCGCGGAAGTCGTCGCGGACATAATGGGGCAGCATGAATTTGTCATGCAGCTGGGTGCCGAAGCGCACCAGCCGCTGGCGGTAAGGCTGTTCCCACAGGCGCACGATGATGGCACGCAGCAGCAATTGCTGGGCAAGGGACATTTGGGCATGTGGCGGCATTTCGAAGGATCGGAATTCCACCAGACCGAGTCGACCGGTCGGCCCGTCCGGCGAGAAGAGCTTGTCGATGCAGATTTCGGCGCGGTGGGTGTTGCCGGTCACGTCAATCAACAGGTTGCGGAACAGGCGATCAACCTGCCAGTTGGGGATGTAGCCTTCTCCGGGGAGCGGCAATTGCTTGAGGGCAATTTCCAGCTCATAGAGATTTTCGTGGCGGCCCTCATCCACCCGTGGAGCCTGCGAGGTTGGGCCGATAAAGGTGCCCGAGAAGAGGTAACTGAGGCTTGGGTGGTTTTGCCAATAGGTGATCAGGCTGCCCAGCAGGTCCGGACGGCGCAGGAACGGGCTGTCGGACGGGGTCAAGCCGCCCATGACGATATGGTTGCCGCCACCGGTGCCGGTGTGACGACCATCGAGCATGAATTTCTCGGTGCCAAGGCGGGCCAGACGCGCCTCTTCATAGACGATCTGGGTGATCTTGCTGGCTTCCTTCCAGTTTGTGGCTGGCTGGATGTTGACCTCGATGACGCCCGGATCCGGGGTGACCTTGATCACATTGAGGCGCGGATCAAACGGGGGTTCATAGCCCTCGATATGGACCGGCTGCTTGACCTCCTTGGCTGCGTCCTCGATGGCGGCGACCATGGCTGCGTAATCTTCGGCATTGTTGAGCGGTGGCATGAAGATGCAGAGATGGCCATTGCGTGGCTCAATGGTCAGGGCAGTGCGGACCGAGCCTGAAATTTCATTCATTGGAATGAAGGTCTTATGCAGGGACTCGTGCCACTGAATGTCCGGGGCTTCCAGCAGCTTGGCCGGATCCATTTTCTTGAGATGGTCGCGCTGCTTGAACGGTTTGCGGCGATCACGCAGCAAGGCTTCCTTGGCGGGCAAGGCAGCGTGGGCCGCATGCGGGTCCATCGGCAAGACATGGGGATATTGCACTTCGGTCAAATAGGGCAGGGAGCCAAGCGGCAAGCGGAAGCCAACCGGGCTGTCTCCGGGCAGGATATAAAGCTTCTCGCGGCGCAGTTTCCAGACCTCTGACATCCAGGATCGGCCATAGACTTCGGAATTCCAGGCCTGTACCGGCAGCACAAAGCCTGCCGGATTGGACAGGCCCTGCTCAAAGACCTTGACGATGCGGGCCCGTTCGGCCGGGTCGTCTATCTTGTTGTTTTTGTGATCGACATCAACCGGGAGTTTTTGCTCGACCAGCGCGAAATGGGCCGGATCCTCATAGGCTGGGATGACGCATTTGGGGTCGATGCGTAGCTTTTCGCTGAGCTTATAGATAAAGCGCTGGGCCACCTTGTGATCGGCTGTGGCTTTCGGCTTTTCGGAATCGATCAGGGCTGGATCTTCCCAGAGCGGCTCCTCGTCGGCACGCCAATAAAGCGCGAAGGCCCAGCGGGGCAATTGCTCGCCGGGATACCATTTGCCCTGACCAAAATGCAGTAGCCCACCGGGTGCAAAACGGTCGCGCAGGCGGCGAATGAGGTTTTCTGCATAGGCGCGTTTGGTCGGACCTACGGCGGCGGTGTTCCATTCATCGGCTTCATAATCATCAATCGAAATGAAGGTTGGCTCGCCACCCATGGTCAGGCGCACATCGCCTTCCTCAAGGCGTTCATCGACCGTCTCACCCAAGGCATTGATCGCCTTCCACTGTTCGTCGGTATAGGGCTTGGTGACGCGGGGCCGCTCGTAAATGCGCTGCACGTCCATTTCGAACTCGAATTCGACTTCCGCCTTGTCATGGGCACCCGTGATGGGTGCGGCTGAAATGGGGCTCGGGGTGCAGGCGAGCGGAATGTGGCTTTCTCCGGTCAAGAGGCCCGAGGTCGGATCAAGGCCGATCCAGCCGGCTCCGGGCACGTAAACTTCCGTCCATGCATGCAGATCGGTGAAGTCATGATCGGTGCCTGCAGGACCATCGAGCGGCTTGACGTCCGGTTTCAGCTGGATCAGATAGCCCGAGGTGAAGCGGGCCGCGAGCCCCAGATGGCGCATCACATGGACCATCAGCCATGCACTGTCGCGGCAGGAGCCTGAGCCTTTTGTCAGGGTTTCCTCGGGGGCCTGAACGCCCGGTTCCATGCGGATCAAATAGTCGATCTTGCTTTCGATCAGATAGTTGACCTGAACCAGCAAATCGATGGTCTTGAGGTCCTTCTGTTTGATGATCGGCTCGACTTCCTTGAGCAAAGCGGCCAGCAATTTGGTCGGCTCTTCCTTCTCCAAATAGGGCGTGAGATCCTTCTTGTCCTCCTTGCCATAGGCAAAGGGGTAATGCTCGGCTGCTTCCTCGATGAAGAAGTCAAACGGATTGATGATCGCCATTTCGGTGACCAGATCGACGGTCACCTCAAAGGACTCAACCTTTTCGGGGAAAATGACGCGGGCCAGGAAATTGCCGAAGGGATCCTGCTGCCAATTGATGAAATGCTCGGCGGGTTCCACCTTGAGCGAGTAGGACAGGATCTGGTTGCGCGTGTGGGGGGCAGGGCGCAGGCGGATGACTTGCGGCCCCATGCCGGTCTGGCGGTCGTAGCTATATTTGGTTCTGTGTGTCAGAGCAGCGTGGATAGACATGTACAGGCGCCTTTCGGGTTGCCCAAAATCGGATCGTCAAACGGAATGATGAAGCGGAGTCAGGCGCTTCTCAGGCCTGACTCTGGGTTTGGGATGAAACGTCTTCAGGAGGGACATCCACATGCCCGAAGAAAGACGTGCCGAGGCTTTGGGTTATTTCCATCAGCCGATGCTGGACCTTGTCGTTGAAGCCGTGGAACCGCAAATGAAGATGCGGATCGTTGGCCGCCGATTCCAGCTCGTAGAGCAATTTCTCGACTTCCTCGTAGCTATATTCGACATGATAAAGCTTGTAGCCCAGATAGAGGTCCTTGAGCATGTTCTGCACTTCGCCGATGCAATGGGTCAGCGAGCGCGGGAAGCTTTCGTTGAACATCAGGAAATTGGCGACCTTCTTGGGATCCAGCAGGCCGGATTCGGCGCGCTGGAAGGCATGATAGGCTTCAAAGGAATGCAGCAGAAGCTTCCAGAACTCGGCGTCGGCGACCGCATCTTCGCCGTCATCCAGCCAGTGGGTGGAGGCAATCTGGGCAACCTTCACATCAAGCAATCGGCTGGTCTGGTCCGCCCGTTCGATCCATAGGCCCAACTGGTAGAACCGCCAGCCAGCGTCGCGGTAGTAGGTGCTCTCGGTGACGCCCATGATGGCGTCGCAGCGCCGGGCAATCATCTCGCAGGTCCGGGCCAGCCGGGTTGAGTGCAGATCCCAGTTGGAGAGTTTGCTGAACTCGTTGAAGGACATGTTGATGTAGGACCACATCGACACCGATATCAGGGGGCGCAGCAGGCGGGCATTTTCGCGCGCGGCCCACAGGCATGACAGGATGGAGCCGGGATTGTCCCGGTCGGTGACGTAAAAGCTGGCCACATTGCGGGCATTGATCGTGTCGTATTTTTCCTCGAACCGGTCCTTGTCGGCATAAAGGGAGAGAATCGCCGACCAGTTTTCTTGATTGGCGTCATCCTGCCAGAAGCCGGCCTGAACATTGAGAATGCGGGCAAGGCTGGCGGAGCGTTCAACATAGCGAGCGAACCAGAAGAGGGCTTCGGCATAGCGGCTGAGCAGCATGGTCATGAACGGTTTCCTCCGGTGCGGGTTTCCTTGGGACCACACAGGACCCACGTATCCTTGGTGCCGCCGCCTTGCGAGGAATTGACGACGATCGAGCCTTCTCGCAAGGCCACGCGGGTGAGGCCACCGGGCAGAACCCATGTGCCCTTGCCGGTGACCGCAAAGGGGCGCAGATCGACATGGCGTGGCACCAGATCGCTTTCGCCAAGGGTCGGGCAGACCGAAAGGGAAATCATCGGCTGGGAGATGAAATTGGCCGGATCGGCGAGCAGGCTCTCGCGCGCCTTCTCCAGCTCTTCCCTTGATGCCTTGGGGCCGATGGTGATGCCATAGCCGCCGCTCTCGCCGACGGGCTTGACCACCAGTTCTTCCATGTGATCGAGGGTATATTGCAGAGCATCTTCTTCCCGGCAGATATGTGTCTCGACATTGTCGAGGATCGGGTCTTCGTCGAGATAATATTTGATGATGCGCGGCATATAGGCATAGACCGCCTTGTCGTCGGCAACTCCGGTGCCAATGGCATTGGCGATGGTGACATTGCCTTTGAGCATGGCGTTGATCAGTCCCTTGACGCCGAGCATGGAATCCGGCCGGAAGGCTTCGGGATCAAGGAAGGCATCATCAATGCGGCGATAGATGACATCCACCCGCTTGGGGCCGGCAATGGTCTTCATGAAGACCCGGTCGTCATCGCAGAACAGATCGCTGCCTTCGACCACCGGCACGCCCATTTCACGGGCGAGGAATATATGCTCGAAATAGGCCGAGTTGAACATGCCCGGGGACATCACGACCACTTGCGGATTGTCCTTGTCTGCTGCCCCTGACGGTACTGTCTCGGACAGTTTTTCAAACAGGGTGCGGCCATAGTCCGAGACCTTGCGCAATCTCAGGTTTGCCAGCAGATCCGGGAAGGACCGTTCCATCAGGTGGCGGTTTTCCACCACATAGGAAACGCCAGACGGTGAGCGGACATTGTCCTCAAGAACCAGAAACCTGCCATCGTCGTCGCGGATAATATCCGTGCCGGCAATGTGAGTATAAACCCCCGCTGCAGGTTCAAAGCCGACCATGATGTCGCGGAAATTGGCGTTGCCCATCACCAGATCGCGCGGCACGGTGCCATCGTTGAGGATATGCTGTTCGTGATAGATGTCATGCAGGAAGGCGTTGATTGCCGATACCCTTTGGATGACACCGCGATCGATGGTGTTCCATTCGCTGGCCGTCAGAATGCGGGGGATGATGTCGAAGGGCAACACCCGGTCAATGACATCCTTGTCGCTATAGACGGTGAAGGTGACGCCAAGATTGAACAATTCCAGATCCGCATCCTTGGCGCGGCTTTTCAGATCGTCAAAATCGGCTTGATCAAATCGGTTCCAGATGTCCTCCAGTTGGGGACTGCGTTCTGCCATGTTGCTCGACATTTCGCAGAAAAACGCCTCAGAGTCATAGTTGCTCACGCAATACACCTTCCCTCTTGAACTGCGTCGGGTCACCGGCCGCGCAATCTCTCGCCTTGCAATTTGATGTCCGGGGCCGACCAAGTCGAGGTCGTCTCCTTGCATCGTCGGGTTTTGAGCATCAAGGATTCGAATGGCGCGTCGTTGCTGCAATGGCGTCTTCATCGCTTGGCGCGTTTGCATATTGGCGATTGCGACGCTGAAAATCGCTTATGTGAGCCTCATTCGAGCTTGAAGGCCTAGTTATCTCATGACCCTGTCATCTCAATAGAGCAAATTCTGGGCCATACTATTCATTTTGTTAAAGTGTCTATTTTTCAAAATGTTAAGCTTTGCATGACCGGAGGGCCAATAGACTTTGTTGCTTTCCCGCCTAAATTTTGAGCATTGTTTTGACTTTGAAATCACCACCTGTGATTAATTATTAATCTTATCACAAGTGGGGTGGGTGATGTATAGGCAGATTTTTTAAATTGCCGATCCGGTGTCTGCTTTCTCTTTGAGCGAGACCGGATCTTTGAGTCTTCTTTTATTTGAGTGTGACCGATTTATTACTGAGCGAGGTCTTCTGATCCCAAAACCCGATGGATGATGAGTTCAATATAGCGATCCAGCCGTGAAGGGTTTTTATACATGCTGAACTCGTTGTTGATGATCACGTCAGCAACATATTTGGCCGGATAGGTGTAGCGATAATGCATCGGTTTCACCTGTTCGAGATACTGATTGATGATGTCTTCGGGGTCGCGTTTGCGCTCGATGATGTCGCGGGCCATTCGGCGGGCCAGCCGGATATCGTCCGGAGCATCGATATAAACCTTGCAGTCAGCCAGTCGCGAGAGTTTGTTGCGATAGAGGATCTGTGTGCCTTCCAGGATCAGGACATCCTTGTAGGTCATTTTCTCGGTCTCTTCAGAGCGATCATGAATTTTCATGTCATATCTGGGAATCTCAATGGTCTTGTGGGCTTTCAGATCATTGATATGAGCGAGCAGCAGGTCGTGATCCTTGGTGTCGATATGGTCAAAGTTGCCCTCGACCGCGCCCAGATAATAGTCATCCTCGCAAATGAGATTGGCTCTGTCCTTGCCAATCCGGTTCTGCAGTCTGCGGGCAAAGGAGCTCTTGCCGGATGCGGAGCCTCCTGCAATCGAAATAATCTTCATTTTTCCGTCCTCGTTACGCGCTTGCCGGGCCTTGGGTGCGGCCAGTGCACAGATCTGCGCCGCTGCGGGTTGGCTTGATGTCGGGTGGTTCAGTCTTGGGTGCAGATCTTATCGAGAGGAAGCTGCAAAAGGTTTGATAAACATCACACAAATCACAGGAATGCACACGCTTTTGGCGGGTCTCTGTCTTCAGTATGCCGGTTTGAACTTGACACTGCGTTCTGTGACTAGTTTTGGTTTGGCTGATCCTTGTCAACGCAAGGGCGATTGGGCGAGCCTATCCTTTTGGTTGTGTTTGAGCCTGGATCGGCTCTCCTTTTCGTCTGATTATCGAAGGCCCGCCATGGCACAGGTCGCTCTCAAAGTCTTTGCTTTCCTCTTGAACTTGTTGATGCTGGCCCTCGGGTCTGCTGCTCATGCCGGTGATGGCTCATCCGCTCAGCCGCCTTTGGCGGGCATGGTGTCGGCGATGGATCATCAAGGGCCCAGACAGGCCAAACGGTTGAAGATCGGCATTTGGAACAGCGCTGGCAACATCACCACCTATACCATTGGCAACAGTTGGAATGACTGGCTGTTGTGGCTGGCCTTCGACAAGCTGCGCGAACCGTCTCCTTATGGCGGCAAGGCGGGCAATTGGCTGGCGACCGATATCCGGCGGGTGAGTGATGATGCCCGGACATGGGAGATCACCCTTCGGGACGGGGTCAAATGGCATGATGGCAGCGCATTTTCCGCGGAGGATGTGGCCTTTACCTTTGACTATTACCGCAAAGGTCCGATCAATCGCTGGACCCACCACACCTCCGCCCTGCCGCGCTTTGAAGAGATCAAGGTGCTGGGGCGGCTGAGGCTCCGGGTGCGCGCAAAGATGCCGATGCCGAATTTTGACCTGATCACCGCTGCCGACTTGCCGATCCTGCAAAAGAAGCAATGGCAAGAGGTGGACAATCCACGCGCCTTCACAGGCCTCGCCATCGGCACCGGGCCATACAGGCTGGTCGAATATAAGGCAGATGAATTTTACCGCTATCAGGCCAATCCCGATTATTGGAAGGGAAAGCCGCTGGTCGATGAGCTGATCCTTGTGATGATCAAGGATCCACAGACCCTGTTCACTGCGCTCAAAAGCGGCGAGTTGGATGGGGCCGCTCGTTCGCTGCCGCCGGAACTGGTCAATCAATGGCGGGATGACCCGGATATCGAGATTGCCAAGGCTCCGAGCCTTTGGGGTGTCTGGCTCGACATCAATCTGGGGCGCGCACCCTTTGATGATCGAGACTTGCGGCAAGCCATCGCGCTGGCAATCAACCCCGATGCCATGGTGCGACGGATCCTGCTCGGGATGGGAACATCTGGCAGTCGCGGCTGGCCCCACGTGGACAGCTTCTGGACCCGTCCTGACTTGCGCGTCGGCTATGATCCGGTCAAGGCGAAACGCCTATTGAAGGCGCATGGTCTGGTGGACAGAGACGGGGATGGCTGGCGCGATCTGCCCGGAGGGCGCCCGATTGACTGGCAGATCAAGGTCGCCTCGAACCGTCCGTTGTTGCTCAGGGCTGCTCAGATGGTGATGTCCCAACTGGCGGCGGTGGGCTTGCGAGCGCATGTGCAGGCGGTGGATCCGGCTTCGCTGGCAGCTGCCTGGAAGACCGGGCGCTATGATTTTCGCGTCATGGACATCACCCCCCACGGGCTGGCGGATCAGGACATGTTGGCCTTGCTGTCAAAAGGGGACAACAAGCGTGCGCTGGCGCCGGAAACGGAAAAGGAGGCAATTCTTAATCGTTGGCTGAAGGCAGACAGTCGGGCCGACCGGCTTAAAATCTCCCACGAACTGCAAGCCTATCAGAATGCCTATCCGAGCCGGGTGATGCTCTGGTATCCCGATGGCTATTTTGCCTATCGGTGGCAGTCTTACGACAATTATGCCTCTTCGGCGGGCTATGGCATCTTCCACAAATATTCCTTCCTACCGCGGCCTCAGCGGGCGCAGGTGGTGGATGAGCTGACCAAGAGAGTGGACTAGCGGAATGGTCGGGCAGAGGAGGAGGCGGTGATGCGATATCTGCGGCTGGTCTTCCATTATGCGGCGACGTTGTTGGTGGCGTTGGGCATCAACTTTCTGTTGCCGCGGATCGCGCCGGGAGATCCGCTTGACTATCTGTTGGGGGAGGAGACCCTTGTGGCCCTGTCCGGGAAGGACAGGTTGCGCCTGATGGCTGAGTTCGGGCTGGATCGCTCGTTGCCAGAGCAATTCTGGCTCTATCTGGTGGGCATCCTGCAGGGTGATTTCGGCCTGTCGACCCATCTGGGGCAGCCGGTCTGGGACATCGTGATCAGCCGACTGCCATGGACCCTTTTGCTGACGGGCAGCGCATTGGTCCTTGCGCTGACGCTTGGGTCTCTGCTGGGGGTGCTGGCAGCCTGGCGACGGGGGGGCTTTTGTGATGTTGCGACCATGGCGGGGGTGCTGTTTGTCGGCTCGCTGCCACCCTTCTGGCTCGCCATGCTGCTGATCATCCTCTTTTCAACCATTCTGCACTGGCTGCCGTCCTTCGGCGCCTATGAGCTGGGTGCCGTGCCGGGGACGCTGGATTGGCTGCTGGGGGTTGGCAAAAGACTGATTCTGCCAGTGCTGGCGCTGGGGCTGGTGCAAATGGCGTCGGTGTTGCTGATTGCCCGTTCCTCGATGCTGGGCGTGCTGGAGCAGGATTATATTCTATTTGCGCGCGCCAAGGGACTGTCGGAGCGGTGGATCATGGTCCGACATGCCTTTCGCAATGCACTATTGCCGCTTGTCACCCATGCGATGGTCGGGATTGGCGGGCTGGTTGGCGGTGCCTTGGTCATCGAGACGGTTTTCGCCTATCCGGGGCTTGGCAGTCTGGTGGTTGGCAGTGTCATGGCGCGGGACTATCCCCTGCTGCAGGGCATTTTCGTCCTTGCGACCGGCAGTGTGATTTTGGCCAACCTGCTGGCAGATCTGCTCTATCCGCTGATTGATCCCCGCACCCGGATTGAGGGATAGGCGTGCATGGCCAAGACTTCTACTGCCTTTGACTTGAAACGCTTTGCGGGGCTCGCGCCTTTTTCGAGCCTGACGGGCAAGGTACAGCTGGTTGGCCTTGGCTTGCTTCTTGTGGTGGTGGTGTGCGCCCTTTTTGCGCCGCTGCTTGCGCCCTATGGGCCGAGAGCGGAGGTCTGCGCGGCCTTTGCACCGCCCAGTCACCACCATTGGCTCGGATGTGATGATTTCGGGCAGGATCTCTTTTCCCAGCTCTTGTATGGGGCGCAGGTCTCCCTGTTTGTCGGCCTTGTGGTGGCACTGTTGGCGACAGGGCTTGCAACCACCTTGGCTTTGATTGCCGGACTTGATGCTGGCGGCCGCGCCCAGGATCGAAGCGGGTGGCTTGATCGGCTGCTGATGCGGCTGGTGGATGTTGCGCTGGCACTGCCTTTGCTGCCGCTGGTGATTGTGCTCGGGGTTTATTTTGGTGCGTCGATCTGGACACAGATCGTGGTGATTACGCTTGTCATGTGGGCACAGCCCTTGCGGGAATTGCGCTCGCAGATCCTGTCGATCCGGGCGGCGACTTTTGTCGAGGCTTCGCGTGCGATGGGGGCCTCTGGCTGGTTTGTCAGTGTGCGCCATATTCTGCCCGCACTGGCTCCGCTGATCGTGCCACAATTTGTCCGTGTTGCGCACAATGCCATTTTGATTGAGGCATCCCTGAATTTTCTCGGCCTTGGCGATCCGCTCACGACCAGTTGGGGGACAATGCTGTTTCATGCCAATGGGCGGGCAGCCTTCTTGACCGGGGCATGGGTGCATTGGATCCTGCCGCCCGGACTGGCCATTGCGGTGACCATCATGGCGCTTGCCTTCATCGGCTATGGCTTTGACGGGACGCTCATGGGGCGTATGTCGGTGAAGGGACGGAAGACTGGCGGCGCGGCAATTCGCTCGAAGCCGCCGCAAGGCGAAGGGGGCTTTCTCCAGATTGATGGGCTTCAGGTGGTCTATCAGAGGATGGATGGCAGTCCATTGGTTGCGGTCAAGGATGCGACCCTGTCGGTCCAGCACGGCGAGGTGGTTGGACTGGTTGGGGAGTCCGGCTCGGGCAAAAGCTCTCTGGCTCTGGCTGTTCTTCGTCTGTCAGATCCGGCTGCGGGATTAACCACTGGTGCAATCCGATTGGACGGCACTGACTTGCTGTCTTTGTCAGACGAGGACATGCGGATCTTGCGCAGGACACGAATTGGGTTGATCCCGCAGAATGCGATGAATGCGCTCAATCCTGTGCAGACCATCGGCGAACAGGTGATGGAACGGCTGGTTGCGGCCGGGGTGCCGCCTGCGAGGCGACTTGCCATCGCCAAGGACTGGATGACCAAGGTGGGGCTGACGCAGAAACATCTTTCCTGCTATCCTCACCACCTCTCCGGTGGGATGCGCCAGCGGGCGGTGATCGCCGTTGCTCTTTGTTGCAGGCCCGATTTGCTGATCGCCGATGAGCCGACCTCCGGCCTTGATGTGCTGGTCCAGCAAAGCCTGATGGACTTGCTGTTGCATTTGCGCAAAGAGATGGGACTGACCATGCTGTTGGTCAGCCACAATCTGCCTCTGATTGCTCGTCATTGTGATCGGGTTGCAAGGATGGAGCACGGCGTGCTCACCGAGGTCGGATCTGACGCAGGGCCTTGCCCCCTTCGCGCCTTGTTGGAGACGCTCCCCACCCTGAAAGAACCCCGTCGCTGGGCTGCGCCAGCTTTACCGATTGGCAATCCGGTCGGTGAAGTGGATGAGCCTCCTTTGCTGGAATGTCTGCATCTGACCAAGCAGTTTCCGGTCGCAGGCGCCTCCGTCTATGGCCTGGGACGAAAGGAACGGGTCACAGTGCTTGATGATCTCTCCTTCACCCTTCAAGCAGGGGAGAGTGTCGGGCTGGTTGGTGGGTCGGGGGCAGGCAAGACGACCCTTGCGCTGCTGTTGCTTGGGCTTTCCCGGCCCAATGCCGGGTCGATCTTAATCAAGGGTATGGACTGGAACTCCCTGTCCCGTGCCGATGCGCGCCGGATGCGGCAGAAGGTGCAGATGGTGTTTCAGGACCCCTATCAGAGCCTTAACAATCGGATGCAGGTTGGCGATCTGGTGGCCGAGCCGATGCGAATTGTCAAGGGTGGGGGCTGGGCGGATCATCAGTTGCCGATTTGCGAGGCGCTGGACCGGGTTCGACTGCCAACGGATCGCGCCTTTTTAAACCGACTTCCGGTCTCCTTGTCCGGAGGGCAGAGACAGCGGGTTGCCTTGGCGCGGGCGATTGTCACATGTCCCTCGCTGATCATTGCCGATGAACCCACGTCGATGATCGATCAGGCGATCCGCATGGAGGTGATGGATGTGTTTGCAAGCCTGCGTGTGGAGCTGGGGACCGCCTTTTTGTTCATCTCACATGATATCGCGTTGGCGCGCCATTTTTGTGACCGCTTGATGGTGTTGAACAGGGGGCGCCTTGTTGAAGACGCGCCGTCCGATGCTCTCATTGCCGATCCGCAGCATGCTTATACGAAGGCGCTGATTGCCGCTGTCTGATCGATCAGAACTTTGCTTCTATTTTGTTGTTGCACCGCTGGCTGTTCATCCATGTTTATTCTTGCCAGGTGCCGATAGAGAAGCGATGTGGTACAATCAGAATTGGAAGGATCGGGCGATCATGCTTCGCGTGCATTGACAATTGGGTTGATGACTTTTGCACCGTTTTTGCACTCTTTCTTGCCGTAAGTCCTTTCCGCTTGCGTTGGGAAGTCCGTTTTAGTGTGGAATGGGAAAAAAATCCTAGGTTGAGTGTCGTTCTGACTCGGGATAGGTGGTTTTGATATATATGCAGCAGTATCGTCCATTTACGATCCTTAATAAGTAATACTTGATGGATGGTGGGAGACATGTTTCATAGGGAGGTAATCATGAAACTCAGCTCAATCCTACTCGCCAGTGCCCTCACTCTGGTGCCGCTCACTGCTATGGCAGCGGGCAAAACCGTCGGCTTTTCCCAGATCGGGTCTGAATCAGGCTGGCGTGCTGCGGAAACCACCGTCACGAAACAGCAGGCTGAAGAGCGCGGTATCACCTTGAAATTTGCCGACGCTCAGCAGAAGCAGGAAAACCAGATCAAGGCCATTCGCGGCTTCATCGCCCAAGGGGTGGATGCGATCCTCGTTGCGCCTGTGGTTGCAACCGGCTGGGACGAAGTGCTTGAAGAAGCCAAGGATGCCGAAATTCCGGTTCTGTTGCTTGACCGTACCGTTGATGCCGACAAAGACCTTTACATGACTGCCGTCACCTCGGATCTTGTCCATGAGGGCGAGGTCGCAGGCAAGTGGCTGAAAGATGAAGTTGCTGGCAAAGACTGCAACATTGTTGAACTTCAGGGCACCACCGGTTCGTCCCCTGCCATCGATCGCAAAAAAGGCTTCGAGCAGGGCATTGCTGGTGCTGACAATCTGAAAATTGTCCGCAGCCAGACCGGTGACTTTACCCGTGCACAGGGCAAGGTCGTTATGGAAAGCTTCCTGAAGGCTGAAGGTGCAGACAATATTTGTGCGCTTTATGCTCACAATGATGACATGGCAGTTGGTGCCATTCAGGCCATCAAGGAAGCCGGCGCGAAGCCTGGCAAAGACATCCTTGTTGTGTCGATCGACTCCGTGCCGGATATTCATCTGGCCATGGATGCCGGGGAAGCCAACGCAACGGTCGAGTTGACCCCGAATATGGCAGGTCCTGCCTTTGATGCGCTGGAAGCCTATTGGAAAGATGGCACGACGCCACCAAAATGGATCCAGACCGAATCCAAGCTCTACACGCTGAAAGATGACAACAAAGCCATCTACGAGTCGAAAAAGAGCCTTGGCTACTGATGTTTGACGGACTGCGGCGGCGGATGGATTCCATCTGCCGCCCGCTTTTTATCAGCAGATGTCTCTTGTCAGGATCAAGTCATGCCCAACGATATCGAGCCGGTTCTTAAAGCAACCGGCATTTGCAAATATTTCCCTGGCGCGGTGGCGCTGGATGATGTGTCCCTTTCTCTTTATCCGGGCGAAGTGCATGCCCTTCTGGGGGAAAATGGTGCCGGGAAATCCACGCTCATCAAATGCCTGACCGGTGCCTATAAAAAGGATGCTGGTCTGATTTTGCTCGACGGGCAGGAAATCAATCCACGCGATCCGCAGGCAAGTCTGATACTGGGTATCGGCACGGTCTATCAAGAGGTCAACCTGCTGCCCAATCTGACGGTGGCGGAAAATCTGTTTCTTGGTTGGCAACCGATGCGTTTCGGCATGCTTGACCAGAAGGCCATGATCCGCCGGTCGCACGAGATCTTGTCGGAATTTGGTCTCGATATTGATCCTTCACAACTTCTCTCAAGCTATTCGATTGCCATCCAGCAGGTGGTGGCAATTGCCCGGGCCGTGGAGCTGGCGGGCAAAGTGCTTATTCTGGATGAACCGACAGCCAGCCTTGATCGCGAAGAAATTGACCTTCTCTTCTCCGTCATCCGCAAATTGACCGCGCGCGGGCTGGCCGTTGTTTTCATTACCCACTTCCTCGATCAGGTGTTCGAAATTTCAGACAGGGCGACGGTGCTGCGCAACGGACGGGTGGTGGGGACCCGGATTTTGAAAGACGTCACGCGGACCGAAATCGTCACGCTGATGTTGGGGCGCCAACTGGAAAGCGTCAAGCGCGAGCGCTCCGTTTCAAAGATCGGGGAGCCTCTGCTGGAGCTGGAACAATATGGTCGCCGTGGCACGATCGAGCCGTTTGATCTGACCCTTCATCAAGGGGAAGTGATCGGGCTTGCCGGGTTGCTCGGTTCGGGGCGGAGTGAAACCGCCCATGTCATATTTGGTGTTGTGGCTGCCGATCAGGGACAGGCCCGTTTGCGAGGCGAGAAGGTGCGGCTTGACAGCCCGCGGGCGAGCATTTCGCTCGGGTTTGGCCTTTGCCCGGAAGACCGGAAAACCGACGGTGTGGTTGGGGACTTGTCGGTGCGGGAGAATATCATCCTATCGCTGCAGGCTCGCAGAGGCTGGACGCGGCCGATCACACGGGCCAAGGCCGAAGAAATCGCGCAGGATTATGTCAAGAAACTCGATATTCGCCTTGCCAGCCTTGATATGCCGATCCGGCTGTTGTCCGGCGGCAATCAGCAAAAGGCCCTGCTGGCCCGCTGGCTGGCAACCGAGCCGGATATTCTCATTCTTGATGAGCCGACCCGTGGTATCGATGTCGGGGCGCATGCGGAGATTATCGAATTGATCCAGTCCTTGCAGGAACAGGGCATGGCGTTGATTGTGGCCTCGTCCGAGCTGGAAGAGCTGATCGCCTATTCAACACGCATCATGGTGCTCAGAGACCGCCATCAGGTCAAGGAATTGAGCGGTGATGACATTTCCATCGGTTCCATCGTGAGTTCCATTGCAGCAGAGGAGGCGGCGGAATGATCACCGAGAGCCTGAAGCGGATTGCTCCGCAATTGGTCATTTTGGGCGCTGTCCTGTTGCTCAATTTCATCGTTTTTCCCGGCTTCTTCACCATCGAATTCCAAAATGGTCGCCTGTTTGGCAATCTGGTGGATGTGATGAATAGGGGTGCGCCGGTTGCCATGCTGGCGGTCGGCATGACCCTTGTCATCGCAACGCGGGGGATTGATCTGTCTGTCGGGGCTGTTATGGCAATCGCCGGGGCGGTGGCCGCTTCGGTGGTCGCCGGTGGAGCTGCCTGGTCGGTGGCCTTGCTGGCAGCTCTGGTTGCCGGGATGCTGTGTGGATTGTGGAACGGCGTGTTGGTTTCGTTCTTCAAGATCCAGCCGATTGTCGCGACGCTTGTCCTGATGGTGGCCGGGCGAGGTATCGCCCAGCTGATTACCGAAGGCACGATCCTGACCTTCAATGATCCCGGGCTCATTCATCTTGGATCGGGCACCGTGCTTGGGGTGCCGACGCCGATCCTGATCTGGCTGTTCATCGGCTTTGTGGTCACCTTCGCGGTGCGCAAGACGGCGCTTGGCATGCTGATCGAGGCGATCGGCATCAACGAGACCTCTTCACGGCTTGCCGGGATCAATAGCCGGGTGCTGCTGATGGCGGTCTATCTGGTCTCCGGCTTCTGTGCCGCATTGGCCGGGGTGGTGGTGGCTGCCGATATCAAGGGTGCGGATGCCAACAATGCTGGTCTGTGGATGGAACTTGATGCCATTCTTGCTGTCGTCATCGGCGGAAATTCACTGCTTGGCGGACGCTTTTCGATTGTCGCTTCGTTGCTTGGAGCCCTGATCATCCAGTCGGTCAATTCGGTGATCCTGTTGTCGGGCATGCCGCCAGAATTCAACCTGGTGATCAAGGCTTTCCTGATCATTTCTATCCTCTTCATTCAGTCGCCCGCCGTACGCCACGCCATCTATCTGTTCCGCGCGTCGGACGATCACAATGCGCCGGAGGATGCAAACCGGCACGTTAATTCCAGTGCAAAGGAAAGTGCGTCATGATCAAGTCACCCCGTTTTCCGCTTTATATGACGATTGCGACCTTCTTTCTCGCCTATCTCCTTTGTATCTGGCAGTTCCCCAACATGCTGTCGACGCGGGTGGTTGCCAATCTGCTGACAGACAATGCCTTTCTTGGCATTACCGCGGTTGGTATGACCTTCGTCATCCTGTCTGGCGGGATTGATCTCTCGGTCGGGTCCGTTATTGCCTTCACCGGCGTGTTTCTGGCGGTGATCCTGCGCGAAACGGCGATTCATCCTCTGGCCGCCTTTGCGCTGGTTCTCTCCATCACCATTGCCTTTGGAGCGGCGATCGGGGCAATTGTTCACTTTCTGGAGATGCCGCCCTTTATCGTCACATTGGCGGGGATGTTCCTGATGCGCGGTATGGCTTATGTGCTGTCGACGGATTCTGTTCCTATTACGCACGAATTTTATGACGTGCTGCAGTCGGTTTACTGGAAGGCACCCGGTGGTGGGCGGTTTCGGCTGATTGGAGGCCTGATGCTGCTGGTCTTCATTGGTGCGATGATGGTGTTGCACCGGACCCGTTTTGGCAAAAATGTCTATGCCTTGGGTGGGGGTCAACAGGCTGCTCAATTGATGGGCGTACCGATTGCCCGAACGACGATTCAGATCTATGCTGTGTCTGGTGGTTTGGCCGGGCTGGCGGGGATCGTTTACTCGCTCTATACGTCTGCGGGCTATTCTCTGGCGACGGTTGGGGTTGAGCTTGACGCGATCGCTGCCGTGGTGATTGGTGGGACACTCTTGAGCGGTGGAACCGGATTTGTTGCCGGGACATTCTTTGGTATCCTCATCATGGGCCTGATTCAGACCTACATCGTCTTCGACGGAACCCTGTCGAGCTGGTGGACCAAGATTGTGATAGGCATTCTGCTCTTCACCTTTATTATGTTGCAGAAAGGCTTGGGTTGGGCAACGACAGTTCGAAAAAGACCGGCAACAAAATTCGCGACCTGATCATGAGTTTTGCAACAGCTGCCGGGACCCCCCAACAGGCCTTCAGCAACACCAGCAAGGTTGTTGACCAGCTAGGAATTGCAATTGTCTGCGGCGATTACGCCGAGGGGACAATGATCCCGCTGGATCCGGATCTGGAAGAAATGTTTGGTGTCTCCCGAACGGTCATTCGGGAGGCTAAAAAAACCCTTGTTGGCAAGGGATTGTTACAATCGAAAGCCAAAGTGGGAACGCGGGTGCGACCTGCGGCCGACTGGTCGATGTTTGATCCTGATGTGTTGCGATGGCACGCCTCCCTGCGTAAACCCGGACCGTTTCTTGAAGAATTGTTCGAAATCAGATTGATTTTCGAGCCGGCCGCCGCCAGCCACGTGGCAGAGCGGTCCGATGATATCCAGAAATTGCATTTGACCCGCCTTGCCGAGGCAATGTTTCTGGCGCAGGAGCCATTGGCTTTTGCCAAGGCCAACGTGGCGTTCCACACAGCTATCCTGCATCTGTCGGGCAACCGGTTTTTGTCGTCGCTGGGTGATATGGTCCAGACTGCCCTTTTTTCGGTTTATTTGCGCAACGAACCTCGTGATCCGTTGGCCATCTCCCATCCCTCCGATCAACTGCATCAAGGGCGTGCGGACTATGCATCTTTGCTCAATGCCATCTGTTCGGGTCAACCACACAGGGCTGAAGAGGCGATGCAGCGGATCATTTTGCAGGCTAAAGACGCTATGCAATAGGGTCTAACAAGGCCGTCGATCCCGACTGTATCCCTCTTTCATCCATGTTTTTTACGCGTTTTTGGTTAGGTCTGTGCCGTTTGGTTGGCTGAGAAGCTGCCGCTTTTCCGGCTGGCTTGCTCAACTTATGCCATAAGTTCAAGATGGATCTTTCGGTGTAGAAAGTGTGAGAAAAGCAAAATCATCCATGTTTTTGACCGTATGATTTCTTCCTTCCTATCGCCATTGCCCCACAATGGCAGGCGGAGGATATAGGGAGAAGTTGAGCTTTCGACAGCACTGAAAGCTCAAAACGGGAGTTTTAAGCGATTTATTAGATGGTTGTGTCCGAATGACATTGCGTCATGCGGCTTTGCGGATGATGCAGTGGACGCATCCTCCGAACGATCTTTGTCGCGCTAATCGTGCAGCTTTTCCCTTTGTCAATTCTCTTCGCTTTGCCGGATCAGCCGGTGGAGCAAAATCATGACAGCCCTTTGGGTGCGTTTCCTTGGGAGGATCTCATAATGGGATTTGCAAAGTTTCTTAAAAGCTTGAGTGTCGGTGCCATGGCTTTGGCAGCAGGATTGTCTCTGTCCGGTGCGCCGACCATCGCCGCCGACGGCTTTGTCGGTATCGCCATGCCGACCCAATCTTCAGCGCGTTGGATTTCTGACGGCCATTCGATGGTCGAGCAGTTTGAAAAGGCCGGTTACAAAACCGATCTGCAATATGCAGAAGATGATATTGCTAACCAGCTGCGTCAGGTTGAAACCATGATCCTGAAGGGGGTCGACGCGCTTGTGATTGCTGCAATCGACGGCACCACCCTGTCGGCCGCGCTTGATCTGGCCGCTGAATCCGGCATCAAGGTTATTGCCTATGATCGCCTGATCCGCGATTCCGGCAATGTCGACTATTATGCCACCTTCGACAACTTCCAGGTTGGTGTTATTCAGGCCAGCTCTCTTGTCGAGGGTCTGGATGTTGCCAATGCCAAAGGGCCGCTGAATATCGAGCTGTTCGGTGGCTCACCAGACGACAACAACGCCTATTTCTTCTATAATGGTGCCATGTCGGTTCTGCAGCCGCTGATCGATGAAGGCAAACTTGTTGTACAGTCCGGTCAGTTTGGCATGGATAAAGTCGGCACCCTGCGTTGGGACGGCTCTGTGGCTCAGGCCCGCATGGACAACCTGCTGTCGGCTTTCTACACCGACAAGCGCATCGACGGCGTGCTGTCTCCATATGACGGCCTGTCCATCGGCATTCTGTCTTCGCTCAAAGGCGTTGGCTATGGCTCCGGCGACATGAAAATGCCGATCGTTACCGGTCAGGATGCAGAAGTTCCATCCATCAAGTCCATGCTGGCGAATGAGCAATATTCCACCGTCTTCAAGGATACCCGTGAGTTGGCCCGTGTGACCGTGGGCATGGTTGAAGCTCTGTTGAAGGGTGGCGAGCCGGAAATCAACGACACCAAAACCTATGACAATGGTGTGAAAGTTGTTCCGTCCTACCTGCTGAAACCAGTCGACGTGAACCGCAGCAATTGGGAAGAAATCCTGATTGGCTCCGGCTACTACAAAATGGACCAGATCAAATAGGTCCTCCCAAGGGGTCGGTGGCGGCCTGACCGCCACCGCTCACCTGCGCCGTGAAAAGCGGCTTTTCTCAAACCAGAACTGTCTCCCAGAGGCTGATATGACTACCATTCTGGAAATGCGTGACATCACAAAGACCTTCCCTGGTGTGAAGGCGCTAAGCGATGTCAATCTCACCGTCTCTGAAGCGGAAATTCATGCCCTCGTTGGTGAAAACGGCGCGGGAAAATCCACGCTGATGAAGGTGCTGAGCGGCGTCTATCCTTACGGATCCTATGAGGGCGATATCATCTATCGCGGCGACGTGCAGCAATTCAATGGCATTGTCGACAGTGAAGAAAAAGGCATCATCATCATTCATCAGGAGCTGGCACTGGTGCCGCTGCTGTCAATTGCCGAAAACATCTTTCTGGGCAATGAGCCTTCCAAATATGGCATCATCGACTGGCCGACGGCGCATACGCGCTCTGCAGAGTTGCTCAAAAAGGTCGGGCTGGATGAGCCAACCGGATCCCTGATTACCAATCTGGGCGTGGGCAAACAGCAATTGGTGGAGATCGCCAAGGCCCTGTCAAAACAGGTCAAGCTGCTCATCCTGGATGAGCCGACCTCGTCGCTGAATGAAAGCGACTCGGATGCCTTGCTGGAACTGCTGTTGGAGTTCAAACGCCAGGGTATTTCCTCGATTCTGATTTCGCACAAACTCAATGAAGTGGTGAAGGTCGCCGACAAAATCACCGTTTTGCGCGATGGCCAGACGGTCAGTACGCTTGATTGTGACAAGTCGGAAGAAATGGAAAATGCCATCATTCGTGACATGGTTGGTCGATCGCTGACCAATCGTTTCCCGCAGCGTGATGCGATGATCGGTGAAACCCTGCTCGAAGTGAATAACTGGAATGTCGATCACCAGATCCGTGCCGACTATCACTTCATCAAGGATGTCTCGCTGCATGTGAAGGCGGGCGAGATTGTCGGTATTGCCGGATTGATGGGGGCCGGGCGAACCGAGCTGGCGATGAGCCTGTTTGGCCGCTCCTATGGCAAGAATATCCGCGGCGACGTCAGTTTGCGCGGTCAGGCGGTTGACCTGAGCACCATCGACAAGGCGGTGGATCAGGGGGTTGCCTATGTGACCGAAGACCGCAAGCAATATGGTCTGGTGCTGGAAAACTCCATTCGTACCAACATTACCCTGGCCAATCTCGATGACGTGTCGAGCAGCATGGTGCTGGATGAAAACAAAGAGACGCTGGTCGGTGCGGACTATCGCGAGAAACTCAACATTCGCTGCAAGGACCTGCAGCAGAATGTCGTCAATCTGTCGGGTGGCAATCAGCAGAAGGTGGTGCTCAGCAAATGGCTGTTTTCCCAGCCGGATGTGCTGATCCTTGATGAGCCAACTCGCGGCATCGACGTCAACGCCAAGTTCGAAATCTACACCATCATCAATCAACTGGCCGAAGAGGGGAAAGGAATCATTTTCATCTCGTCGGAAATGCCGGAGTTGCTGGGTATGTGTGACCGGATTTACGTCATGAATGAGGGCCGCATGGTGGGTGAGCTGCCTGCCGCCGAAGCGAGCCAAGAAAAGATCATGCGAATGATCATCAAGACACAGGAATAGTGGGTGAGACAATGAGTAAAATGGCAAAACCCGCCGTTGGTTCGCAAGAGCCTTCCGAAGGCGAAACCACTGGAATCGCTAAATATTTCAAGGCCAACATGCGCGAATACGGTCTGTTGTTGGCGCTGGTCGTCGTGATGATCTTCTTTCAGGTCATGACTGGCGGCATTCTCATGCGGCCGCTCAATCTGACCAACCTGATTTTGCAGAACTCCTATGTGGTCATTATGGCTGTCGGCATGTTGCTGATCATTGTGGCCGGTCATATTGACCTGTCGGTCGGCTCGGTGGTTGGTTTCATCGGCGCGCTGGCGGCGGTGATGATCGTCAATTACGAGATCAATGCTGCTGTGACCATTGTGGTCTGTCTGGCGGTCGGAGTGGTCATTGGTTGCTTGCAGGGCTTCTGGGTGGCTTATTATAAGATCCCGGCCTTCATTGTGACCTTGGCGGGCATGTTGGTTTTTCGCGGACTGACGCTGGCCCTGCTTGAAGGGCAGTCCATCGGGCCATTTCCGGTGGCGTTCCAGAAACTCAGCTCGGGATTCATTCCCGATCTGTTTGGTTCGGGTCGTCCGCATATCCTGACTATTGCGCTTGGTCTGGCCGTCAGTGCGGCGCTGCTCTATGTCAATATCAAGGCACGCAAGCAACAGCAGAAGCATGGTACGGTGGAGGAACCATTCTCCTTCTTCGTGGTCAAAAATGGTCTGATCGTCTTTGCCATTTCCTATCTGTCCTACCTGATGGCGGGCTATAAGGGCTATCCCAACGTGCTGATCGTCATGGCACTGCTGATGGGAATTTATACCTTTGTGACGTCGCGGACCACCATTGGTCGTCGGATCTATGCACTTGGCGGCAACGAAAAAGCTGCCAAACTGTCCGGGGTCAAAACCGAGCGACTGACCTTCCTGGCCTTTGCCAATATGGGGCTGTTGTCGGCCTTTGCCGGGCTGGTCTTTGCGGCTCGCCTCAATACCGCGACGCCTAAGGCCGGCTTCACCTTCGAGCTTGATGTGATCGCTGCCGTGGTTGTCGGTGGGGCCTCTCTTTCGGGTGGTGTCGGTACGGTGACCGGGGCGATCATCGGCGCGTTCCTGATGGGCGTGATGAACAATGGCATGTCGATTATGTCGATCGGGATCGACTACCAGCAGGTCATCAAGGGGCTGGTGCTGCTCGCCGCCGTGATCTTCGATGTCTACAACAAGAACAAGGCTCAGTGATGCGCCGTTGAATGCAGGTCCTTCTTGAACTTGGTTTTACATCGAGCAGGAACTGACACTGGAAAGGGTGGACCTTTGGTCTGCCCTTTTCTTTGTTGTAAGCGCAGGCGAAAAGGCCATGTAATGATGTGGTTCGCCGATGCTGGCGGCAGTTGGATTTCATCCAGTATTGGCACAAATTTGAACGGCAGGATCATCCATATAATTGGCGGTATAGCCTCTAGCGGTGACGATTGCTTCGGCCCAGACTCTCACCAGAGGAGTGCGTCCGGAGGCAAGCCGCTCGGCTTGTCCTTAGGAGGCTTTTGAGAAATCCGCCGGAACGGGGCAGAGCTGGCCTGTCGTTCGGGCGTTGATGGTGAGGGAGGTTGCCCATGTTGCTTGAACTGCGACAGCAGGTTTTTGAAGCCAATATCGAGCTTAATCGACGCGGGGTTGTGCTCTATACATGGGGCAATGTCTCAGGCATTGACCGCGAGGCGGGGTTGGTGGTTATCAAGCCATCCGGCGTGCCTTATGAAGTGATGACCGCCGATGACATGGTGGTGGTTGATCTCGACAACAAGGTCGTCTGGGGTGACAAGAAACCGTCCTCGGATACCCGCACCCACACAGTGCTTTACAAGGCTTTCCCGACAATTGGTGGCGTCAGTCACACCCATTCGCGCCATGCTGTCGCGTGGGCACAAGCCCGGCGGTCGATCCCTTGTCTTGGCACGACACAGGCAGATTATTGCGCGGGCTCTGTTCCTTGCACGGCGCCGCTCAGCCCTCAAGAGGTGGAGCGGGATTATGAAGGAGCGACGGGTGAAGCGATCGTAAGGCGCTTTGAAGGCCTCGATCCGGTGGCGGTGCCGATGGTTCTGCTGGCAGGTCATGGACCGTTTGCATGGGGCGCGGATGCGGATGAATCGGTGCGCAATGCTGTGATCCTTGAGGAGATCGCCCATATGGCCACCATTTCGGCCACCATCTCCAACCCTTTGCAGTCGTTGGAAGATTATGTGCTTGATTATCACTATCAGCGCAAACACGGCAAAAATGCCTGGTATGGCCAAAAATAGCAGACTTCCTTAGCAGATGGGGGCAACCGGGCACTGCCTTTCATCCATGGGGACAACAACAAACGGGATATGAAGAGGCAGGAAAATGATTGCACTCAAAGAGTTGAAATTCTGGTTTATCTGTGGTTCGCAGCATCTGTATGGGGCGGAGGCTCTGGGCAAGGTTGCCGAGAATGCCCGCACGGTCGTTGATGGGCTCAGCAAGGATGGGCGGTTGGTTCTGCCGATTGAGTTTGCCGGTGTTGGCACCACAACTGATGAGATTGCCGATATGTGCCGTCGGGCGTCTGCTGACCCGACCTGTGGCGGCGTCATTCTCTGGATGCATACCTTCTCGCCGGCCAAAATGTGGATCCGTGGCCTTACCCAGCTAACCAAACCGGTGCTGCATCTTCATACCCAGCTCAATGCCGACCTGCCTTGGGACAGCATCGACATGGACTATATGAACCTGCATCAGGCCGCTCACGGCGACCGGGAAGCAGGCTTCATGCATTCACGCTTGCGTCTTGGCCGCAAGGTGGTGGTGGGTCACTGGTCTGAGGCCGATGTGCAGGAGCGGATTGATAGCTGGATGCGGGCTGCCCGAGCCTGGCATGACTGGCAAGGGGCCCGTTTCTGCCGCTTTGGTGACAATATGCGCGATGTCGCCGTCACTGAAGGGGACAAAGTCGGTGCCGAAATGGCCTTTGGCTTTGCGGTTGATGGCTGGGGCGTTGGCGATCTGGTTGACCGGATGGCCAGTATTGCCGAGGCTGATGTCGAGGCATTGGTCGCCGAGTATGAAGCGCTTTACGATCTGGTGCCAGCCTTGAAAGCTGGGGGCGAAAAGCGTGCCTCGCTGCTGGATGCTGCGCGTCAGGAACTGGGGCTTGAGGCCTTCCTTACTGAAGGGGGCTATACTGGCTTCACGCATACCTTCCAGGATCTGCATGGACTTAACCAGTTGCCCGGTCTTGCGCCGCAGCGGCTGATGGCCAAGGGCTTTGGCTTTGCCGGGGAAGGGGACTGGAAAACCCCGGCGCTCGTGCGCGCCATGAAAGTGATGGGTCATGGGCTGACCGGGGCAACGTCCTTCATGGAAGACTATACCTATGATATCAAACCCGGTGCCGAGAAGGTGCTTGGTGCGCATATGCTTGAAGTCTGCCCGTCGATTGCCGTCGACAAACCGCAAATGGAAATTCATCCGCTTGGTATTGGCGGCAAGGCCGATCCGGTGCGTCTGGTCTTCAATGCCCAGAAGGGTGATGCGCTGAATGCCTGCTTCGTTGATCTGGGCAATCGCTTCCGCCTGATCGTCAATAAGGTCAAGGCCGTGGATCATCCTGACCTGCCGAACCTGCCGGTGGCGCGTGCGGTTTGGGAATGTGCACCAGACTTCAAGACCGCATGCTCCGCATGGATCTTGGCGGGTGGTGCGCATCACACCGCCTATAGCTACGATGTGACCTCGGAGATGCTTGATGATTTTGCTACCATCGCCGGGATGGAACTGGCCTTGATCGATGAGCAAACTGAAACCATGCGCTTCAAGCAGGATTTGCGCATGAATGAAGTCTATTGGCACTTTGCCAAGGGATTTAGGGCCTGATTTTCAGGCCGACTGCCCTCGCGTCAGACAAGAGTCCCCGCAGACCCGCGCCTCGCGAGGGCAGTGAAACAGAACACCCCCGAAAGACACGATCTTTCGGGGGTGTTTGTTTGTGAGGCAGGTTTGGCACGTCGTCGTGAGCGCCCATCAGGGCAATCAGTCCGGGCGCAGCGGCAATTGCACGATTGCGTCCCCGGGGAGCGGCGAAATGGTGCCGTTGCTGGTGATGTTGTGCAGGCTCTTGTCGCGGAAGGTGCGCGGGCTCATGCCGGTATGGCGACGGAAAACGCGGCTGAAATAAAGTGGATCCTCATAGCCGACCATTTGGGAGAGGGACTTGATTGGCACATTGGTGACCCGCAGGATCTGCATTGCATATTGCACCCGCTGGCCGTCGCGCCACTGGACCACGCCGGTGCCGATATTCTTGCGGAACAGGTGTGACAGGCGAGAAGGCGACAGGCAGACATGGCTGGCAATGTCTTTGACTGATAGCGGCTTGTCGAGATTGGCGGAAATCAGGGAGCAAGCCGCCAGCACGCGGTCGTCAAGGGTTGGTGTGTTCATGCTTGAGGAACGGGTCATCCGGGCGCATTGCAGCAGGATATGTTCCAGTCGGTTGAAGGCAAGATCAACAGACAGATTGTCGGGAGACTTGGCCCATTTCTCGACTTCGACAAACAGGCGGAACAGCTCGCTGGTCTTGGCCTCGTCGCGTTTGCGCAAGATATGGACGCCATCGACCACCTGATGCCAGTCCAGCCATGGTTTCCAGAATGCGCGCGGCTGGAAATAGATCCAGCGATGCCACCATTTGTCGGCGTCGAAATCGCGGCCATAGAAATGGCGTGCTTCCGGCGGGAAAAGCAATAGATCGCCCGGTTCGACGGTGAAGGAATTGGGGCCGTCAAACACCCGGCCAATGCCGTCGACCGTCAGGTTTATGATCCAGCCGCGCATGCCGTTGGGGCGGTCGATATAGAAATCCAGTGGGCCGCCGCTCTCAATGGGAGTGATGCCGGCGACCAATTTGACGTCGAACTGAAAGCCGGGAAAAAGCGGCGCAACCTCATCGTCGGCTCCCTTGGGGGCTGTGTCATAGGCCAGTTTCTTGAACAGACCTTGAACTTGTGGGTCTGCGCTGGGATCAAATTTAGAATGATCGTCCATATCTCTAGCGCTTTGCTGTATTGGAAGGCATCAGAATAGTCCATATTCTAATCTGAAACGTGCGCTTTGGAAAGAAGAGTGTCGAAAGTTTTTGAGTAGAATAATCCATAAGATTTGGATGCTGGTGCGAGGCTTTCGACCGACCGATGGGAGGATATCGGCATGGCCGCTGATCAGCAGATTTGTGTCTTGGGGTTGGATTTTGGCTCGGATAGTGTCCGGGCGGTGATTGTCAGTGTTGCGGGGGGGGATGAGCTCGCCGCCGCCGTTGCGGCTTATCCGCGATGGGCAGAAGGGCGCTTTTGCGAGCCGACGCGACAACAATTTCGTCAGCACCCGGCAGACTATCTTGAAGCGATGACCGCCGCCGTGCGGGACGCCGTTCAGTCAATGGCGCCGGGCAAGCCGAAAATCATCGGTATCGGGGTGGACACGACCGGCTCGTCACCCCTGCCTGTGACGGCGGATGCGACCGCCCTGGCGCTCAAGGATGGCTTTGCGACCGACCCGGATGCGATGTGCATTCTGTGGAAGGACCACACCTCGGTGGCCGAAGCCGAAGAGATCAATGCACTGTGTCACTCCGGCCAGTTTCCCGACTATACCAAATATGTTGGCGGCATTTATTCCTCTGAATGGTACTGGGCCAAGATCCTCAATGTCGGTCGGCGCAATCCTGCAGTGTTTCAGGCCGCGGCCAGCTGGGTTGAATTGTGCGATTGGGTGCCATCGGTGCTGACGGGTGTTGATGATGCGGCGAAGATTGTTCGCAGCCGCTGCTCTGCCGGGCACAAGGCCCTGTGGCACCCGGAATTTGGCGGCCTGCCGAGCCGCGAATGGCTGACGGCGCTTGATCCGTGCCTCGGCAATCTGCCAAGTCCGCTTTATCAAGACACCGTGACCAGTGATCAACCTGCGGGCACCTTGTCGAATGAATGGGCTGGACGATTGGGGCTGGATGCAGATATCCCGGTCGCAGTCGGCGCGTTTGATTGTCATATGGGTGCGGTTGGTGCGGGCATTGAGCCTTACTCGCTGGTGCGGGTGATGGGCACATCGACCTGCGATATTCTGATCGCCCCACCGGAAGAGGTGAAGGACACGTTGGTGCATGGCATTTGTGGTCAGGTGCCGGGCAGTGCGATGCCGGGTTATATCGGTTTTGAAGCAGGGCAGTCCTCTTTTGGCGATGTCTTTGCCTGGTTTGAACGCGTCTTGATGTGGAACCGGCGCAGCAATACCAAGGCGGGGTCCTTGCTGCCGCAGCTTGAAGAGGCTGCTGCCCAGTTGCCGCCGGGAGCCTATGGCGAGCGGGCGCTGGACTGGCTGAATGGACGGCGGACGCCGGATGCGGATCAGACGATCAAGGCGATCCTGTCCGGGTTGCATCTGGGCTCGACGGCTCCATCTATCTATCGGGCCCTGATTGAAGCGACGGCCTTTGGCTCAAGGGCCATTGTCGAACGGTTCGAATCCGAAGGTATTCCGGTCAAGAGTATCGTTGGCATCGGCGGCATTGCCCGCAAGTCCGATCTGGTTTCGCAGATTTGCGCCGATGTGCTCAACCGTGAAATCAGCGTTGTGGCATCTGATGAATGCTGTGCCCGGGGTGCGGCGATCTTTGCGGCGACGGCTGCCGGGGCCTATGAGGATATTGAAGCGGCGAAAGCAGCGATGCACAGCCCAGTTGAAAAAGTCTTCAAACCCGATCCGGAAGCCCACAAGGCCTATGAAGCCATTTATGCGGATTACAAGCGGTTGGGCGCCTTCTCTGAAGAGCTGTCGAAACGCGATTAAGTCTCTCCCAAGCCTATGATCTCTTCCCAGGGTCAAGGTGGCAGCGGGTTTTCCTGATCTTCATCAGGGAAGCCCGTTGCTTTTTTATCGGTGACCTAGATCGGAAATTTCAAGGTTGGCTCTTGCAGAATCTGGCGAGGCGCCTTTTCCGGTGAGGACAGCACTTCAAGCAGGGATTGCCCCATCAGAAAGCCTGCTTCCTTGACGTCCTCGGCAATCAGATCGAGGTTTGGATTGTTCAGGGGCAGTACGGCGGATACACTTTTGGCGACGACGCAATAGTCTTGCTCCTGCCTTTTTCCGCCTGCGGCAAAGCCGTTTTCCACCGCAAAATAGGAGGTCTCGCCGGGGCATATGATGCCGTCGGGCATGGCGTCGGTCCCGGCCAGCCCCTTTGCCCATGCCACAAGCTGGTCAGATGGCGAATCAAGGGACACATCCTCGGGCAGCAGGTGATCGACACCGGTTTCCCGCACTGCGCGCATGAAGCCATAGCGCATATGTTGGTAGAAGGTGAATTTGCTCAAGGGCAACAAGATACAGACCTTGTTGCAGCCTTTTGCCACCAGGCGCATGACGGCCTGATAGGCGAAGGCCTCATTGTCATAATCGACGAAATTATGCTGTTTGCTGAATTCGGTCCGCCCATGGGTGACAAAGGGAAAGTCCCGTTCTGAGAGGAACCGCACCCGTTCATCGAGTGCCCGGGTGCGAGAGAAAATCAACCCATCGGCCAAGCCGTTACGGACGATGTTGACCACCGGTTCCATGATGTGGCCGGGCGTGAAATGCGGTGTGATATTAAGGTGATAGTTGGTACCTTGGAGGGCTTCGACAATGCCTGTGATCATCGAATTGCCAAAGCCTAAAATCTCATTGTGGGGATCAAGGATCAGGCTGATGACATGGGTTTTTCCCGTGCGCAAGCGCTGGGCCGCACGGTCAGGCACATAGCCCACTTCCTTGGCGACCTTTTCAACCAGCAGACGGGTTTTTTCAGAAATTTTCGGATCGCTGCGCAGGGCCTTTGAAACGGTCGTCACCGCCAGCCCCGTCATGTCGGCAATGGTCTGTTGGGTCGGGCGCGTGCCTGACGGAATGAGGTCCGAGATTGGGGCTTTTTTGGCCATCGAGTTGGGGTCCATTGCGTGGTTTTTTTGAGTCCGGTTCGGCCGGATCTCCCGATCATTCCTTTGCCTGTTGTCGTAGCCTAGCCCAAGGTCCGTAAAAAAATCAATTGACACCATTTATTATTACAACGTTATAATGCGTCCAGATTCAGACTTCACACTGGGAGGAAACAGAATGAAACTGAAATCGATCCTGACCGGCACCGCTGTTGGTGCTGCCCTCGTTGCTATTCCCCTCGCCGTTACCCCGGTTTTTGCTGATGAGAATGTTGAAGTTCTCCATTGGTGGACCGCTGGTGGCGAGGCTGCTGCTCTCAATGTTTTGAAAGAAAATCTTGAGAAACAAGGTGTTAAATGGGCTGATATGCCAGTGGCCGGTGGCTCCGGTGTGTCTGCCATGACCGCACTTCGTGCGCGTGTGACGGCCGGTAACCCACCAACCGCCGTTCAGATGATGGGCTTCAACATCAAGGATTGGTCCAAGCAGGGCGTGCTTGGCAATCTGAATGACATCGCGAAAGCTGAAGGTTGGGACAACGTGGTACCACCCGCCTTGCAGGAATTCTCCAAATATGAAGGCAACTGGATTGCCGCTCCGGTGAATGTCCACTCGACCAACTGGGTCTGGATCAACAAGAAATTGCTTGATGAAGTGGGGGGCAAGGCGCCAACCAGCTGGGACGAGCTGATTGCCATGCTCGATGCCCTGAAAGCCAAGGGTGTGACCCCTCTGGCCCATGGTGGTCAGGCCTGGCAGGACGGCACGATCTTCGATTCCGTCGTTCTGTCACTGGGTGACGACTTCTACAAGGCTGCGATGATCGATCTGGATCCAGAAGCCCTTGGCGGTGCCAAGATGGTTGAAGCCTTTGATCGTATGGCCAAACTGCGCAGCTATGTTGATGACAACTTCTCCGGTCGTGACTGGAACCTTGCGACCGCCATGGTCATCAAGGGTGAAGCTGGCATGCAGGTCATGGGTGACTGGGCGAAGGGCGAGTTCCTGCAGTCCAAACTGACGCCGGGCGAAGACTTTGTTTGCATCCGCTTCCCGGGCACGCAAGGTGCGGTGACCTTCAACTCTGACCAGTTTGCCATGTTCGACATGAAAGAAGGTGGCACCGCTCAGAAGAAAATGGCGTCTGCCGTTATGGATCCGGGCTTCCAGATCGCCTTCAATACTGTGAAGGGGTCCGTTCCAGCACGCACCGACGTGCCGAATGATGCCTTTGATGATTGCGGTAAAAAAGGCATGGCTGATCTTGGCGACGCTGCCAAAAATGGTCGTCTGTTCGGCTCCATGGCCCATGGCCATGCTGTGCCGGATGGCATCAAGAGCGCCATGTTCGATGTCATCACCGCGCATTTCAACGGCGAATTTGACTCGGCCACCGCTGCTGAAGAAATGGTCGATGCTGTTGAAGCAGCCAAATAGTCCTCTTAAGGACGTCTGACAGTTCGCAAATTGGTCAGACATTGGCCGGAGGTGTTTCGTCTCCGGCCTCCAAGGACGTCAAATTCACCAGCCCCCTACGTGAAAGAGACCCATGCTGGACCGCATTCGTGACTGGGTGCCGCGCATCGTGCTTGCGCCGAGCTTCCTTCTCGTCCTGATCTTCGTCTATGGCTTCATCGTCTATACCGGTTATCTCTCGATGACCAATTCGCGGATGCTGCCGTCTGACGAATGGATCGGACTTTCCAATTATGTAAAACTTTTCAAGCTCAGACATTGGGGCACGGCGCTCACCAATCTGGGTGTCTTTAGCTTCTTGTATATCGCCATATGTACGCTGCTTGGTTTGTTGTTGGCGATCTTTCTGGATCAGAAAATCCGCGGCGAAGGGGTTCTGCGACCGATCTATCTCTATCCAATGGCCTTGTCCTTCATCGTCACCGGGATTGCCTGGAAGTGGTTTCTTGATCCGGGCATCGGTCTTGAGGCAACCCTGCATAGCTGGGGCTGGGAGAGCTTCCACTTCAATTGGATCAAAGACCGCAATATGGCGATCTATACCGTTGTCATGGCTGCTGTCTGGCAGTCATCCGGGTTCGTTATGGCGATGTTCCTTGCCGGGTTGCGTGGGGTGGATACCGAGATCATCCGGGCCGCTGAAATGGATGGCGCCTCGCAAGGCACCATCTATCGCAAGATCATCATTCCGATGATGCGTCCGGTCTTCCTGTCGAGCTTTGTGGTTCTCGCTCATCTGGCGATCAAGGCCTATGACCTTGTCGTCGCCTTGACCGGCGGTGGTCCGGGCCGGGCAACGGAGATGCCCGCGACCTTCATGTATAGCTACACCTTCACCCGCAACCAGATGGGGGTTGGCGCGTCGTCTGCCATCATCATGATGATCATGATTTTCTCGATCATCGTGCCCTATCTCTATAGCGAAATGAGAAGTGGAGACAAGAGATGACCCAATCCGTCTCCAACCCATCATCCATGTCGGATCGCCTGATCCGTGCTGTGATCTATGTCGCCCTGATCCTGTTTGCCATCTATTATCTGTTGCCGCTCTATGTGATGGTGGTCAACAGCTTCAAGCCGCTGGATGAAATCCGCGGTGGCGGCATGATGAATTTGCCGCAGGACTGGACGATTGCCCCTTGGCTGTCGGCCTGGTCAACGGCCCAGATCGGGGTTGATCCGTCCGGTCTCAAGCCCTTCTTTATCAACTCCATCCTCATGGTTGTGCCTGCGGTGCTGATTTCGACCATTTTGGGGGCGTTGAATGGCTATGTCCTGACCAAATGGAGCTTTAAGGGCGACAGCATCATTTTTGGGGCTTTGCTTCTCGCCTGCTTCATTCCGTTCCAGATTGTCTTGGTGCCGATGGCCCGTATTCTGGGCTTGCTCGGTCTGGCCGGTACCACGCCGGGGCTGGTGCTGGTGCACACGATCTATGGTCTTGGTTTCACGACGCTGTTTTTCCGCAACTATTATGAGGCGTTTCCGACCGAACTGGTCCGCTCCGCCCAGATTGATGGTGCGAGCTTCTTCCAGATATTCCGGCGGATCATGCTGCCTAACTCGGCACCAATCTTTGTGGTGACCGTCATCTGGCAGTTTACCAACGTCTGGAATGACTTCCTGTTTGGCGTGTCCTTTGCCGACTTTGACTCGATCCCGATCACGGTTGCGCTCAACAATCTGGTCAACAGTTCGACCGGCGTCAAAGAATATAACGTGCATTTTGCCGGGGCCATTCTGGCTGCACTCCCCACCCTTGTCGTTTACATCGTCTCTGGCCGCTATTTCGTGCGTGGCCTGATGGCCGGCTCTGTCAAAGGATAGGACTATGGCATCTCTCTCCATTGAAAATCTCTACAAGTCCTATGGCAATGTCGATGTGCTCAAGGGCATCAATCTGGAAATCGAGGATGGTGGATTTCTGGTGCTGGTCGGCCCGTCCGGCTGTGGCAAATCGACCTTGCTCAATACCATTGCCGGGCTGGAGGAAGTCACTTCGGGCGAAATCCGGATCGGTGACAAGTCTGTTGCGGGGCTTCCGCCTTCCAAGCGCGATATCGCGATGGTGTTCCAGTCCTATGCGCTTTATCCCAACATGACCGTAGCGCAGAATATCAGCTTCGGTATGGAAGTGCGCAAGGTGCCCAAGGAACAGCGGGAAGCTGCGATCAAGCGGGTGGCTGACATGTTGCAGATTGGCGAGTTGTTGAACCGCAAGCCGGGGCAACTGTCCGGTGGTCAGCGTCAGCGTGTGGCCATGGGCCGGGCGCTTGTGCGCGATCCGCAGGTTTTCTTCTTCGATGAGCCTTTGTCCAACCTTGATGCCAAACTGCGTGTCGATATGCGCACCGAGATCAAGCGGCTGCATAAACGGATGGGCACCACCATCGTGTATGTGACCCACGACCAGATCGAAGCGCTGACGCTGGCCAGCAAGATCGCCGTGTTGAAGGATGGCTATTTGCAGCAATTCGGCACCCCTGCCGAGATCTATGACAATCCGGTCAATATGTTTGTGGCCGATTTCATGGGCTCGCCCTCGATGAACTTGGTGCCTGCCAGCGTCAAGAAAGCGGGTGAGGGCATCGCGGTGACCTTGCAGGATGCCAGCGGGGCGGACTTTGATCTGCCGGTCAGTGATCCCGGCTCGCTGGGCGACTTTGTCGGCAAGTCTGTGGTTCTGGGCATCCGCCCCGAAGCCCTGACCGACCCGCATGGGGCGGACCGCACCTCCGACAAGGTGGTCGAGCGGCAATGTATGGTCGATGTGGTCGAACCTGCGGGCTCGGACACCTTCGCCATTCTGCATCTGGGCGGCAAGCAGGCCATTGCCCGCATGCGGGCCAATGCGGCGGTCAATGCCGGGGAAAGCGCCACCGTTGCCTTTGATATGGCAAAGGTCGTGTTCTTTGACCCTGCGACCACAGAACGCATTCGCTAAAGACGGATAGATCCAATTATGCTGAACCAACGTCGCGCTGGACCTCAAACCGAAATCTGGACGCTTGCTTCCAGTCATGCCAGTGCTCAGGTCTGGTCATTCGGTGCGGCATTGCATCATCTTGCCTTTCAGACCCCCGAGGGGCGTCCGTTTCATCCGCTGGCCGAGGCGGACTGGCTGCATGGCAGCGCAACGCCACCGGCCAGTGGAGCGGCGCATCTGAAAACCCTCGGCGGGGAATGGCCGTGCGTGCCGTTTGGATCGGTTGCTGCTGATGGGGAGCATCACGGCTTTTGCTCGAACCGTCCCTGGCGGATGATCGAGCGCGACCAGACGGCGATCACACTGGAGATCGATTATCCGCCTGCTCATGTGATCCGGCGGCTCGAACGGTATATCCGGCTTGTGCCGGGGGAGGCGGCGGTGGATTTCCGTCTGGTGGTGGAAGCGCGTCAAGCCTGTCACCTGCCCATTGGTCTGCATCCGATTTTTCGGATGCCGATGAAGGATGGGAAGCTGGCTCTGTCGATCCCGGCTTCCGGTCCGGCTCAGGCAGCCCCTGATTGTCTGCGACCTGCCACAGCGGCTTTGGCCGCCGATTGCTTTGTTGATCTTGATGATCTGCCTCTGTCTGATCAGCAGGATCTGGTGCAGCTGTGGCAGACCGAGGGGCGAGCGGATCTGTTTTTTGGAGACGTTGGACAGACCATTCGGCTGCAATGGGAGGCCGAGAAGCTCCCCCATTGCCTGTTGTGGATTGCCCATCCGGCCCAGTTCGATACTCATCAATCCGCACCTTTTGTGGGTCTGGGTGTCGAGCCGATTGCATCCTATTTTGACAGCAATGATCTGCAAATCGATCGCTCGACAGGGGTGTCATTGGCGCAGGGCGAGATTTGGTCCATCGACTACAGGCTGATGCTGATGTAGCGCAGCGGATGCTGTGCTTGCGCCCGGTTTGTTCCTGACGGGGCTTGCGAGATGCGCGTGACATCAGCTTTGTGTGGATTGCTCCCAGGTGTTTGCCAGCTGTGCCAGATGGTCCTCGGTGAGTGGTTTTTGGAAGCAGACATCGACGAAGACGTAGCGCAAGGCAACGTCCCTGTCGTGGTCATGGATCGAACTGGTCAACATCGCAACAACGGGCACATGGTTGTCGAACTCCGCGGCATAGCGTTCGAGAAACTCGAAGCCATTCATGATTGGCATGTTGATGTCGAGAATGATCGCATCAGGGTCGTCTTGGCGCAGAATGTCGAGCGCTTCCCTGCCATTAAAGGCAGACAGGGTCGCAATGGTCGGGTCGAATTTTTCGATGACATATTTGCAGATATATTGATCGACTTCTTCGTCATCGACGATCAGGATTTTCCTCAGGGACATCATATCCTCCATTTGGCAGTTCGAGGATGAAACGGCTGCCTTTGGGCTGTGGTTCAAACCGGATCGATCCGCCTAACGCTTCCGAGCATTTCTTCATGATATACATTCCCAGACCGCTCCCGACCGCTACTTTGGGATGAAAGCGCCTGAACATTTCGAACAATTTCGGTTGAGCCTCTGGCGGGATCCCAATACCGTTGTCGGTGAATGTCAGCACCAGAGTTTGGTCCGATTGCTGAGCGGAAATATGCATTTTGGACTTGGCTTCGTTCCTGTCGCGGTATTTCACGGCATTGGAAAGCAGATTTCTGATGATCATCTGAAACTTGGTCAGACTGGTTTCGATGGCAAGCTCCGGATCAATGTCGATGTGCAAGGTCATGTCGGCATAGCCATCCAGATGGCTCAACTCGGTCAACAGTTCTTCGATCGTCTCGCGAACCGGAAACTCAGTCGGACCTTCCACCATCAGGCGGGCGCGTGTGACCTCGATGATGTTTTCAATCAGGCTGTCGAGGCGCAGAAAGTTGTTATGCAGACGCGTCAGATTTTCCTCAAGGAGGGCCAGTTCTCTGTCCTGCAATTGTGTTTCGCAAATGCGAACCAGTCCGATCGCTGATGCGATGGGCGAGCGCAGATCATGGGATGTGCGGTAGGCAAAGTCCTCCAGTTCCGCATTGGCTGCCAGCAAGGCGGCTTCGGTTTGCCTGCGATGGGAGATATCCCGGATCATGCCGCTAAACATGACCTGTTCCTGCGCGTCGATCCGGGATACGGACAATTCGATCGGAAAGGTGCGGCCACATTTATGCCTGGCTTCCAGCTTTCGATAGTTGGAGATGATCTTGGCTATGCTGTTTTGATCGGAGTTTTCGAGATAGCTCTGGTGGTGTTTGGCAATATCCTGAGGCATCAGGATGGAGACATTTTGTCCGATCATCTCGCTTCTCTCAAAGCCGAACATATCGACGCTTGCCTCATTGGCAGACAGAATGCTGCCTCGTTCGTCAATCAGGATGATGCCGTCCGTTACCTGATCGATGATTGCAGCCATCTGCGCCTTGCTTCTTTCGACGGCCCTCATGTTCTGGATACTGCGTCGGGCGTGCCACAATGCATAAAGGGTCAAGCCCAAATAGAGCAGGACGGCAGCAACAATGACAATGGAAAGCTTGTTCATTGTCTCGGACTGTTTGTCTTCAAGCAGAAGATACGTCATGATCAACTGCGAGAGATCCGAGGATGATTGGGTGACAAGCACAAAAAAGGCAAACAGGATCAGCAGCAAAGGTGCGACCAAGAGGATCACATAGATGCGCCCATTGTTCGAACCGGTATGGACCAACCCAAATCCCAAGGCAATGAAACCGATGCCTGTATGAGGAGACATGCGCGGCACGCCGATCCAGTCGAGGCTGGATTCCAGATGAATGGCATAACCGATCACGGTGAAGGTGGCAATGCAGATAGTCGCTAGCCCCAACCCCATGCGGGCCTTTCTGAAACTGTCCGCGCGGGACAGGGAAAGGCCGATAGCCACAAGCAAAAAACAAATCGCTGTGGTGGGAGACATTCGTCCGGGCTCTGACGCGCCGATACTCACGAAGGGATCAAGCAGCAAGGTGTCGATGCCGATTGACGTGCCGAACCAATATTGAAGGAGCGAGAGACCCGCGAGAAGTCCCGCCGGGGCGCTCAGGAAGTGGGGCGTAACCGGCTGATAGATGGCAGTGACAATGAAGGCCCCGCCTGTCAACACAAAGCACAAAGCGGTGTTGAACTGCATCGCAAAGATGATTGGGAAGGTGGTGACAAAAAACTCGAGTTGTAACAGCCAGATTCCCATGACTGTTAGCCCCCCCAGTGCGGTTGTTATGCCAACCAGAAGCAGGACCGGGATTTTTGATGGTTCCAATTGTCTTGAAGTCTTCACGCGATTTGCCTTCCCATTGTTTGGGGCGCTCCTCAAGGCATGCACCGTCTTTGCAAAAACATTGTTGGTTATTCGTTTGAAGATTCAATATTTCTTTTAACTTATATGTAAATGGGGCTGTTCTTCAATGGATTTAAATCAATGATCGAATGACCGGATCTTTTTGAAAGATTATTTGTGCTTTTCTTGGTTTGTTTTGTAAATATTCGTCCAATTTATTGCTCTGACTTATTGGATCTTTGCTCAAGCGGTTGTATGAGGGCGTTGGCGTGTGGTCGCTCCCCACCCATCCACCAGAGGTGACTGCTTTGCTGGATGGGTGGGAGAGCGCATGTTGCTTGGCGGATTTTTTCGCGACTAATCTTTTTCCTCGCTGTCTATTGGGGCTTGCTGTCGGTCGAATTTGCCATAGTCCCGCAACACACTGGCGACACGCAGGCGATAATCGTCAAACACTGCGTCATGCCCCTCAGCTCGTCCCTTGCCTTGTGCTTGCCGGTGGGTTGCAAGATTGCGCCATTGGGCTATGGCGTCTTCATGCTCGAAAAAAGACAGGGAGAGCATCTTGTTCGGCTCGGTCAGGCTCTGGAAGCGTTCAACCGAGAGGAAGCCATCAATCTGTTCGAGCATCGGGCGAATGGCCGCGGCGATGGTGAGATAATCGGCCTTGCGCCCCTCGGTGACATAAACCTCGAAAATCACCGCAATCATGAGTGCGGCTCCGATGGCGTGGGAGACGAGACGCATTTCAGGAAAGTTCTGTCCTCCCGCAGCAGGAATTTCTCTTTCTGCGCAAAGGCATAGTTTTCCTGCCCCAGCGGGTCGGCCCTCAGGCGTTCGCGATAGGCTTCATAGGCGGCAAGACTGGGGATGTTGTAGATACCATAGGCCAGCGTCGAGGATCCCTCGTGCGGGGCATAATAGCCAATGAGGCCGGCACCACAGCGAGGAATGGCCTGACCCCAATTTTGAGAATAGTCGATGAATTGCTGCTTTTTCGTCGGGTCGATGTGATAGCGGATGATGCAGGTCAGCATGGTGATCTCCTTTGGTTGATTGGTGCGAGGATAGCCCATTGCCTGACGTTGATGCTTCGGTTATGGTCGAACTATGAAAGAAGGACCAAACATAGCCCAGATTGCAGCCCTCATTGGCGACCCGGCGCGTGCCAACATGTTGACCGCGCTGATGTCGGGCAAGGCCTTGACGGCTAGTGAACTGGCGGCAGAAGCCGGTGTTACCTTGCAGACTGCCAGTGCCCATCTTGCCAAGCTTGATCGCGGAGGCCTGTTGCGGCAGCGCAAGCAGGGGCGACACAAATATTTCTCGCTGGCAAGCGATGAGGTTGCTCATGTGCTCGAAGGGTTGATGGGGCTTGCGGCTGGAGCGGGCCATTTGCGCCGACGCACCGGGCCGAAGGATGATGCGCTCAGAAAGGCGCGGGTTTGCTACAATCATCTGGCCGGTGACATGGGCACGCAGATGTTCGACAGTCTGGTTGCACAAGGTCATCTGGTGTTTGAGGATGATGCGCTGGTTCTCACTGCATCCGGTGCAGCTTTTGTCGCCGAGCTTGGTATCGACCTCGCGTCGCTCAGCAAAGGGCGGGCGTCTTTGTGCCGGGAGTGTCTTGACTGGAGCGAGCGGCGCTCGCATTTGGCGGGTAGTCTCGGGCGCGCCTTTCTGGCGCGTTTTGAAGCGTTGGCGTGGCTCAGGCGCGATCAGGCAACACGGGTCATCGCCTTCTCGCCAAAAGGGACGAAGGCCTTTGAGGCGTTGTTTCCCCTTGAGGCCATCTCTGCTGACAGGTGATGTCCGGGTGTCATGAAGCGGGCAAGCCGAACGATCTGTCCTCGTGTAGGTTGGGCTTGCATATGGTGGTTGGTAGAAGGCAGCCCCACCATGACAGGTTGGTTAAATTTTAGCCATCATGGAAAAATAGATTAATTTTTGTTCATGCTTGAGGCCGGTCGCCCAGACCGATGTGAGCCTTCTTTTTCAGTCTTCTTCTTCAGTCTTCTTATTAAGTGTTTGATACTAAGTAGTTTACCGAATAACTCCGGGAACTGGCACGCTCCATGCATAAGTGAGATCAGGTTTATTGAACCTTTTATTGATTGTCCAACGGCGGACATCCATAGGCAATGTTGCTATCCAGCCCTGACAAACACGCGGTCTTTCTTGCGGCGTGACCGCACACGGATTCCCTTCGTTGCTCCCTTTTCAGACAATTCACCCGCTCAGGCTGGCTAGCCCCATTTTGCCTAGATCCCAACTGCTCCTGCGGGAGCGAATGAGCCTTTTAGGAGTTGTTCTATGGCATATGTGAAACCCTCTGAATTTGCGGTCCAGATGATTGAAGCTGGGGAAGCAAAAGTCTTCATGTCCACCAAGGATACGCTGATCAGGGCCTATATGGCGGGTGCCATTCTGGCGCTGGCTGCGGCTTTTGCAGTGACCATTGCGGTGAATACCGGCAACTTCCTTGTTGCGTCTTTGTTGTTCCCGGTCGGCTTCTGCATGCTCTATCTGCTGGGCTTTGACCTTCTGACCGGTGTCTTCACGCTTGCCCCTCTGGCGCTTCTTGCCAAACGGTCTGGCGTGACATGGGGCGGCGTCTTGCGCAACTGGGGACTGGTCTTTATCGGCAACTTTGCCGGTGCGATGACCACAGCCATCTTCATGGCGATCATCTTCACCATGGGTTTCTCGCAAGAGCCGAATGCGGTTGGGCAAAAAATCGGAGTGATCGGTGAGACCCGTACGGTGGGATATGCGGCAGCGGGTGCTGCTGGCTTCCTGACGGTCTTCATTCGGGCGGTGATGTGCAACTGGATGGTGTCCACCGGCGTGGTTGCTGCGATGATGTCCAACACTGTGTCGGGCAAGATCATGGCCATGTGGATGCCGATCCTTGTCTTCTTCTATCTCGGCTTCGAGCATTCCATCGTCAACATGTTCCTGTTCCCATCAGGCATCATGCTGGGCGGCAATTTCGGTTGGTTCGAGTATCTCGCCTACAACGAAATTCCGGTCATTGTCGGCAACCTCGTTGGTGGTCTGACCTTCGTGGGCGGCATGATCTACGCGACTCATTTCCGCACCTCGCCATCGCGCCGTCCAGTCGGCACGGTTGCTGAACCGGCTGAGTGATGCGCAGTCACCCTTGAGGTGAGATGAAACCAAAGGGCTGGGTGGTGTCTTGCCATCCAGCCTGGCCATCCAGCCTGCTCTTTCCACGCCCAGTCAGAGATGTTTGCTTTGTTGAAATCCAGTGCACCAAACCTGTTTGATAAGGCAAAGGCCATGGTCTCCCTTGGTCAGGCGAGTGCGACTGGTCCCAAGGCACGCAATGACGATTTTTACGGCGCCAGCTTGCCCGAAGGTTCGGCCTTGGTTTCGAAGGGTATTCTGATTGCGATTGCCGACGGAATCTCCAGCTCGGATCATGGCCGGACCGCGGCGCACACGGCCATCAAATCCCTGATGAGCGATTATTATGCGACGCCGGAGGCCTGGTCGGTCAAAAACTCCATTTCTCGTGTTATCAGCGCGACCAACAGCTGGCTGCATGCGCAAAGTTGCTTCAAGGGTATCAGCGATCCGGACCATGGTTATGTCTGCACTCTGGCCGCGGCTGTCTTCAAGGGGCCGTCGGCCCACTTGTTCACGGTTGGTGACAGCCGAATCTGGCGTCTTTCCGGCAGTGCGCTGGAACCCCTGACGCGGGCGCATCGCAGCGTAACGGCTGATGGCCAGACGGTCTTGTCCCGTGCCCTTGGCGTCGACAGTGCGGTCGAGATCGATTATCGGCAGGAGCGGCTATCGCAAGGCGACGTCTTTATTCTGAGCACCGATGGGGCGCACGAATTCTGGGACAAGGATCTGGTTATTGACGCCATCGCGACGTCTGACGATCTTGACCGGGCTGCCGGGCAGATCATCGAGGCGGCGATGGCGCGGGGCTGTGATGACAATGCCACTCTGCAAATCTTGCTGATTGATCGCGTGCCTGATGATGACGCGTTGGTCTTTTCGCCTGACGGGGATCTCAAGCCCTTCCCGGTTGCCCCAAAGGCAGGAGATGTGATTGACGGCATCATGCTCCTTCGGGAGCTGCATGCCAATCACCGCTCACACATTTTTCTGGCTGCTCTGCCGGATGGGCAGAAAGTGGCTTTCAAGATACCGGCCAGCGAAGTTCTTGCCGACGAGCGGGCCATGCGCCGTTTCATGATTGAGGAATGGGTCGCAAGACGACTGGATAGTGACTATCTGATGTCCGCACCCAAGGCCCATGGACAACGCTCGCACCTGTATATTCTGACCGATTATGTGGCCGGACAGACCCTTCGCCAATGGATGCATGACAATCCCGATCGCAGCATTGAGATGTGCCGGGAAATCCTTGAGCAGATCATCAAGGGGTTGCGTGCCTTGCATCGGCGGGAAATGCTGCATCAGGATCTGCGGCCAGAAAATATCATCATCACGCCGGATCTCGGGGTGACCATCATTGATTTCGGATCGGTCTATGTGGCCGGTGTGCAGGAAGCAGGCCCTGATGCCTGCGAAGCCGAGATCATGGGTACGGTGCAATATACCGCACCGGAATATTACATTCATGACGCGATCAGCTGGCAATCGGATCAGTTTTCCCTAGGTGTCATCGCCTATGAACTTTTGACTGGCGCGTTGCCTTACGGCATTCAGGTTTCGCAGATGCGCAAGGCCTCCGACCTCAAGCGTCTGAGATACAAACGCGCCCACAGTGACAAGCGAGCCATCGCCGATTGGCTCGATGATGCATTGCGGCGTGCGGTCGCTCCGTCTCCGGCGCATCGGTTTGACGCCTTGTCTGAGTTTGAGGCAGCCATGCGGACCCCCAGCCTTCGCTATCAATCCCAATCAAAGAGGCCGTTGTTTGACAGGCTGCCGGAGCAGGCTTGGAAAGCCATCTCGGCTTTGCTGCTGCTGATCTGCCTGATCCAGACCATCTATATTGCCAGTCAATAAACCGTATTCAATAACAGGAGAGAGACAAGATGTTGACCAAAGATGATGTGACAATTCTTATTCTGGAAGCCAAGAAAAAGGCTGGTATGGGCTGGAGTGATATTGCCGCGAAGATCGAAATGTCGCCGGTTTTTACCCATTCTGCCTGCGTTGGAATGAATGCCTTTCCGCTTGAGAAAGCCAAGGCCTTGGTGTCCGTTTTGGGGCTGCCGGACGAGGCGGCCGAGGTGCTGGCGGAAAGCCCGAACAAGGTTTGGGAACAAGCGGTCCCGACGGATCCCTGTATCTATCGCTTCTATGAGATTGTCGGCGTCTATGGGCCAACATTGAAGGCGCTGATTCATGAAGAATTTGGTGACGGTATCATGTCTGCCATCGATTTCGACATGAGTGTGACCCGCGTGCCAAGCCCCAAAGGGGACAGGGTCAAGGTCGAGATGTGCGGCAAGTATCTGCAATATAACGCCTGGTAGGAGGCCTACCTGCAAGGAGCCCAGTGGGGACCAAAATATCGATGTTCCCCACTGGGTTATATGCCGCTTCGACCAATAGCCCTCTGGACGCAAGGATCGTCACGCCATGCATGCACCGCTTGAGAAAAAGAAGGGTTTCAGCCCGGACCAGATCGCCTATCTCGTTGATGCCATTGCGCAGCTCAATCTGCATGAGGCTTTTGCACCGAGCAATGGGTCGACGGCTCAGGGTGGCTCAGAACCAGAGATGGTGCATGGCACGCCGATTGAGGATTTGTGCAAGGAAGAACTGGCGAAATATCAGCAGCATCCGCTTGATCTGCGTTTGCGGTTGGAGCGCTGGACGGACCGCAATGAAATGGCTGAGGGGCTGGACAATTTCCTGCTTCGCCATTGGGGCTTTTTCAATGTGGCGCCCAACAGCCCCGGTTACATGATGCGGATGCGCATACCGGCCTGCAAGATGCGCGGCGACCAGATGCTGGTTATGGCCGAGATTGCTGATGAGCTTGCTGGCGGTTATGCCCATGTGACGACGCGCGGCAATTTGCAGCTGCGCGAAATTGAACCCAAAAATGTGCTCGAGATCCTCGACAGGATCCATCAGGCAGGCCTGTCCTGTCATGGATCGGGGGCCGATAGTGCGCGCAATATGACCGCTGCTCCGACTTCTGGCTTTGACTCGCAAGAGCTGATTGACCTGTCGCCCTACACGATCCGGCTGTCCAATCTGGTGCTCAATAGCCGCGCCTTGCAGGGCTTGCCGCGCAAATTCAACATTTCCTTTGATGGCGGCGGCGCCATTTCGTCGGTGAGCGACAGCAACGATATTTGCTTTCAGGCGGTCAGGGTCGGGATGAATGAGGCGGGCGTCGAGCCTGGACTTTATTGCCGGATTTCGCTCGGTGGCATTTCCGGTCACAAGGATCTGGCCCGTGCGACCGGAGCCCTTTGCACTCCGGCCCAGACGGTGATGGTCGGGGCCGCCATGCTGCATGTTTTTGTCGAGCATGCCGATCGGACCAATCGCAAGAAGGCGCGGCTCAAATATCTGCTCGACGCCAAGGGCGTGGAATGGTTCCTCAAGCGGACCGATGAGAAATTGCTGGAAATGGACGCTGATTTCCAGCTGATCCGGCTTGATGACGCCCATGACGCGCCGCGCGCGCCGGTGAACCGGTCTGGCCATATTGGTGTCCATCCCCAGCGTGAGGTGGGGATCAATTATATCGGCGTCGCGCTGGAAATGGGGCGCTTGTCGTCGGAGCAGATGCGGACCATTGGCAAGGTGGCGATGCACTATGGCGGCAATGATCTGCGGCTGACTGTCTGGCAGAATATTCTCATTCCGCATGTGCCAGATGATCAGCTTTCCCTTGCCGAGGCCGAGCTGAATGCCGCTGGCATCGCGACCAAGGCGACGGCCTTCGCGGCAGGTGGCGTGGCTTGTACAGGAAAATGGGGCTGCAAGTTTGGTCTTGCCCATACCAAGGCCGATGGCACGCGGCTGATCCGGCATCTGGAGCAGACCTTCCGTCTCGATCAGCCCCTCAATATTCACCTCACCGGCTGCCCAAATAGCTGCGCACAGCATTATATCGGCGATATTGGATTGGTGGGGGCGACCATGCCCGATGGCGGCGAGGGCTATTTCGTGGTGCTGGGCGGGGGCAGTGACTCAGATCGTGGGATTGGGCGGCCCCTGTGTGGTCCGATCGGGTCTGATGAACTGGAGGCCATCGTGGGCACTGTGGTCGGCAATTATCTGGACCAGAGGGCACCCGGCCAGAGCTTTTTGAGCTATGCCCGCAGCCTGACGGACGAGCAATTGCCGAGCCTGCTTGAGCGAGCAAGTTGAGGGATGTGAGATGACCAAACAAGATCCAGAGATGCTTGCCCGGCTCGCTACGGCGATTGGTCAGGCCAATGCCCAGAATGCACCGCACTTTATCCCGGAGGACGCGCCTTTCGACAGCGAGCAACGCAATTGGTTGAATGGTTTGATGACTGGCCTCTTTGCCATTGCCGCAGCGGCAAAGGGGGACGGTGCTGAAAATGAGGCGGGCACGGCACTGAAAATCCTGTTTGGCTCCCAGTCCGGCACGGCGGAATCCTTGGCCAAGGATTTGCGCAAATATGCCAAGACCAAGGGCTTTGAGGCGGAGATTGGAGAGTTGGATTCCGTGACGCCAGAGGATCTGGTCAGCCTCAATCATGTGGTGATCCTTGCGGCGACGTTCGGCGAGGGGGAACCAACGGACAATGCAAAGAAATTCTATGAGGCTTTGATGGCGGTCGATGCGCCCACACTGCCTGCCAGCCTTAATTTCAGTGTTTGTGGGCTGGGAGACAGTTCCTATCCGCATTTCAACAAGGTGGGCACCGATCTGGATGCGCGTCTGGCCGAGTTGGGCGCAACGCGGGCCGCAGCGCTGGTGAGCTGCGATGTGGCCTATGATGAGGATTATGCCGCCTGGAAAGAGGCGGTTTTCCTGTCTGAGCCTTTTGCTTCTGCCGCAGGGGCAGCGGGCGTGGCAGACGCAGAAGAAGCCGGGCCTGCCTTTGACAAAAACCATCCTTTCCTTGCCTCCCTGATGGGTGCTGATTGCCTGAGTGGCGATGGATCGGCCAAGAGGGTCAATCATGTGGAGATTTCACTCGCCGGCGGTGGCGAGGATCTTGATTATTCAGTCGGCGACTCTCTAGGGGTTTGGCCGGTTAATGCGCCGGAGCTGGCCAATGAGATCCTTGCCTTGCTTGGGCTCACAGGTCGGGAGGTGGTCAATCTCAAATCCGGTGCCTGCAAGCTGCGTTCGGCGGTGCTGACCAAGCTTGATATCGTGACGGTGACGCCCGCGACCCTTGAGGCATGGGGCGTCGAGCGTCCGTTTGCGGATGCTCATGTGATTGATCTGCTCAGAGCTGGTGTTCCAGATCTTGATGCGCAGGCCTTTGTCGATGGGCTGCGACCGCTGCAGCCGCGCCTTTACTCGATTGCCTCCAGCCCGAAAAAACATCCCGGTGAAGTGCATCTGACGGTCGGAGAGGTCCATTATGATCTGGAGGGTCACAAACGGCAGGGGGTGGCCTCAACCTTTCTGGGCAAAAGGCTGGCGCTTGGCGGCAGCGTCGGGGTTTATGTCCAGCGATCGGGACATTTCCATCTGCCCGAAGACGACAGCAAGCCGGTGATCATGATCGGCCCGGGCACAGGCATCGCGCCGTTCCATGCCTTTTTGGAAGAACGTGAAATGCGGCAGGCAACCGGCGACAATTGGCTCTTCTTCGGCGACCAACATCAGGCGACGGATTATCTCTATCGGGGCGAGATCGAAGGTTGGGCGGCGAGTGGTCTTCTGACCCGGTTGAGCCTTGCATGGTCACGGGACAGCACAGAGAAAGTATATGTCCAGCATTTGATCGAGAAGGACGGAGCGACTTTCTTTGACTGGCTTGAGGCTGGGGCCGCGATCTACATTTGCGGCGATGCCAGCCGCATGGCGTCCGATGTCGATAAAGCCATCCGGCGGGTTATCGCGACCCACGGCAAACTGGATGCCGCGGGGGTCGATGCCTATATGGATCAGCTGACGAAGGACCATCGCTATCAGCGGGATGTTTATTAGGGCGCGTGATTACATGTCCCGGCGTTCCACCTGATCGGGATCGACCGTGATGGGGCGATAGATTTCAACCCGGTCCCCGTCTTCCAGCCGCTGGTTGAGCTTGACGATGCGGCCAAAGATGCCGACCTTTTGTGCGCTGAGATCGATCTCGGGGAACTGGGTCAGGATGCCTGATCGGGTGATCGCTTCTTCTGCCGAGCAATCATCTGGCATTTCCATTCGGATCCAGACCTTGTGAATGGGGGTGACATAAGCAACGCCGATATTCATGGGAGGCTCCTATAGAGTGATCTGCTTGCCAACCGGCTTTTCAGGGGTCACCTGAGGTTTGGCCCTTTCCTCAATGGTCCGGTCAATCAGCCGTTTGCCGACGAGGATCAGACCAAGCAGGATGAAGCCTCCGGGGGGCAGGACAAACAGCAGAAAACCGTCATAATTCGGGAGGATTTCAAGCTCGAGAAAAGCCAGAGACGGCCCCAAGAGCAGAGAAGCCCCCGCGAACAAGGTGCCGGAGCCGAGGATCTCGCGCACCGAGCCTAGCAGCACCAGCGCGATGGTGAAGCCGACCCCCATCATCAAGCCATCCACCATGGCGGGCAGAATTCTGGCTTTGGAGGCAAAGCTTTCGGCCCGGCCAAGGATGGCGCAGTTGGTGACAATGAGCGGGATGAAGAGGCCCAGAATCTTGTAAAGATCGTGCAGATAAGCATTCATATAGAGGTCGACGATGGTGACGAGCGCCGCAATGATCAGCACAAAGGCCGGGATGCGGATCTCCCGTTCGATCATGGTGCGCAGCAAGGCAATGACAAAGGCCGAGGCCACCAGAACCGCCGTTGTTGCCAAACCCAAACCCAGACCGTTGGTGGCGGTGCTGGTGACCGCCAAAAGCGGGCAAAGGGCCAAGGTCTGGGAGAAGACGATGGTGTTGGTCCAGAGGCCTTCCAGTGTGATGTCACGATAGCGCATGATGTCTATCCTTTTCCATTGTCCGAGGGCTGGGCCAGCAGCTTGGCTTTGTTCTGCTCGAAAAACTGAAGGCCTTGCTTGACCGAGCGAACCACGGCGCGCGGGGTGATGGTGGCGCCAGAAAATTGGTCAAAGGCCCCGCCATCCTTTTTCACCGCCCATTTTTCCGGCAGCAGATTGCCAAGAGACAGACCGGCAAAGCGTGTGATCCAGTCGCTGCGGTCGGCTTCGATCTTGTCGCCCAGTCCCGGAGTTTCTGCATGCTGCAAGACCCGGACACCAAGCAATTGGCCATCCTTGTCAACGCCGAGCAAGACGAGGATTGGGCCGCCATAGCCGAGTGCTGTGGTCTGATAGGCAACCGCCTCCAGCTGACCGCCCAGCCGAGCCGGATAGACCAGCTTTTCGATGCCATCCTCTGATTTGAGGGTGAAGGCAGAGGTGACCAGATCATTGTCATGGCGATCGTCCGGGATCACCAGCGCGAGAGACTTTTGCAAATCTTCCTTGTGGCGCAGGTCAATGGCCTCTTCGGTGGCAAGAAAGGCCGAGGACAGGGTGAGGGCGCTGACGACCGAGAAGAAACCAAGCAACAGGGCCAGATAGAGCGGGTTGCTGCGGATGGCCTCAAAGCGGGTGCCGATCCAGATGCCCAATTTGTGGGTCCGTTCAGCAAGGCTTGTTGCCGGAGCCCTATTGATGTCTGCCTCGCCGCTCATGACGTTGGTCCTTTGGTGTGGTCATCAGGGTAACTGAGCGGGGTGCCCTTGCGGGTGCGGCCATAGATCAGGGGCCGGACATAGGCATCAATCAGCGGCGCGGTGGCATTCATCAAGAGGACCGCAAAGGCGACCCCTTCCGGGTAGGCAGCCCATGTGCGGATGACAAAGGTGAGCATGCCGATGCCTGCCCCGAAAATGATCTTGCCCCTGTCGGTGCCCGGTGCGGTGACATAATCGGTGGCGATGAAAAAGGCCGAGAAGAGAAAGGCACCTGAGAGCAGATGCACATCCGGGCCAAGATAGAGATCGGGGTTGAGGCTGTGGCAGAGGGTGGAAAGAGCCACCATCGCGGCAATCATCGAGACCGGGATGTGCCAGCTGATGACCCGCGTGATCAGCAGGAAAAGGCCACCGAGCAGGGCAAGCAAGGCAGAGGTCTCGCCCATGGAACCCGCAATCGACCCGATGGCTGCATCGCGCATGTCAAACAGGCTGGCGAGAATGCTGGGCAGTGTTTCGCCCTGACCCAGTTGCGTTTTGATCGAACCAAGCAGAGAGGCACCCGAAAGGGCATCCAGTCCTGCATGACCGGTGAGCACGACCTCGATCCCTTCACGAAAGCCGGGGGCGTTGGCGCTGCTGAGTGGCAGGGGCGGCAGAAACTGGGTCATTTGCACTGGAAAGGAAATCAACAGCACCGTGCGGGCGATCATGGCCGGGTTGAAAATGTTCTGGCCAAGGCCGCCAAAGGCATGTTTGGCCAGCAGGATGGCAATCATCGAGCCAATGAGGCCAATCCACCAAGGGGCCCAAGGGGGCAGGGTCATGGCCAGCAGCCAACCGGTCAACAGACCTGAGCCATCGGTTAAGAAAGGCAGGATCGGTTTTCCGGCCAGTTTGAGGGCGATGGCCTCAAACAAAAGAGCTGAGCTGATGGTCACCACAAACAGCGTGATGGCCGGCCAGCCATAGAGATAAAGCCCGAAGGCTGTTGAGGGGACCAGCGCGAGGATAACGAGCCCCATTGTGCGGGAAACGCTGGCTCCAGAATGGAGGAACGGGCCGCTTGTGACGTCGGTCATACTCATGCTTCCACCTTGATTTTGGTTTCTGTGTCGGCATTTTGGGCCGCAGCGGCGGCTTGCTTTTGTTGTTCTTCTTTCGCTTTCTTGGCTGCGCGTTCCGCCTTCATGCGGGCCATGGCTTCTTGCTTTTCACGCCGCATCTTTTCCATGCGCGCGTCGCGGGTCTGGACCAGACGCTTGGTCTCTTCCTGTTTGTGGTCGGCCCGCTGCTTGGCGGTCAGGCTGCCCTTGGCATAGTTGAAATATTGCACCAGCGGGATTTTCGACGGGCAGACATAGGCGCAGGAGCCGCAGCCGATGCAATCGAGCAGGCCAATATCAACGGCGCTGTCGAGTTCGTCACTGCGGATGCGTTGGGCCATGTCAAAGGGCGAAAGGCCGCAAGGGCAGGCCGCCGCGCAAGAGGTGCAGCGAATGCAGGGCATGGGCGGCGGGGCCTGTTTTTGCTTTTGGCCCAAGGCCAAAATGCCATTGATGCCCTTGATGATTGGCGCGCGCAGGCTGGAGAGGGGCTGGCCCATCATCGGGCCGCCAATGATCAGGCGGTCCGGGTCATGTTTCAAGCCACCTGCTTGCTCAACCAGATGGGAGACCGGCGTGCCGAGCAAGACCTCAAAGTTGCCGCCCTCAGCCATCGCTTCGCCGCTGAGCGTGACGATGCGCGAAATGAGCGGGCGGCCATGGCACACAGCCTGTTGGATGGCATAGGCGGTGGCGACATTATGCACTACCACGCCGATATCGGCGGTCAGGGCACGGGCCGGGGTTTCCTTGCCGGTCAGGGTCTGAACGAGATGCTTTTCCGAGCCCATCGGGTAGCGGGCGGGCACCTCAACGATAGAAATTTTGTCGTCACCAGACGCTTTTGTAATGGTGCGAAGGGCTTTTGCCGCTTCAGGTTTGTTGGATTCAATGGCGACGATTACGCGCTCCACGCCCAACGTGCGGGCCATGATGCGCACCCCGGTCAGCACATCTTCTGCCCGTTCGCGCATCAGGCGGTCGTCGCAGGTGAGATAGGGTTCGCATTCGGCGGCGTTGATGACCAGCAGCTTCAGATCATAGCGGTTGCGCAGATTGAGTTTGACGCCGGAGGGGAAGGTCGCCCCGCCCAGCCCGACAATGCCGCACTCAGCGACCCGCTTCGCCAACTCATCGACAGGGGCGGTGTCTGGGTCAAGAGGGGGTGGTCGGTCTGCCCAAGCCTCTTCCCCATCGGGGCGCAGGGTGATGGTGGTGCCGGGTAGGCCGGAGGCATGGGGCGCGATGAAACGGCCAATGGCAATGATCCTGCCTGAGGTGGGGGCGTGGATATTGGCCGACACGGCCCCGCGGGCCTTGGCCAGCAATTGGCCCTTTTTGACCAGATCACCCTTTTCAACCAGAGCGGTGGCGGGCGCCCCGATATGCTGTTGCAGGGGAATCCGCAGCATGGTGGGCAGCGGGATCGATTGGATCGCTTTGTTCGACGTTGCTTCCTTGCGCCCTTTGGGGTGAATGCCGCCTTTGATCTTGAACAGTTTCATTACCAGCTCCTGTCAGCTTGCCAAGGGCAATTCGGGTTTTGGCCAGTGCCATGTCTGCAGGGTGGCATTTTCTCTGCGCATGGTGATGGCTCCGGTTGGGCAGACATCAGCGCATTTCTCACAGCCGGTGCAGGCATCATCGACCACCCCGTGCAGCTGTTTCGAAGCGCCAATGATCGCGTCGGTCGGGCAGCGCTTGAGGCATTTGGTGCAGCCAATGCAAAGGTCTTCAAAAACAAAAGCGATCATCGGGCCACTGTCGCCAACCTCGGTCAGGTCGGCCTCGATGCCCAGTTTGTCTGCGAGCCCGGCTGCCAGCGTCTTGCCGCCGGGCGGGCAGAGGGTGACGCCTGCTTCGCGGCTTGCCAGCGCGTTGGCTGCGGCCGCGCAGCCCAAAAAGCCGCATTGGCCACAATTGGTGCCGGGCATCATGGTTTCCAGCTCGCTTGCGATGGGGTTGCCTTCGACGCGCAAATAGAGAGCGGCAAGGCCGAGACAGCCGCCCAGCACCAGACCGAGCGTCAGAAGAGTGATCGTTGCTTCCATCATATGCGTTGCTCCATCCATCCGGTCATTAGTGAGAGACAAGCCCGGCAAAGCCCATGAAGGACAGGCTGAGGAAACCGGCGGTCAGAAAGGCAATTGGCGTGCCGGCGAAAATGGTCGGCACGTCGGCGAATTTCAGGCGCTCGCGCAGACCCGCAAACAGGACAAGCACCAAGGTGAAGCCCATCGCCGCGCCAAAGCCGAACAGAAGGCTTTCGAGAAAGGAATGGTCTTCCTGAATGGTGAGCAGGGCGACGCCGAGCACCGCACAGTTGGTGGTGATCAGAGGTAGGAAGATGCCCAGTCCCTGATGCAGAAAGGGCGACAGCTTCTTGATCGCCAGTTCGGTAAACTGCACCACAGAGGCAATCACCAGAATGAGCGTCAGGATGCGCAGATAGCCAAGATCGAAGGGCTGGAGAACCATGCGTTCGATTGTCCAGCTGGCGGTCGCCGCGATGGTCAGCACGAAGGTGGTGGCAAAGCCCATGCCGATGGCCGACGACAATTTGTTCGACACCCCGAGGAAGGGACAAAGCCCAAGGAACTTGACCAGTACAACATTGTTGACCAGTGCGGTTTCCAGCAGAATGAGCAACAAATTTTCCATGATACGCCTAGCCGATTGCTTGTTGATTTCAAGTCGTCAACTGGCAATCTGCATTAACCGTGCCAAGTTACTTTTGGTCTGGTTAGAAGGCGCAAAGGTGGCGGAAATCTTGAAGGAAGATATACGTAGTGCAATTACGTATTTGTGAGAAGATTGCTACAATTTTGACTTTGATCGGCTTGTTTTTGTAGCAAAGGTGACATTTGGACGTAAAAATATCTAGGAAATTCAAGGAATCTTCTTCGGCACGTATTTTGCATTGCTTTTCTGGTGAATGATCAAAGAGAAGCTGCATAGCCATGTCAGACCTATCTATCAAGCCAATGTCGGGGCCCGTCCATTCCGCGATTCCTTCCTCTGGCCCTGCTTTGGGGCCTTCGATGGAATGCGCGAGCCACTGTCAGTTGATCGACTTTCAGAAGCAGCAATATGAGAAGGCCCGGCTGCATGCCATCCGGGCCCGCATGGCGGAGACGGAAATGGAGTATCGCACCCGCGAGATGATCGATGGGGCGCTCTATCTGTTGCAAAAACCGCTGAATGTTGTGCAGGCGATGTCGAACAATCTCAATCGCTGTCATTTGCAGGACCAGGACCAGAATCGGGAGCATCATTGCACGCCGATGGAATATGCGCTGGATGAAGCGCTGGAGTCCGGCCACGCAGCGATTGAGACCCTCAGGCTCTCGGAGCCGGACAAGAAGCATGTGGTGCATGGGCCGGTCAATGTGAATGAAGCCATTCGCGATTGTCTGGTCATCATGGCCGATGATCTTGCCTATCACGGGATTGTTGTCGACTGGCGGGCCAAATCCGATTTGCCGATGACCTTTGGCGACGAAATCGGCCTCAGGATCCTGCTTCGTATCGTGCTGTCCAATGCAATTATCGCCGTGGGACAGGAGGGGGCAAAGGGGCGGGATGTCAGCATTCGCTCGACAACCGCGCAAGATGGAATGATCGAGATTAGCATTCATGACAGTGGCCCTGGCATAGAAAAATCCCTGCGTGCGAAAGTGTTCGAACCCTTCTTTACCGCTTGGCGTGGGACCAAGCATCGCTCGGGCATGGGGTTGGCCATTGCCCATCAGATTTTAACCGAACTCCATGGGGAGATGGAGATCAGAAGCAACGGCAGCTCCGGCTGCTTCCTCTGCATCACAATGCCTGCTTGTTGATCAGCACGGAGATTGCGAGTGATATGAGAGCCGATCCATCTTCTAGACCAAGCCCGCCCAACAGGACGGAGGGCGTTTGCCCTCATCCTGTTTATTGCTCCTTTTACCGTCAGGAGCTGGACACCCTGTATCAGGTCAGCCAGTTGCTTGGCCAATCCCTCAATCTTGAGGAAACCTCGCAAGAGGTTTTGAAGCTGTTGCATGAGGAAGGACGCCTTCACTATGGCATGATCTGTTTGGTCGATGAGACAAGCGGAGATCTTAAGATCACCGACATGCATCAGGACCATTCGATCTATACCAAGAATGTGCGTTACCAACCCGGCGAAGGCATTGTCGGATCGATTCTGAGCGAGAAAAAACTGATCCTTGTGCGCCGGATTGCGGACGAGCCGCGCTTTCTCGATCGTCTGGGCATGTATGACCCGGATCTCCCCTTCATTGGTGCACCGATTTTCACTGGTGGCGATGTGGCCGTGGGCGTGCTCGCGGTGCAACCAAACAATGGCGATCGCTTTTTGGAAGACAATGCCAAACTGGTGCAGATGATCGCTTCCCTCATCGGGCGCGTGTTGCAGCTGTCTAGCGCTGTGCAGGCGGAACAGAATGAATTGCGGGCCGAGCGGGACAGTCTGCGTCGCCGGGTCAAACGGCAGCATGGTTTTGAGAATGTTGTGGGTGAGACCGAAGCCATGCGGATGGTGTTTGATCAGGTTCGGCTGGTGGCCAAATGGAACACCACGGTGCTGATCCGCGGGGAAAGCGGCACGGGCAAGGAGCTGATTGCCAATGCCATCCACTATAATTCGCCGCGGGCGCGTGAGCCAATCCTCAAGCTCAATTGCGCAGCCTTACCAGACAATCTGCTCGAATCCGAATTGTTTGGCCACGAGAAAGGGGCCTTTACCGGTGCGACCTCGATGCGCAAGGGACGGTTTGAGGAGGCGGATGGGGGCACCCTGTTTCTTGATGAAATTGGCGAGATCACGCCGGCCTTTCAATCGAAGCTGCTGCGGGTGTTGCAGGAAGGTGAGTTTGAACGGGTGGGCGGCAACAAAACCATCAAGGTCGATGTGCGGATCATCGCGGCAACCAACAAGGATCTGGAAGCCTCAATTGAAAATGGCGACTTCCGCGAAGATCTCTATTACCGGCTGAATGTGATGGCGATCAATATGCCCTCGCTGCAGGATCGAATGGATGACATTCCCGATCTGGCGCGTTTTCTGATCGCCAAGATCGGCAGCCAGCAAGGCCGTCCGCTGACGCTGAAGGATAGTGCCATCCGTCTACTGATGCGGCATACATGGCCGGGCAATGTGCGGGAGCTGGAAAATTGTCTTGAGCGGGCCAGCGTGATGAGCCCAACCGGTATCATCGACCGGGAAACGGTATCGCTGACCGGCTTGCCGGAAAAGGCTCTGGTCGGGGTGCCGTCTCAACCCCTGCCGCCGATCCTCAAAACGGCCTCGCATGCTGCCGAGCCCTCCACCACACCAGCCAAGGCCTGGCATGACGAAGAACTCGATGAGCGTGAGCGGGTGATTGCCGCTTTGGAAGAGGCTGGCTGGGTGCAGGCCAAGGCCGCACGCTTGCTCGACATGACACCACGCCAGATCGCCTATCGGATCAAGATCCTCGGCATTTCGGTGCGCAAGATATGATACATGAAGGGGAAGAGGATTGTTGTGAAACGTGCACACATCCTTCCCTCCGATTGTCAGATAGTCGACAATCATGATCTGTATGAGTGTTTGATTTTTCCTTTTTAATTCAATGTTTTGGTTTGAAATTAAGCTGCTGGCACGCCCCTTGCAAAGTCTTGGTCGACTTTGACTTTTGGCAATAAGGGGACGCGGAGCATGGATGTGTTCGGGCCAGACCAGCAGAATGATGCAGCGGGATGCACGCAAGTGTCCTGTGGCAGTTCCAAGGATCATGTTGACGCGTTGCCCGACAGCATTCGCGATCGGATCAAAGATCATCCCTGCTATTCCGAAGAGGCGCATCACCATTATGCCCGTATGCATGTGGCGGTGGCACCGGCCTGCAACATCCAGTGCAACTATTGCAATCGCAAATATGATTGCGCCAATGAGAGCCGTCCCGGTGTTGTCTCTGAAGTATTGACCCCGGAGCAGGCCGTCCGCAAAACGCTGGCGGTGGCCGCCTCGATCCCGCAAATGACGGTTTTGGGGGTGGCTGGTCCCGGCGATCCACTGGCCAATCCGGCGCGCACCTTCGAGACCTTTCGTCAATTGTCGGAAAAAGCCCCGGATATCAAGCTCTGCGTCTCGACCAACGGGCTGGCCTTGCCGGACTGTGTTGAGGAATTGGCCCAGTATAATGTCGATCATGTGACCATCACCATCAATGCGGTGGACCCGGAAATCGGGGCGCAAATCTATCCATGGATTTTTTGGAAGAATCGCCGCATGCGCGGGGTGAAAGCGGCAAAAATCCTGCTTGAGCGGCAATTGCGTGGCCTTGAGATGCTGATCGAGAAGGGCATTTTGGTCAAAGTCAATTCGGTGATGATCCCCGGCGTCAATGATGCCCATTTGGAAGAGGTCAGCAAGGTGATCCGCGCCAAGGGGGCGTTTCTGCATAATGTCATGCCGCTGATCGCTGAAGCCGAGCATGGCACCTATTATGGGGTGATGGGCCAGCGTGGACCAACGCAGGCCGAGTTGACCACGCTGCAAGATGCCTGTGGCGATATGAATATGATGCGCCATTGCCGCCAATGCCGCGCCGACGCGGTTGGTCTATTGGGGGAAGACCGCGGCGAAGACTTCACGCTGGCCAAAATTGACGGGTTGGAGATCGACTATCAGGCGGCAATGAAAGAGCGGGCCGAGGTCCATGCGCAAATCGAAGCGGACCGGACGCGGAAGAAAGAGCGTGCTGCCGACCTCAAGGCACAATTGCAGCTGCAGTCGGGAGCTGGCAGCGCCCGAACTCTCTTCACCTATAACGGCCTGTCGGTTGGTCAAACAAGCAAAGACCTTTCTGGTCTTCCTGCTGATTTGCGCCCGGTGCAGATGGCTGTGGCCAGTCAAGGGCAGGGGCTGATCAATCAGCATTTCGGTCATGCCAAGGAATTCATGATCTATGAAGCCACTCCCACAGGGGCGCGGCTGGTTGGCCATCGCAAGACCGAGCAATATTGCAGCGGCGACACCAGTTGCGGCGATGGGGAAACCACCCTGCAAAAGACCATCCGGATGCTTTCAGATTGCGAAGCAGTGCTTTGCTCGAAGATCGGCTTCGAGCCGTGGGATCAATTGGAGGCGGCGGGTATCGCGCCCAATGGCGAGCATGCCATGGAGCCGATTGCTGACGCCGTGATGGCGGTTTATCGCGAATTGTATGAGGGCGGCGCTCTGGACGCTGCAGCCACAACCCGGCCAATCAGCGCCTGATGCGGGCAAGATAAGGAAACCAGCATGAGCTATCAGATCAGTGATCTTTGTGTGTCCTGCCATGCCTGCATGGATGTCTGCCCAACTAAGGCGATTGCGCAAGGGGAGAGTCGGTTTGTCATCGACAGCCGGGCCTGCAGTCATTGCGACGGGGACTATGCGGTGTCCCAATGCGCCAGCATTTGCCCGGTGGAAGGGGCGATCCTTGATCAATTTGGCGAGGTGGTCAATCCGCCCGGCTCGCTGACCGGCATTCCGCCTGAGCGTATCGCCGCCTTGGTGGCCGAAGGGATCCTGTAAGGAACGTGACCATGAATAAAAATGCAAAAGCGGTCGAGATTGCAAAGGATATCCATTGGGTCGGGGCCTTTGACCCTGATTTGCGGGTGTTCGATCTGATTTTGAAGACCGCCAACGGCACGACCTACAATGCCTATGTGGTGCGCGGCAGCGAAGGGGTGGCGGTGATCGACACGGTGAAGGAGGAATTTTCCGACGCCTTTTTCGAGCGCCTCGAGCAGGTGGTTGCCTATGAGGACATCACTGCGGTCATTCTCAACCATTTGGAACCGGACCATGTGGGGGCCGCGCCGGAATTGATGCGGCGGGCACCACAGGCCCGAATCTATGTCTCCAATCGGGGCCTGAAGCTGCTCAATGCGACGCTGAAGGACGAGTTGGAGATGTATGCCTACACATTGACCAATGACGGGGATCAGGTGTCGCTCGGTGACCGGACGCTGACCTTTGTCCATACGCCCTATTTGCATTGGCCAGAAACCAAATGCACCTGGGTCGAAGATGAGAAGATCCTGTTTTCCTGCGATGTGTTTGGCAGTCACTTTTGCGATGAGCGGCTTTACAATGATCTGGTTGGGGATTTCCGCTTTTCGTTTGAATATTATTTCAAGCATATCATGCGGCCCTTCAAGCGCTTTGTCTTGGAGGCGATGGATAAGATCGAGCCACTGGAGCCTGCCCTGATTGCTCCCTCGCATGGGCCTATCCTGCGCGACCATCCGATGGAGTATGTGCGCAGCTATCGCTCGCTGTCGGCCTCTCGCTTGCCCAACGAGATGGAGGGCAAGGAAAAAAGCCTTCTGATCTTTTATATGAGCGCCTATGGCGCGACCGCCGATATGGCCCGCTCGGTTTATGAAGGGGCGAGCGATGTCGATGGGGTGCGGGTGTCGCTTTATGATTTGCAAGGGGGTGAGACAGATCCCTTTGTCGACCTGATTGAAGAGGCCGATTGTCTGGTTTTTGGCTCGCCGACCATCAATGGCGATGCGGTCAAGCCGGTCTGGGACGTTTTGGCATCCCTGATTTCGATCGAAACCAAAGGCAAATTTGGTGCTGCTTTTGGATCCTATGGCTGGTCCGGGGAAGCGGTGCCGATGATTGAAGACCGGCTACGCGGTCTCAAAATGCGGGTGCCGGAAAAGGGGGTCCGCATCAAGTTTCATCCAACCGAACAGGAGCTGGAAGATTGCACGGCCTTTGGCCGGTCAATCGCAGAGACCTTGTGCGGCAAGGCAAAGCCGAAAGTTGTCGACTTCGCCGATCTTTAGGCACCAAGGCGGGTGCTGACATTTTGAATTTGACGCCCATCAGCAAGCGGAACGGACCGCTTGGTTGCCGATGGGTTTGGACCATAGTGACCAAGGAGAAGACCATGGCAAAAGGAAAGCTGACATTTGGAGATATCGACGTATCGGTCAATGTGCCTGCAGGGACGCGGGTGATCGAGGTGTCCGAGAAAGTGGGGGCCGGCATCATTTATGGCTGTCGCGAAGGGGATTGTGGCACCTGTTTGATGAGTGTCGATGAGGGCATCGAGAATCTGTCCGAACCCTCGGCGCTGGAGGACAAGGTGCTCAAGGAAAACATGGCGGGCAAGGATATGCGTCTTGCCTGTCAGGCTCAGGTGATTGGTGAAGGCGAGACCATCGTCAAACCTGCCTGATTTGCTCCAACCATGAAGGAGAAACAAGATGCCGAAAATCATCTTCCAGCATCCCGAATTTGACGAGATGGAAATTTATGCGCCTGCGGGCAGCCACAAGAAAACCGTGCTGTCGCTGGCCAAGGAATTCAAAGTGCCGATTGCCTTTGACTGTGGCGATGGCGAATGCGGATCTTGTGTCATCAAGGTGACTGATATTGACGGCGGGCCGACCCATATGGGCGTGCATATGACCGACAAGGAAAAGACCGTCCTGCGCGAGATCGGCAAGATCAGCAAGGACGATCTGGAGCAGATCATCGTCAATGATATGCCCAGCGACTGGCGGCTGGCCTGTCAGATGATCGTGCGTGATGAAGATATTCGCGTCACCTATGAGCGTGCCTGATGGGTAGCAGGTCTGCTGTGATGCTGGATCAGTCTCTAAGCCCTCAGGCGCCCTATGCGCGTCTGAGGGCTGCTGCGCGTCCGGATTCCAATGCTGATTTTCTGTCTCAGATTCTGGCCAGTTGGATGGTTGGCCAAGGCGCGATGCCGCGATTTCTGGGTTTGGATAAGGCCAGTTTTGAGGCTTTGCTGGCCTATCATTTTCCATCGCTTGATCGCATGGACTGTGAGGTGCGGCTGGAAGTTGAACCGGAGCGGGCACCGGAACTTGATGACGTGCGCAGCCTGCTGCTGGAGCATCGCAGTGGGCTGTCGGACAGCGAGGTCTGGATGGCCCAGATCATCGCGACGGGCTGCATGGGGTCAGACCATCTCTGGTCGGATTTAGGGCTTTTTTCTCGTCCATTTTTGGGGCAGATGTTGTTGCACAATTTCCGCCCGCTGGCCGCGCAGAATGACAAGAATATGCGCTGGAAGAAATTCTTCTACCGCCAGCTCTGTGCCAAAGAGGGCTTTATCCTCTGCCGCTCGCCTTCGTGTGAGACCTGCTCAGAATATAAGGTCTGCTTTGCCGAGGAAGGCATGTTCGAGTAACGGCAAAAAAAAGGGCAGGACCGGGAAAGCGGTCATGCCCTTTTGTCTTTTCGCCTGACTGAGCTCAGTCGGCGACTTTCTTGACGAATTCCGACTTCAGACCCATTGGGCCGATGCCCGGAATTTTGCAGTCGATATCGTGGTCGCCGCCGACAACGCGGATATTCTTCACCTTGGTGCCAACCTTGACCACGTCATTGGTGCCGCGGATTTTCAGATCCTTGATAACGGTGACGGTGTCGCCATCGGCCAGTGGGGTGCCATTGGCATCGCGAATGACGCTGGCTTCTGCTTCGGCGGCGGCTGCCGCAGGCGACCATTCATGGGCGCATTCGGGGCAGATGATCAGGGGGCCATCTTCATAGCAATAGGCCGAGCCGCATTTGGGGCAGGGTGGCAATTCGCTCATTTTATCGTCCTTTTGGGTCTGGTCCTTTGGGGCCGAAGCTTGTCTGGCGTTGCCTGTCAGCCTTGTCTTGCCCCTTCCTTGCCTGTTCCCTTGCATGTTCCCTGCGAGGGCGCAACTGGTTTTTCGGCCGCTTCGTCATCCGCGCGGTCAGGCAAAGGCAGCCGTTTGGGCGACATCGAGGAAGTCGGGCAATGCCATTTCGATGATGGTGATGCCCTTCTTGGCACAATAACGACGCTCCTTGTCGGTGGGATTGGGGATCAGTGCCCAGCCAGCTTCCTCGGCTGCGTCATGAATGATGTCCGACATCACCATCCGCTCGGTGTCGCGGGTGAAGCGCATGCCGAGAAACAGATATTGCTTGCCCTTGCGTTGGCTTTTGAGGAAAGCAGGCACACCAAAGCCGCCCATCAATTCGGTGAGATAATCGACAAAGTCGGCGTCCGAGGCAATATAGGTCGGATGCGGCAGGGGCGAGCCCAACGGCTTGAAGAGGATCGGCAGGCTGGTGTCGGCCTCCTCTATTGTTACGCAGCGATAGGTCTCGCCGTCATGCTGATGCAGCATGAAGCGATAATCGGTGCCGCCAATCCGGGCGATGCCTCGGACCAGCAAATGGGGCACCTGCTGATAGCTTTGCTGCAATTGCAAATCGCGGTTGATGTCGATGACATAGGCGGGCTTGAGGCTGGCGAGCCAGTCATGCAGGGCGGCGCGGCTCCATTTTTCCGCACCATAGAGTTTGGTTAGAAATTGCTCGATGAAACGCCTGCCGCGCTTGAGCTCAATATTCATTGCCGCGCGCGGGAACTCATACATCAGCTTGGGGGCCATCGGGCGTCCTCTGTTCATGGCAAGGATCAGGCTGTCACTGTCGGCGGGCATGGATTCCCCGGATGGGTCATGGCGGACGTCATAGAGCACACCGGGGCCGAGATAGGGAACGACCGAGCCGCTTGCGATTTTTTCAATGATGGTTTCGATGTCTGACCGGTTCATATCGCCCTCTTTGTATGTTTGTCACCTTTGTCTTTACAGGAGCAAGTTTTGGACCAATGGGCGCGTTCCGATTAAGAGTTTGAAAGCAATGAGAAATTTGGATGATCAGAGATTGTCACAAAGCTGACAATCAGGGTCTGGTCAGGCGAATGGATGTGACATTGTCGCATTTGCGGGCATTTTGCGTGATGCCCGACAATGGGCAGACATTCTGTAAAATCTGCGACAAAGAATTTTGGAAATTGTCGTATCTCCGCCTTGCCGTATAAATCCGTATATTGATAAATTTATCGTTTAAATTCATGTGGATAGGTGCCGTCAACAAAGTTGGCACACCCCTTGCAAATTCGATTGGCAGACGCCGTTTCGCGAACCTGTTTGTTCGTGGAACACACGAACCAAACGAGTCACCAAGGAGAAGACCTATGGCACTTCGTCAATGCGCAATTTACGGGAAGGGTGGCATTGGTAAGTCCACCACCACGCAAAATCTCGTTGCCGGACTTGCAGAGCTCGGCAAGAAAGTGATGATTGTCGGCTGTGATCCGAAAGCGGATTCCACCCGCCTTATTCTGCACGCAAAAGCCCAGACCACCATTATGCATCTGGCCGCTGAAGCCGGGTCTGTTGAAGATCTGGAACTCGAAGATGTGCTCAAAGTCGGTTACGGCGACATCAAATGCGTCGAGTCTGGTGGTCCAGAGCCTGGGGTTGGTTGTGCTGGTCGCGGTGTGATCACGGCCATCAACTTCCTTGAGGAAGAGGGTGCCTACGAGGAAGATCTTGATTTCGTCTTCTACGATGTTCTTGGTGACGTTGTTTGCGGTGGCTTTGCCATGCCGATCCGCGAGAATAAGGCGCAAGAAATCTATATCGTTTGCTCCGGCGAAATGATGGCCATGTATGCGGCCAACAATATTTCCAAAGGCATCGTGAAATATGCCAATTCCGGTAGCGTTCGTCTGGCTGGCCTGATCTGCAACTCGCGCAACACCGACCGCGAAGACGAGCTGATTGAGGCACTGGCCGCCAAGCTTGGCACCCAGATGATCCACTTCGTCCCGCGTGACAATGTGGTGCAGCATGCCGAAATTCGCCGCATGACCGTCATCGAATTCGATCCGGACGCCAAGCAGGCGCAAGAATATCGCGATCTGGCGCAGAAAATCATCGACAACGACAAGTTCGTCATTCCCGATCCGATCTCCATGGACGATCTGGAAGAATTGTTGATGGAATTCGGCATCATGGAACCGGAAGACGAGAGCATTGTCGGGCAGACCGCTGACAATGCAGGGGCCGCTGCCTGACCGCGCCAACCTGTCTCTATCAGACACCCTGAAATGTTGCACAAGGTGTGGGACGGATTGGTCCCCGCCTTCACAATGGGGAACCCCTATGTCACATCTGACAAAAGAAGAAACCGAAGCGCTCATCCAGGAAGTGCTTGAGGTCTATCCGGAGAAAGCGCAGACCGACCGCGCCAAGCATCTGGCCGTCAACGATCCTGATCTCGAAAAATCGAGCAAATGCATCACTTCCAACCGCAAATCCCTGCCCGGCGTCATGACCATTCGTGGCTGCTCCTATGCCGGTTCGAAGGGTGTGGTCTGGGGTCCGGTCAAGGATATGATCCATATCTCCCACGGCCCGGTCGGCTGTGGCCAATATTCCCGCGCCGGTCGCCGCAACTATTATGTCGGTGATACGGGGGTGAACACCTTCGGCACGATGAATTTTACTTCCGATTTTCAGGAAAAGGACATCGTGTTTGGTGGCGACAAAAAGCTCGACAAGCTGATCGACGAGATCGAAATGCTGTTCCCGCTGGCCAAGGGGATTTCGGTACAATCCGAATGTCCGATTGGTCTGATTGGTGACGATATCGAGGCCATTTCCAAACAGAAGGCCGATCAGTTGAACAAGCCGGTCGTGCCTGTGCGCTGCGAAGGTTTTCGCGGCGTGTCCCAGTCGTTGGGGCATCATATTGCCAACGATGCCATTCGCGACTGGATCATTGATCCGGCAACGGGCAAGGAGTTCGAGGCGACCGATTATGATGTCACCATCATTGGCGACTATAACATCGGTGGTGACGCCTGGGCCTCGCGCATCATGCTTGAGGAAATGGGCTTGCGGGTGATTGCCCAATGGTCCGGTGATGGCACCTTGGCCGAAATGGAACAGACGCCGAAAGCCAAGCTGAACCTTCTGCATTGCTATCGCTCGATGAACTATATCTCGCGCTATATGGAAGAGAAGTTTGGCGTGCCATGGATGGAATATAACTTCTTTGGCCCGACCAAGATCGAAGAAGCCTTGCGCGACATTGCCTCGCATTTTGACGATAAGATCAAGGAAGGCGCCGAACGGGTCATCGAGAAATATCGTCCCGAATGGCAGGCCGTGGTCGACAAATATCGGCCGCGCCTCGAAGGCAAGAAAGTCATGCTCTATGTGGGCGGCTTGCGTTCGCGTCACATCATCGGTGCCTATGAAGATCTGGGCATGGAAGTGGTCGGCACCGGCTATGAGTTTGCCCATAATGACGATTACGACCGGACGATCCCTGAAATGGGCAATGCCACCCTCATCTATGATGATGTCACCGGCTATGAATTCGAAGCCTTCGTCAATCGCGTCAAGCCGGACCTGATCGGCTCGGGCATCAAGGAAAAATACATTTTTCAGAAAATGGGCATCCCGTTCCGCCAGATGCATAGCTGGGATTATTCCGGCCCGTATCACGGCTATGACGGCTTTGCCATCTTTGCACGCGACATGGATATGACCCTGAATAATCCATGCTGGGACAGCCTGACACCGCCTTGGAAGCGGGCGGGTGAGCCGGCGGCGATTGCCGCTGAATAAGCCCATAGCGGCCAGAGCCGAAGTGGGATCTGGCCGAGCGCAATTTCTCAAACACTTCGCCTGTTCACGCATTGGTGGCGCGAAGGAGGACCAAATGAGTCAGACTGTAGAGAATATCAAACCCAGCTATCCTCTCTTTCGGGAAGAGGAATATACCAAGTCCCTTGGCGACAAGCAGGCCTTGTTTGAAAACCGGGTCGATCAGGCCAAGATTGATGAAGTGTTCGAATGGACGACGACCGAGGAATATAAAGACCTCAATTTTTCGCGCGAGGCATTGACCATCAACCCGGCCAAAGCCTGCCAGCCGCTGGGGTCGGTGCTCTGTTCACTGGGCTTTGAGAAGACCTTGCCTTATGTGCATGGATCGCAGGGCTGCGTTGCCTATTTCCGCACCTATTTCAACCGCCATTTCAAAGAACCTATCGCCTGTGTCTCGGATTCGATGATCGAGGATGCAGCGGTGTTTGGCGGCCAGAAAAACATGTTTGACGGGCTGGAAAATGCCAAGGCTTTGTATAAGCCGGACATGATCATGGTGTCGACCACCTGCATGGCCGAGGTTATCGGCGATGACCTCAATGCCTTCATCGGCAACGCCAAGAAGGAAGGCCATATCGAGGCCGATTTCCCGACGCCTTTTGCCCATACGCCAAGCTTTGTCGGCTCGCACACGACCGGCTGGGACAATATGTTCGAGGGCACGATCCGCTACTTCACGCTCAATAATATGGAGGACAAGGAAGTCGGCTCGAATGGCAAGATCAACATCGTGCCGGGCTTTGAGACCTATCTTGGCAATTACCGTGTCATGCGCCGCTATATGGAAGAGATGGGTGTCGACTATTCGCTGCTCTGCGATCCATCCGAAGTGCTCGATACGCCAGCGGATGGCAAATATCGCATGTATTCGGGTGGCACCACGCAGGATGAAGTGAAAGACGCGCCCAATGCCAAGGACACCCTTTTGTTGCAGCCTTGGCAGTCGGTCAAGACGCGCAAATTCACCAAGAATACCTGGAAGCATGACACGCCAGCCATCAATATCCCAATGGGGCTGAAATCGACCGATGATTTCCTGATGAAAATTGCCGAGATCACTGGCAAGGAAATCCCGGCGTCGCTGGAGCTGGAGCGCGGTCGGTTGGTCGACATGATGACCGACAGTCACGCTTGGCTGCATGGCAAGAAATATGCGCTCTGGGGCGATGCCGATTTTGTCATGGGCATGACCGCCTTCTTGCTGGAATTGGGGGCCGAGCCGCGGCATATTCTCTGCCACCATGCCAACAAGCGTTGGAAGAAGGCGATGGATAAAATGCTCGCCGACAGCCCTTACGGGGCCAATTGCGAAGTCCATGTCGGCAAGGATTTGTGGCATATGCGGTCGCTGATCTTCACCGATCGTCCCGACTTCATGATCGGCAACAGCTACGGCAAATTCATCGAGCGTGACACCCTGCGCAAGGGCGAAGACTTCCGCGTGCCTTTGATCCGGATCGGCTTCCCGATCTTTGATCGCCATCACCTGCATCGGGCCACCACCCTTGGCTATGAAGGGGCAATGACCATTCTGACCACCTTGACCAATGCGGTGCTGGAACAGCTCGACAGGGAAACGATGATCATGGGCAAGACCGACTTCAACTATGATCTGGTGCGCTAAGGCGCCGACACAAGTTGCGTTTTTGTCCCTCGTTGCCATCTTTGGCAGCGGGGGATGCGGGCGCGGCGAAGGAGGTTTTGATGCCAAATGTCATGCTGCGGCACAACGACAAGGGCGAGTTGCTCTTTTATGTCGCCAAAAAGGATCTCGAAGAGGTCATTGCCTCCGTTGAGACCGACAATGGGGACGCCTGGGGCGGGGTGATCGAGCTCTCGGACGGGACCAAATATTATATCGATCCAATTTCCCCTCCACCCGCTTTTCCAACGACCCTGCGCTTCAAGCGCGGATAGTTCTTCCTCTCAATGAAAGGAGCCAGACCATGGCCATGATGATTAACGCCGATCTTTGTACCGCCTGTGGCGACTGCGAGCCGGAATGCCCGACCGGGGCAATTTCCCCGTCCAAGGGTGTCTATGCCATCGATGCATCCAAATGCACCGAGTGTGAGGGCAGCTTTGACGCGCCGAAATGCCTTGAATTGTGCTTTGAAGATGGTTGCATCATTCCGGCTGAATGAATGCGACGAGGGGGTGCGTCTTGGCGATTGCTTCCTGGTTGGCAAGCGCACTCCTTCACTCTTCAAACCCTTTTGGTTGGTTCACTATGGGGAAGATCCAATGACTGAAGCCTTGTCCAGAGAAATGGCTCTGCGAATCGGACTGGCGGCGCAAGACTTGCCGGACGTGGATGCAGGGTCGCTGATCGATATCCTTGTGCAAGCTGTCGGGGTGCCGATGACGGAAGCAAAAGTTGCGCAGCTCGGCATGAAGGCCTTTCGCAAGGCAGGCGGGGAGACCTTGATCCCCATTCCGTCCGATCAACTCAAAGCCGTCTTGCGTCTGCTTAAAGGGGAAGGGGTGGATGCGGATGTCGATGACTTCACTCTCGATCCCTATCAGGAAGGGGACATGCCCGGCTCGATCCGGGTGGCTTGTGCCTCCAATGGGGCCGAGGAGCTGGATGGGCATTTCGGGTCCTGTCGCCGTTTCCTCATTTATCAATTGTCGGGAACGGAACAGCGATTGATCGATGTGCGGCGCAACGAGGAGCCAGAAGATGTCGAGGACAAGAATAAGTGGCGGGCGTCGCTGATTGCAGATTGTCAGGTGCTGGCCGTTATGTCGATTGGTGGGCCTGCTGCGGCCAAGGTCGTGCGGGCCAACATTCATCCGATCAAGCAGCCCCAAGGCGGGCAAGCGCGCGACCTGTTGGCCAAATTGCAAAGCGTTCTGGCTGGATCCCCACCGCCTTGGTTGGCGCGGGTGATGGGGCAGGAAGCCCAGACCCTGACGGGCTTTCTGGAGGAAGACGCGTGATTGATGACGCTGTTCTGGATGGGGTGTGCGCGCGGGTGGCTGGCCAAGTGCTGGGGCCGGATATTTCCGCTGGCCTCAGATCGCACTGGCCAGACATTCATTTCACCTATTGTCAGGATGACGACATTGTCGCTGCAAAGCCGGTGCGTGAAGCGGCCGCTTTCAATCTCTATCTGGTCACCAGTGGCGGGGGGTGCATTGCCTTTACCAGCCAAGTGGAGCAGGCGACGGGGATCGTGATTGCCGAATTAGAACAAGGGGAGGTGGAAGACAATCCATCATGATAGACATGCAGCCACGCACCAAGTCACTGGAGAGGATTTGCCGGATGGTGCCTCCCGGCGTGCATCATGTGTCTCTGGTCGAGGCCGTCAGCACCATCTTGCCTGATTACACCTTTCGCTATCGCACCACACGCTCGGACTGGCACCGGATTGGTGGCGTGGTGGATGCGGGTTTTAACCGGGTGGCGATGAATCTGCGCCAATGGGCGGAGGATGCTTGTGATCATGATGTCTTTGCCCTTTATGAGAAGTTTGGCGCGGAAGGCTATTTCACAACCCGGTTTGATGGTCAGACCCATTATTTCGTCGCCCCGAATGGAGACGGGGCGGCGGGCTTTGTGCAGTTGGAAGTCGAGGAACTGACCGAAGTGGTCGACCATCCTTTGTTCATTGACGATCAGGTGCCCGATGATATCGAGGATCTGCTTGACCCTGCCGGGGCCTTTGCTGCGCGCGTCGAGGCGCGGCCGTTGGGGGCGGCAAAATATGATTTCCGCTCGATCACCGATATCGGTGAGCTGGTCTCCCGGCAAGTGTCATCAGAAGGGTCGGATTTGCGCTATATCCGGTTTCTGGAAGAATGGGACAAATCGAGCGCCGCATCCAAGGGGCGCTTTTGCGACCATTTCGTCTTGAAGCTCTTGTCTTTCATGGATCGTTTCGGCGAGCGCAAGATCGAGGCGACACCGCTGCCGATCAAGCCGCAGCCGGTGCCGGGGCAAGCGGTGTTGGCCTTGTCCGGGCTGGAGCTGGGCAATTATCTGCACGACTATGATCGCAAGGCCGGTTTCCCAATGGCTTGGTATTTCGCGATGCTGACCGAGCAAAAGGTCTGGCCGCAGATCGCCATGACGGTTTATGCCGACCATCGCGATGACTTCCGCTATTTGGCCGAGAAAGATTTGGCGGTTTTGGAACATTGGATCCGCTATCCCTACAGTTTCTGAAGGCTTGGCGGGTTGCTGTCGGCTTTGCGACAAAGGGATTTGGTGAAAAACATCGGTAAATCAATGAATTAACATTTGGCACAGGCCTTGCAAAGTTGATGTGAGAGCAATTTACAAACGGGGTTTGTGGCAGATGAAACAAAGCGAGATTGCCGAACTGCTGGATGAGCCAGCCTGCGAGCATAATCACCAGTCCAAATCCGGCTGTGCCCGGCCCAAGCCCGGGGCGGCGGCAGGGGGCTGCTGTTTTGACGGCGCCCAGATCGCCCTTCTGCCAATTGCGGATGTGGCTCATATCGTTCATGGCTCGATCGCCTGCGCTGGCAGTGCATGGGACAATCGAGGCAGCAAATCTTCCGGCGAGCAGCTGTATAAACTCGGTTTCACCACTGACATGACCGAGCAGGATGTGATTATGGGCCGGGGCGAAAAGCGTCTGTTCCATTCCATCAAACAGGCCATCGACAGCCACGATCCTGAAGCGGTGTTTGTTTATAATACCTGCGTTCCGGCGCTGATCGGCGATGACATTGCCATGGTTTGCAAGGCGGCGGAAAAACGCTGGGGTGTGCCGGTGGTTCCCGTCGATGCGGCTGGCTTTTACGGCACCAAAAATCTCGGCAACCGAATTGCCGGTGACGCCATGGTGCGCCATGTGATCGGCACCCGCGAGCCTGACCCGGTGCCCGATCATCTCCAGCGGGAAGGCATTGAGGTCCATGATATCAGCCTGATTGGCGAATATAACATCGCTGGCGAGCTGTGGCATGTGCTGCCGTTATTTGATGAGCTGGGCCTGAGGATTTTGGGGACTTTGTCCGGGGATGCGCGGTTCCGCGATATCCAATGCATGCATCGGGCCGAGGTCAATATGATGGTCTGCTCCAAAGCGATGATCAATGTCGCCCGCAAACTCAACGATCGCTATGGCACCCCATGGTTTGAGGGCAGCTTTTATGGCGTCCGCGACATGAGCCTTGCCTTGCGGGACTTTGCCCGGCTGATTGATGATCCGAGCCTGAGCGAGCGGACCGAAGCGCTGATTGCGCGCGAAGAAACAAGGATCGCGGCGGCGTTGGCCCCTTGGCGCGAGAAGCTCAAAGGCAAAAAGGCGCTGCTTTATACCGGCGGGGTGAAAGCCTGGTCGATTGTTTCGGCGCTGCAGGATCTGGGCATGGAGGTGGTGGCCACCTCAACGCGCAAATCAACCGAAGCCGACAAGCAGAAGATCCGTGACCTGATGGGCGAGAAGACCCGGATGCTGGATGAAAGTCAGGGCCCGCGGGCGCTGATCGACATGGTCTATGAGACAGATACGGATATTCTGATTGCGGGCGGGCGGAACATGTATACCGCGCTCAAAGCTAGGATTCCGTTCCTGCATATCAATCAGGAGCGCGAGCATGCCTATGCGGGCTATGACGGCATGATCACCTTTGCTGAGCAAATTGCTCAGGCCATGGACAGTCCTGTCTGGCAGGCGGTGCGCTCGCCTGCGCCATGGAATGCAACAGCCAGTATCGAAGCTGCGGAGTGAAGCCATGACACAAATACTCAAACGCAACAAGGCGCTGTCTGTCAGCCCGCTGAAAGCCAGCAGCACGCTGGGGGCGGCGCTGGCCTTTCTGGGTATCCGCAATGCCATCGCCATGCTGCATGGGGCGCAGGGTTGTACGGCATATGGGAAAATTTTCCTGATTGGCCATTTCCGCGAACCGGTGCCGCTGCAAACCACTGCGATGGATCAGGTCAGCGCTGTGATGGGGGCCGATGACAATGTGGTCGAGGGGCTAAAGGTGTTGCATGAGAAATTTGCCCCGGCGCTGATCGGTCTGCCGACCACCGGTCTGTCGGAGACACAAGGGGCAGATGTTCAGCGGCTCGTTTCGGTCTTTCGCAAGACCCACCCAGAATGCGGATCGACTGCCGTGGTACCGGTGGAAACACCCGATTATGTCGGCTCGATGGAAAGCGGCTTTGCCAAGGCGGTCTATCAAATGATCAACCGGCTGGTGCCAGAGGCGGAAACCAAAGGCGGCATCGCCAGCAATCGGCAGGTCAATATTTTGGTCAATGGTTCGATGACGCCTGCGGATATTGATGAAGTCAAGGAGCTGGTGGAAGCCTTCGGGCTCATTCCGCTGGTCCTGCCGGATATTTCCACCAGCCTTGATGGGCACCTCAATGCGCGGGATTTCAATCCGCTGACGACCGGCGGCACATGCGTTGGGGATTTTGACATCCTGCACAAAGCGCGGGCGACTTTGGTGATTGGCGACAGTCTGACACAGGCTGCCGATCTGTTGCATCAGCGCACGGGCGTGCCCGACATCCGCTTTGATCATTTGATGGGGCTGGAAGCGACGGATCGTCTGATCAGCGCCCTTCATGCGCTGTCGGGCCAGCCGGTGCCTGCGCGGCTGGAGCGGCAGCGCCAGCAATTGCAGGATGCGATGCTGGACAGCCATTTTCATCTGGGGGGCTGCCGGGCGGCCCTGGCCGCTGAGCCGGATTTGTTGAAGGCATTGAGTGATTTGCTGGTGGGCATGGGGGCGCAAGTGGTCGCGGTCATTGCGCCCTCTAACGCCCCGATCCTCAAGCGGATGATGACCGAGCGGGTGAAGATTGGCGATCTGGAAGAGCTGGAAGCCTTTGCCGCAGAGGATGCTGCAGAGCTGGTGATCGGCAATAGTCATTGTGTTGCCAGCGCCGAGCGCCTTGGGCTTCCGCTGTTGCGAGCCGGATTCCCGCAGTTCGACACATTCGGTGCGCCAGCCAAATGCTGGGTCGGTTATCGCGGCAGCCGCCAGACCCTGTTTGATGTCGCCAATCTGTTGGTGACCGCCGATCCCGGCGCGGTCGCGCCCTATCGCTCGATCTATGCGCAGGCACCAAGCGCCAAACCGACCAAGGGAGTGTGAGGGCCATGGCACAGTTCATGCGAAGGCTGACCCTGCTGGATCAGGATATGGAAGACGGTTTTGCCGACTGTGCCTTGCGGGTGGCCTTTGCCACCTCGGATCAGAAGCATGTGGATCAGCATTTTGGCACCTGTGCCAATCTGGCGGTTTTTCTGGTGACACGCGACGAGGCGCATTTCCATCAGAGCATCAGCTTTGGTGAAGCGGCGATGGATGGCAATGAGGACAAGCTGGCGGTGCGGGTGAAGGCGCTGGAGGATTGTGCCGCGCTCTATTGCCGGGCCGTGGGAGCGTCGGCCATCGGACAGTTGAAACAGGTTGGTGTGCAACCGATCAAGGTGGCGGATGGCACCCCGATCAAGGCGCAATTGGCCTTGCTGCAGGATGAGCTCAGCCATGATCCGGCGCTTTGGATTTTGCGGGCGCTGAACGCTGCCAACGGGCCGGATGCCAAGCGGTTTGACGCGATGGAAGAGGAAGGTTGGAGTGAGTGACAATGCTGATTGATATGGATGACGAACTGGTGGTCGACAAGGATGATCCCGCGTTGAAATCGCCCTTTATAGTCGAGATTTTGCGTCAGATGCGGGCCATCGACTCCTACGGTATATGGGATCAAGTCGGGGCGCATGAAATCATTGATCCTTTCATCATGACCAAGGAACGCAAGCGGGCGGTGCCAATCATTGGCGACCCGGATGAGGAGCTGATGGCGCGGATCAAGGCCTGGTACAACGCGCTGTCGGCCAGCATCGAAGCGCGGACCGGGCTGATGGCGGTGCCGATTGTCAACATCACCCATGAAGGCTTTGGCCGAGCGCTGATCGCGGTGGGCAAGCTGATTGTCTCGGACAAAACGCTGCGCGATGTCCATCGCTTTGGCTTCAAGTCCCTTGAGGCCATGGAGAGCGAGGCGAACAAGATCATCGACAAGGCTGCAGCCCTCGTCGAGGCCCATCGCGATATCGCCAAATTGTGAGGACCAAAAAAGATGGATGAAGCGGATAGGAAGGCCCTGATCAAGCTTGTCAGAAAAGCCAAGAGGGTCGCATCGGAAAAGGCAATGGAACTGCATGATCTGGTTGAAGATCGCTTGCCCGCTGCCTTTGAAGAGCTGCCGGCGCTGGCTGAGGAAACCTATCAGGCCTGCAAGCTCTGGAGTGAGGCGGAAGCCGTGCTCCAACAGGCTGAAACCAAGATGGAAGGGGCGTGAGATGAGCGCGATTGTTGGATTGACCTTGGGCGGCGAGGAATGGGTGCCACAATTTGTCGAGGCGCTCGACGCCAAGAAATGCATTGGTTGTGGCCGCTGTTTCCGCGTCTGTTCGCGCGATGTGTTCGAGTTGGTCGAGCGGGAAAGCCTCGGGCTTGATGAGGATGACGATCTGGATGATGACGATCCGTTCGGCGATGACGATGATGATGATGGTTTTTCTGATGATACCAGCATGGTCATGGCGCTGAAAAACCGGGATGACTGCATTGGTTGCGAGGCTTGTTCAAAAATTTGCCCCAAGAGCTGCTTCACCCATATGACGGCGGAAGCCGCCTGAGCCGGACAGGGCATGAGAAAGACAAAAAGGGGCGGCCTGTGCTGGCCCCATTTTTGTATCAGAGCGCCAATGGCTTCTGTCGAGAATGCAGCTTGTTTGTCGCAAATCCGACAAAGGAATGATTGGGTCGATCAATGGCTTTTGTTAATTATTTCATATATTTAATCTATATTGCCTGCCTTGGCATAGCCCTTGCAATGCTCTGATCAGTTTGATTGACAGATTGCAAGGATGACAGAATGCTCACACTTACCGACAAAGCTCAGGACGTCTTGCAACGGCTGATGGCCGATGCCAAGAACCCGCTCACCGGTCTCCGGATCGCCGCGATCTCTGGCGGCTGTGCAGGCCTTCAATACAAACTCGCCTTGGTCGCAGGTCCGCAAGAGGGAGACCATGTGGTCGAGACGGGGGCCATTACCCTCTATGTCGTGCCGGACAATGCCGAGATGCTGATCGGTACCGAGATCGACTTTGCGGAGAGCCTTGAAGGCTCCGGTTTCACCTTCACCAATCCCAATGCCGCATCGATGTGTTCTTGCGGCAAGAGTTTTGCCGCCTGATCCGATTGGATCGGCTGGTTGGCCTGTCAAGGAGACCGTCATGACAAAGCACTCGGAGGTCGTCAAGGACCCAGATCCGCAAGGGCGCGTTGCGACCATTGAAGCGGTCATCGAAACATTTCGGCCGATGCTGCAGGCTGACAGGGGGGACATGGAGCTGGTGGAAGTGGATGGCAAGAAGGTGTTTGTCTCCATGAAGGGCGCTTGTGTCGGTTGCCAGTTGGCGTCCGTCACCCTGTCGCGGGTGCAGGACAAAATAGTCGAGGCGCTGGGGGACTTTGTTCAGGTGCTGCCTGCCAGTCAGCTGAAAAGGAAACCGCCTGTGATGCTTTCTGTCGACGCTCTGGCGAAGGAGTGAAGCAAGTGGTCATGGGCAGCATCTATCTTGATAACAACGCCACCACGCAGGTTGATGAGGCGGTCGTTGCGACGATGTTGCCTTATTTCACCGAGCAGTTTGGCAATCCGTCCAGCCTGCATCAGTTCGGCAATGGGGTGGCACGTGCGGTCAAGGCAGCTCGCCAGCAGGTTCAGGCCTTGCTGGGGGCGGCTCATGAGAGTGAAATCATCTTCACCTCTTGCGGCACCGAAGCGGACAATTGCGCCATCCTATCCGCCTTGAAAGCGCAGCCATCGCGGCGCGAAATCATCACCACGAATGTGGAGCATCCAGCGGTTTTGTCTCTGTGTCAGAGTCTCGAGCAAGACGGTTATCGCGTTCATTATCTCAAGGTGGATATGCGCGGGCGGCTTGATCTTGATGCCTACAAAGCCTTGTTGAGCGACAAGGTGGCGCTGGTGACCGTGATGTGGGCCAACAATGAGACTGGCACCCTGTTCCCCATCGCCGCGATGGCTGCGTTGGCTTCCGATGCGGGCGTGTTGTTTCACACCGACGCAGTGCAGGCGGTCGGCAAGGTGCCAATCGATCTGAAAAGGTTGCCCGTCGATATGCTGTCCCTGTCGGGGCACAAGCTACATGCCCCAAAGGGCATCGGGGTTCTGTATCTCAAGCGTGGCACCCGGTTCCGGCCATTGTTGCGTGGCGGGCATCAGGAGCGTGGGCACCGGGCTGGTACGGAAAATGTTCCATCGATCATCGGGCTTGGCAAAGCCTGCGATATGGCGCTTGGCGTCATGAGGGACGAGATGCACCGCGTGAGGGTTTTGCGGGACCGCTTGGAGGACGGCATTCTGTCCGCTATTCCCAATTGCTTCGTGACCGGTGATCCAGACAATCGCTTGCCCAACACCAGCATGATCGCTTTTGACGCTGTCGAAGGGGACGATCTGTTGCTGCTGCTCAACAAAATGGGTGTGGCGGCTTCATCCGGCTCTGCCTGCAGCTCGGGATCACAGGAGCCGTCGCATGTGATGCGGGCAATGGGCATTCCCGACACGGCAATGAATGGAGCGATCCGCTTTTCCCTCTCGCGCTACACGAACCAAGCAGAGATTGACCGGGTGATCAATATCATGCCGCCGATCGTTGCCCAGTTGCGCTCGCTTTCGCCCTATTGGGGCACCAACGGACCGGTCGAGAGCCCAGATCAGGCCTTCAACCCGGCTTATGCCTGACAAGGAGTGTTTGCCATGGGCAAGAAACGGACAATCGTCATTGATGACACCACCCTGCGCGACGGGGAACAGTCGGCAGGCGTTGCTTTCACTCAGCGGGAAAAATGCGACATTGCCCGCAATCTGGCCGCCGCCGGGGTGCCAGAATTGGAGATCGGCATTCCGGCGATGGGGCTAGAAGAGCAAGAGACCATCCGCTCGATCACATCACTCAATCTGGATATCCGCACCATCGTCTGGTGTCGGATGTGCGAAGCGGATCTGCAGGCCGCCAAGGGGCTCGGGGTGCAAATGATCGATCTGTCGATCCCGATGTCGGACCAGCAGATTAAGCACAAGCTGCAACGGGACCGCGACCATGTATTGACCCAGATTGCCCGGATGGTGCCGATGGCGCTCGATGCAGGCTTTGAAGTGCTGATGGGGGGTGAGGATTCCTCCCGTGCCGATCTTGATTTTGTGTTGTCGGTGCTGGACGTGGCTCAAGCCGCAGGCGCTCAGCGATTCCGCTTCGCCGATACGGTCGGGATTCTCGAACCCTTTGGCACCGCGGAGATTTTTCGTACGCTGCGGCAGAATAGTGATCTGGAGCTGGAAATGCATGCCCATGATGATTACGGGCTGGCAACGGCCAACAGTCTGGCTGCCGCGCTCGGTGGTGCGACCCATGTCAACACCACGGTGAACGGCCTTGGGGAGCGGGCGGGCAATGCATCGCTGGAAGAGTTTGTCGCCTCAGCAGCCAGCCTTTACGGCTTTGAGACAGGCGTCGATCAACGGCGCTTCCACGCTTTGTCGGAGTTGGTGGCAACGGCCTCGGGCAGGCCGGTTCCACATCAAAAAAGCCTGGTCGGGTCCTGCGTCTTTACCCATGAGAGCGGCATTCATGTCGACGGATTGGTCAAGGATCCCAAAAATTACCAGGGCCTCGATCCGCTGACGCTGGGGCGTCAGCATGAATTGGTGCTCGGCAAACATTCCGGCACGCGGGCGGTGCTGCATGTTTATCAAAAGCTGGGGCTGACCCTGTCGGTGGCCGAAGCGTTGGAGATCCTGACCCGGGTGCGGCGCTTTGCGGAAATCTACAAAAGGTCGCCGAACGAGGCAGATCTGTTGGCTTTTCACCGTGATCTGGCTAGCGAAGGGCGTGCCGCCTAGGCTGGACAACAGACAGGAGAACCCGATGAGAAATGAAGAAATTGAAGCGGATCTGGTGGATCTGTCGAGTGCAGAGGAGTTTCTGGACTATTTCGACATTGCCTATGATCCCCATGTCGTGACAGTCAATCGGCTGCATATCCTGCAGCGCTTCCATGACTATCTCACTTTGGACCGGGATGGGCCGGTTTCTGGCGAAGCCTGGTGGGATTATTATACTCGTCAGCTCGGCCTTGCTTATCAAGACTTCGTCCAATCCGATGCCCAGACCGAGAAGGTGTTCAAGGTCTTCAAGGCGTCGCAACCTGCTTTTGTTCCGTTGGAGGAGTTGTTGAAATGAGTGCCGTTGCTCTGCCACCTCCGCGCTTTGATTATGGTGATGTCGTGCGCGTCCTGCGCAATGTGCGTAATGACGGCACCTATCCGGGTGAAAAGACCGGCACCCTGCTGATCCGGCGCGGCTCGACCGGGGTGGTGCGCGATGTGGGCACCTTCTTGCAGGATCAGGTGATCTATACGGTGCATTTCACCGATGAAGACCGGATTGTTGGCTGTCGCGATCGGGAATTGCTATCGATTGAAGAGGACTGGACACCAAGCCGTTATGAATATGGCGAAGTGGTAACGGCACGTCTGGCGCTTGGCATCAAGGGCAACGTGATCGTGGAGGAGGGGGCGAAAGGGGAAATTCTGAAAGTGCTGCGTGACGCGGCGACGCTTGAGGCGGTCGGATCCGTGGCCTATCACGTGCGTTTCCCTGGCCGGACGCTCTTGGTGCCGGAAAGTGCGCTTGAGGATTGTGTGGTTGGAGACGGGCATGATTGGTGACTGTGTGATTGGCGATGGCATGTATCGGGCGGACAAGAATGAGGCAGGTGTCTTTTCCCATCACTTGATGCGGGCGGCCTTGTCTGCCTTTGAGTGCCGGTTCGATCAGTTGAGCGAAGAGCAGCAGCAAGTGATCGAGAAAACGGCTCAAAAAGCCATGGCCATCGAAAGCACCGTTCTATCGAGCCGGGAAGCATGGGATGTTTTTCTGTCTGAAAAGGTGATCGATGAAGCCGTTGAGAGCGTTCGGGCCCGCTATGACAGTGCATTGGATTTTGAGCAGGATCTGCTGGCAAACGGGCTGGATTTGCAAATCCTGAGACTGGCACTGGCGCGCGAATTGTGGGTGGACGCGGTTCTGGGCAAGGTGGTGCAGGATGTGCCGACCCCATGCGACGCGGAGGCCAAGCGTTGGTATGACGGCCATCAAGAGCGGTTTCTGATGCCCGAAACCCGAGCGGTCCGCCATATTCTGATCACCGTCAACGAGGCGCTCGCCGACAATGTCCGCGGCAAGGCCCGGTTGAAGATCGAAGCCATCCGCGATCAACTGGATGGCTCGGTGCCGCAGTTCGAACAGTTTGCCAAACAGCATTCGGAATGTCCGACGGCGCTTGACGGCGGACGGCTTGGATCTGTGCCACGCGGCACGCTTTACAGCCTTCTCGATGAGACTCTTTTTATGATGGATGAAGGAACGCTCAGCGGCGTTCTGGAGAGCGAAATGGGCTTTCACATCTTGCTGTGCGAGGATATCCTGCACGGGCAGGTCGTTCCCTTTGCCAGGGTGCGGCAGAGGATTATTGACCATTTGACAGCCGCAAGGTGCCATGGTGCCCAGCGGCAATGGATCGAGGGGCTGGCCGTCTCGTAATCGCCCCGATGGGACCGTGCTGCAAAGCGACTTAAATCAATGCGTCTGCTTGCCGATTTGGCTAGATGAAGATCGGTTTTCCCGTCAGGGGAAGCGGTTGGAATGCGCCGGTCGTCAGGAGGTGGTGTTGCTGAAGAATGTCGACGTCACAACAAATCTGGTCAGGGAAGTCATTGTTGCGCCGCTGGATCGCAGTGTGCTTGCCTTCTCGCACAATTATCCCTATCCCTTCACCGGCTGGCACTATCACCCGGAATATGAAATCCACATCATCCGGCGCAGCACCGGGTCCTATTTTGTCGGCACCCATGCGGGGCGCTTCGAGCCGGGCAATCTGGTGTTGATGGGACCCAACCTGCCGCATATGTGGGTGTCCGATGCGGCCTGCAGTGAGCGCGAAGACAGCCTGTTCATCGAAAATCGCGACATGGTGCTGCAATTTTCCGAGGCCTTTTCGAAAAATTGCATCGGTGATTTCGAGGGGACAAAAGAGTTCGAGTTTCTGCTGCATCAATCCCGCTCGGGCATCGAGTTCACCATGGAAACGTCCCAGATCGTGCAGGATTTACTGCAGCGTCTGATCAATATGTCTGGTCTGTCGCGTCTCGCGTTGTTTTTCGAGATTTTTGCCGTGCTGGCTGCCGACAAGGATCGCCGGTTGCTGGGCGAAGCTATGCCGGAAATTCCGCTTGAACATACCGAGCGGATCGACGCGATTTTGGAGTATATTGCGGAAAATTTTAACCGCCCGGACCTGACATGCGGCTTGCTGGCGGAGCGGGAGCGGATGCCATTTTCGACCTTCTCGCGGTTTTTCGCCAAGAGTCTGAATTGCTCCTGTCAGGAATATATCAATCGGCTGCGGATCTATAAGGCCTGCCAGTTGCTGATTGAAACCCGCATTCCGATCACCTCGATCAGCTATGATGTGGGCTTCGATGTGCTCTCGACCTTCAACCGCAATTTCATCCGCTATATCGGCGTCGCGCCGCGGGATTTTCGGCTCAAGCGTGGCTTTGACTGGACCATCGAGCCGGGTCAACCCCTTTCTTCCTCAACCAATCGCTGAAACAAAAGCGCCAGCAGTTGCGGGCTGCCGGCGCTTTGCTTGTTGCCTTATCTGCCTGCTTAGTCAGAAGAGAGGCCGTGCAAGGTCATTAAGGCCTCGCCATAGCGTCGCATGGCTGCCTCATAGGCGGTCCGACGGGATGTGTCGGGTTTGGTGGTTTTCTCAGCATCCACGGCAATGCAGCGTTCGGCAATGTCCGAAAGGCTCTCGGGTTGGCCGTTTGCCTTCTTGATTGCCCACATGGCCTGCAATGCACCGCCAAGGCAGCCAGCTTCCTCGCCCAGTGGCACGACAATTTCAGCCCCTGTTGCGTCCGCCATCAGCTGACGCCACGGCGCGCTTTTGGCGCCCCCGCCAACAAGGAAGATCCGCTCGGCATTGCGGCCATTGAGGATGCGTTTCATGCCGCCAATCACCCCGAAACTGACCCCTTCAACCATCGCACGGGTCAGGTTTTCCATGCTCATATTGTCGCTGCGCAGGCCGAGCAGGCTGCCGGTTGCGGTGGGCAGGTCCGGGGTCCGTTCACCATTGAGATAGGGCAGCAGGGTGAGACCACCTGCGCCCGGTTCGGTTGCCAGCAGGGCATCGGAGAGGAAGTTGATATCCTTGTCAAAGGCATGGACCATGCCGGTGGTGACATTGGTGGCATTCATCGTGCAAATGAGGGGCAGCCAACCGCCGGAGCTGGAGCAGAAGGGCGCAGCCCAATCCTTGTCATCAATCACCGGCTGGTCGGAATAGCAATAGGCGGTGGCCGAGGTGCCAAGGCTGATGGTCACGACGCCCGGCCTTACATTGCCCGTGCCGATGGCGCCCATCATGTTGTCGCCGCCACCTGCCGAGACCTGACAATTGGTGGAGAGGCCCAAGGCCTCTGCTGCAGCGTCGGTCAGAGGGCCAACAAGTGCGTCGGCTGCGACCAATTCTGGCAAGGCGCGTTCCAGCAAACCCGTGCCGCCGTCAATCAGGGCCAGCGGTTCTGCTGCCCAGCTGCGGCTGCGGATATCAAAGAAACCGGTGCCCGATGCATCGCCATATTCGGCAACACGGCGACCGGTCAGCCAGAAATTGAGATAGTCGTGAGGCAGCAGGATGGACGCGATTTTGGCGAAATTGTCCGGCTCATTGTCTTTCAGCCAAAGCAGCTTGGAGATGGTGTAACCGGTGCGCGGTACGATGCCGAGCTTTCTGGTCCAGCTGGCGCGACCGCCAAAGGCTTCAATCAGTGCTTCATTCTGAGGGGCGGTTTCGGTGTCATTCCACAATTTGGCGGCGCGGATGGGCTGGACCGCATCATCGAGCACCACAAGGCCATGCTGCTGGCCGGAAATGCCAAGGGCTGTCACTGCGCTCCCGTCGATATCGGCATCCTTGATTGCGCCCCTGACGGCGGTGATCATGGCATCGATCCACCATTGGGGCTGTTGTTCCCGTGCCCCGTTGGCCTGCTCGATCAGGTCATGCGCAGCCTGTCCTCGCCCGAGCGTGTTACCGTCTTCATCGATGATCAGCGCTTTGGTTCCCTGCGTGCCGCAGTCAACTCCCAGAAATAGCATGCAATCCTCCTCGCATTTCCTCCCAACTGATGGCAAAGGCCGATAGGCCACCACACCCGTCTGTTATCAAACGGGTGTGGCGGACATGGGATCCGGGTAGCGACACTTGGGAGGGTCGTTTGCGTCTCAAAATGCGCGAAACCACCACCCGGAAAAGATCAGGAGAAGCGGCGAACCGTCTCCAGAGCGCCAACACTGTGCAGCGAATCCAGTGCCTGACGATAGGCACTGACAAAGCGCGGCTGATCCACCAGATCACCAAAGACCTCGCGGTTCTCAATGAAGGCAATAGCATTGTCGTTGTTATGGGATGCAATTTCCATCAGTTCGTCCTTCAGCCGGTCGACGATTTCGATGGGTGCTCCTTGCTCATCCTTGCCCTCGGCATAGCGTGCCCAACTGGCCACGACTGCCGCAGAACGGGAGATATCGCCGCCTTTTTCGAGTTCGGCATGCACCACAGGCAGCAGCCATTTGGGAATGCGGTCGGAACTTTCGGCGCACAGACGCGCCAATGTGTCGCGGACTTCCGGGTTGGAAAAGCGCTCGATGAGCGTGTGGCGATAGGCATCGAGGTCGATGCCCGGCACCGGAGACAGGGTTGGGGTGGCCTCGATTTCCATATAATTGAGCAGGAAAGTCGCGAAAATCGGATCGCCTGCCACTTCATGGGCATAGCGCCGCCCGGCGAGATAACCGAAATAGGTCAGGGCCTGATGGCTGGCATTGAGCAGGCGCAGCTTCATCAACTCATAGGGGACGACATCTTCGACCATTTGCACGCCGACCTTTTCATAGGCCGGACGCCCTTGCGGGAAGTGATCTTCCACCACCCACTGGGTGAAGGGCTCGCAGACCACGGGCCATGCATCGACGATGCCAAAGCGTTTTTCCAGCTCGGTGATGTCTTCGGGTGCAGTGACTGGGGTGATGCGGTCGACCATGGCACTGGGGAAGGCGACATTGGAGTCTATCCAAGCGCCGAGCTCCGCATCCTTGGCCTTGGCAAAGGCGCAGACCATTTCTTTGGCGACATCGCCGTTGCTCTGGATATTGTCGCAGCTCGACACGGTGAAGGGGGCGATGCCCCGCTCGCGACGGCGGCGGAGCGCCTCGGTCACATAGCCAAAGACCGTGATCGGGGTGGCCCCATCGGCCAGTTCCTTGACGACGTCCGGATTGTCGAGATTGAACTTGCCGGTCACGTGATGGAAATTGTAGCCGCCTTCCGTGATGGTCAGCGAGACGATGCGCACGCCTTTGGATGCCATCAATTCGATCACGGCTTCCGGGTCATCGGGGGCATATTTGAAGTCGAGGATTGAGCCGATGACGCTGGCTTCATAGCGTCCGTGGGGATTCTTGACCATCAGGCTATAGAGACAATCCTGACTTTTCAACGCATCGCGGATGCGCATGTCGCCGGGCATGACGCCGACGCCGCAAATGCCCCAATCGAGCGCTTCGCCGCGATTCATCAGCTGGTCGAGATACATCGCCTGATGGGCGCGGTGGAAGCCGCCGACACCGAAATGGACGATGCCGATGGAGGCTTTTGCGCGGTCATAGGTTGGCCGGCTCACGCCTTCGGGTAGCGCTGCAAGCGTGGTGTTGCTGAGTTTTGTCATGTTCGAACCCTCCTCAATGGGTTATGAGCGGGTGGAGTAGAGAAGCCGCAGCTTGAGGCTTTCAAGCAGCACGGCCAGAATGATGATGACCCCCTTGACGACCTGCTGGTTGTAGCCGGGAATGTTGAGCAGATTCATCACGTTGGAGATCACCGACAGGATCAGGGCACCGATCAGGGTGTCCAGCACCCGACCCCGGCCACCAGACAGGCTGGCACCGCCCACCACGACTGCCGCGATGGCGTCGAGCTCAAAGCCAAGGGCGAGAATGGGCGAGCCGACCCCGGTTCGGGTCGAGGCGATGATCCCGGCAATGGCGCAGGCAAAGCCGGATAGCACATAGACGCCGAACTTGTAGCGTTCGACCCGAATGCCGGCAAAGCGTGTGGCGATCTCGTTCGACCCGATCGAGATGACCAGCCGGCCAAAGACGGTCTTGCCATAGAGAAACAGGGCGACGATGAAGCAGGCCAGCAGCACATAGAGCGTCGAGGGCAGCCCGAACAGCGAGCTGACACCGAAGTCGTTGAAGGTATAGTCGTTGATGAATTGCGGCTGACCTTTGGAGACGATCAGCGCTCCGCCGCGGGCAATGGTCATCACCGCCAATGTCGCTATGAAGGGCGCAACGCGGAAATAGGCGACCAATATGCCGGAAAAAGCGCCAAAGACGGTGCCGATCATCAGGCCGATGGCCAGCGCCGGGACAAGCCCGTAGAGCGGAATGGACAGGGCCACTCCGACCGAGACAATGGCCATCAGCGAGCCGACCGACAGGTCAATGCCGCCGGTCAGAATGACAAACAAGAGGCCAAGAGACACGATGCCAAGCGGCACACACTGGCGCATGATGTTGGCAAAGTTCTGGTAGGTGAAAAAGCGATCCGTCAGGGCCATTGCTACCAGAAGCATGACAATGAAGGCAATCAGGGTCGATTGGTTGAGCAGCAGGCGGGTGATCCTGGTGCGGCTCCAGCCTTCGAACTCTGCGGATGCGCTGCTTTGCGAGGTCAAATTCGTCATGGTTGTTTCACTCCCTTGAGATCGGGACCGTTTGGACACGGACGCCTTCTCATTGGATGCTGCGTTTCGGGATGGCGTGGTGCATGATATTCTCTTCGGTCAGTTCATCGCCTTGAAGCTCGCCGGCCACTTGTCCGTCGCTCATGACATAGACGCGGTGGCACAAACCGATGACTTCGGGCAGTTCAGAAGAGATGACGAGCAGGCCACAGCCATTTTCCGCCAGATTATGGATGAGATTGTAGATTTCGGACTTTGCTCCGACATCGACGCCGCGGGTGGGTTCGTCAAAGATCAGGACGTCGCAGCCGACATTGAGCCACTTGGCCAGCACCACCTTTTGCTGGTTGCCGCCAGACAGGCTGGAAACCGGGTCGCTGAGGCGGCCGAGCTTGATGACCAATTGCTCGCGCAGACGCTGGGTGAGGGACTTTTCCCGACCATTTTGCAAGATGCCGAAGGTGGAAACCCCGGACAGACGCGACATGGTCATATTGACATCGATGCCGATGGGTAGGACGACGCCTTGTTCTTTGCGATTTTCCGGCACGAGGCCGATGCCCTTAGCCACTGCATCCGCCGGATGGGCGACCTTGATGGGCTTGCCTGATTTGAGAATTTCGCCGGATTGGTAGCCGGACAAGCCAAAGATGCATTCGGCGATTTCGGTGCGTCCCGATCCCACCAGACCAGCCAGACCGACCACCTCACCCTTGCGGATATGCAAGTTGATGTCGTCGATCAGACCCCGGCGGGTGAGGTTGCGCACCTCGAGCAGTTTTTCCTCACTGGCCGGTTTCTTGATCGGGAAGAGGGATTTCAGCTCACGCCCGACCATTGCCTGAATGATGTCGGCTTCTGTGCAGGTCTTGGGGTCGAGATCGCGCACGGTCACCCCATCCTTGATGACGGTGATGCCATCGGCGATGCGGAAAATTTCTTCCAAGCGGTGCGAGATATAAAGGATGGTGACGCCCTTGGCCTTCAGCTTGTTGAGATTGGCAAAGAGCAGGTCGATTTCCGGGTCGGTCAGAACGGCGGTCGGCTCATCGAGAATGAGAATGCTGACATCCTTGGCCAGCGACTTGGTGATTTCCACCATCTGCTGATAGGCAACCGAGAGATCGCCAGCGCGGGTGCGCGGATCAATGGGAAAGCCAAATGATTTCAGCAATTCGCCTGCACGGGCATTGATGATGGCCCAGTTGATGGTGCTGCGCCCCAGACCCATATCGTCGAGAAAGATATTCTCTGCAACCGACAGGTCTGGCGACAGGGCCAGTTCCTGATGGACAATTCCGACACCCGCCTGCTGGCTCTGTTGCGGGTTCTCGAAATGGACGTCGACATTGTCAAGCAGGACCCGCCCGGCATCGCGCCGAATGATCCCCGACAAGATATTCATGAAAGTGGATTTTCCAGCGCCGTTCTCTCCGACAATGGCATGGATGGTGCCTTTGTCGACCCGCAGGTTGAAATCTGAAAGGGCACGGACACCGCCAAAGCGCTTCTTGACACCTTCAACGACAATCGCAGGGTGTGTCATGGATTGATCCTCCCGTCGCTTATCCGGTAACGATCAGGTGGGCAGGGATCTGCCCACCTGCCTGAATTTTAGTAAAGGGAATCAGGGTCGTAATATTCAGTGACGTTGTCTTTGGTGATCAGCAGCGGCGCGATATATTCATAATCGCTGAAGTCGCGTTTGCCGGCCTCATAGCCCTTGATCACTTCGATCACTTTTTCGATCAGCAGTTTGGGGTTGTTGGAGGCGGTTGCCTGCAACTCGCCCCGTTCGATGGAGTCGAGGGCGAATTTGTAACCATCATGGGCAAAGACCTTGACGTCGCCCAATTTGCCAGCGGCTTTCAGGGCGCGAATGGCACCCAGCGCCATGTCATCCATTTCGGAATAGACAGCGTTGATCTTGTCGCCGTGGGCCACAAGGGCGTCTTCCATGGCTTTGAGGCCGCCCTGCTGGTCCCAGTTGCCCCAGCTCTGAGCAAGAATGGTGAAATTGGAAGAGCCATGATCGCGGATCTGGGCTTCCATCACACCGGACATGAAGTTGACGCGGCGGGCTTCGCCGACCAGATTGCCCTGATTGCCGGAAATGACCACCGCGTTGATAGGTGCATCGCCAAACTGTTCGACAGCGAAGTCACCGATCAGGCGGTTGTTGGCGGCATTGTTGGCCATCACACGGGTGACGACCGGGGCGTTGAGCGAGATGTCGCTGTCCAGATCGATGACTGGAATGCCTGCTTTGGTGGCCATGTCAACGATGCGGACACCAGCTGCCGGATCTTGCGGATTGAGCACCAGATAGTCGATGCCCTGAGCAAGCATATCTTCAACGTCAGAGACCTGTTTGTCGAGGTTGCCGGCTGCATCGGTGGTCAGAATTTCATATCCTGCCTCTTCGCCCTTGAGCTTCATATACTCGGTCAGGCCGACAAAGAAGGCACCATTCAGCGTGCGGTTGGAGAAGCCGATCTTCAGCGCATCAGCGGCTTGAGCGGCGGTGGAGAGGCCTATGGCTACGGTGGCGGCTGCGAGTAAGGTATTCAAAGATTTGAACAATTTTTCCTCCATCATGGACAGAATGATCTCCAATGACCATGTGGGAGTGTTGACAGAAGACGCTTTGTCCCTCTGCCTCAAAAGCCATTGGAGGAAACCAGAAGGCATAATCCTCCCGACTGATTTCGTGCCGCCTCTTCTACTCTTTTGTCGCAGTTGCTGACTAAGCATTCTCCCATGATCATTGTGCATTATTTCCACTTTGCCCTAGCTGTTGGCACGATCATGCCGCGAAATTTGCTGTAAAATGCTTGGGTGGGAGATGCGCCATGGCTTTGGTCCATAATGGCTTAAGGGCCGAAATGACGGACAAAGCGCTGGGGTCGTTTGTCGGGTGGTTGATCCGGGATCTGATAAAAATCAGCAAACTGGAATTTTCCTGCGAATCCTGCATGCTGGTTTGTTGTCACTTTCTACGCCCTGTCGGTCAGACCGCCTTGGCGGCACGGTTTTGTGCGCCCTTTCAGGGACCCATAAAAAGGAGAAACTCATGGCAAAAATCGGATTTCTGGGCCTCGGCCTCATGGGACGCGGCATGGCGGCGTGCCTTTTGAAGGCAGGTCATGAGGTGACGGTGTGGAACCGGTCTTTGGACAAATGCGACGCGCTAGCTGCGTTGGGTGCCAGCGTGGCGCATAATCCTGCAGGGGCTGCGAAAGAGGCTGATATGGTCATTTCCATGGTGGCCGACGACGGCGCTTCGGAACAGGTCTGGATGGCTGAGGATGGGGCTCTGTCTGCTGCCAAGCCGGGTATGATGGCGGTGGAATGTTCCACGATCTCGCATGTTCATGTGACACGGCTTGCAGAAGCCGCCAAAGCCCATGGTGTGCATTATATCGATTGTCCGGTGCTCGGCCCTCCTGCCAGCGCGGCCAGTGGCAGCCTTGTTCTGCTGGTTGGAACCGATGCGGACGTGCTGGCAAAGGCGCGCCCCGTTCTGGAGGTTTTCTCGGAGTCAATTCTGCATTTTGGGGCGGTGGGGACGGGCACCAGCTTCAAGCTGATCAACAATATGCTGGGGGCGGTGCATGTTGCCGCGATCGCCGAGGCCACCCATTTGGCGCACAAGTTGGAACTGGATCCAGACACATTGGTTGCGGCAGTGGAAAGTGGCCCTTGTGCGAGCCGCCACACGGTACGGATGATCCGCGCCATGGCGCATAACAAACTGTCCGATCAGGCCGGTCTTGCCATTGGGCTAAGGGAAAAGGACACGCGCTATTGCATGGCTATGGCCAAGGCGCACGAGACGGGTCTGTCCATCGGCGAGACCGCCTATAGCTGGTATAAGGAGGCTCTGTCCAGTGTCGCAGAAGAGGATGATTCAGCCATGCTGGAGGTGATCACCAAGCATAACGGCTTCGTACCGGAAGCCTGATTGCGTTTTGGCCAGAGGCCTGAAATTGGGTTTCGTCAGAGTGGGCAGGATTGCTCAATCGGGCTGCACTTGAGGCCATATTTCAGGGTTGATCATGTGGACAGGTGCCCCGTTGGCATAGGCGTTGATCTGATCAAAGATGTCCGCGAACTGGATATCTAGCTCATCCTCGGTGACAAAACCGATATGCGGAGTGGCAATGAGATTGGGGTGGCAGAGCAGCGGATCATGAGGATCCGTGACAGGCTCCTTGTCGAAGACATCGACAGCGGCCATGCCGGGGCGACCGGCCTTGAGCGCCTCAAGCAGTATATTTGGCAGCATGAGGCCTGAGCGGGACGTGTTGACCAGCAGGGCGTCGGGTTTCATTGCGGCCAGATCATCGGCGGTGATGAGCCCACGTGTCTCAGGCGTCAGGCGCACATGCAGGGACACCACATCGCTGTTGGCAAAAAAGGCCTGCCGGGATGCTGCAACCATTTGACCCTCTTTCAAGGCCCGTGCCCGGCCTTCCTCGGACGCCCACCAAACCACCTTCATGCCGAAGCTTTGGGCATAGTGGGCGACAGCCTTGGCGATCTTGCCATAGCCATACAATCCAAGGGTCCGGTGCCGCAGGCCTTTGCCGACACCCATTTGCCAGTGTCCGGCCTTGAGCGATGCCATTTGCTGGGGCAATTGCCGCATGGCGGACAGAATGAGGGCAAAGGTCAATTCGGCCGCTGCGTAATTCGGCTCATTGGCAGGCTTTTTCGAGCATAGCAATATACGCTTTTCGGTCAGGGCATCGACATCAATATGGGGGTAAGCGCCCCGTTGGCTGATCAGTTTGAGATTGGGCAGTCTTTCGATCAGGGCGCGGGTGATATTTGTTCGCTCCCGGAACAGGACCAACATGTCGGCCTCCCTGAGGCGCTCTGCCAGACGGGCCTCATCCTCGACATGGTCTGTCCAGACCGTCACCTGATGCTGGTCCAGCTTTCCAAAGCATGGCAGCGTTTTCAAGGTGTCGAACCAGTCGTCGAGAATGTGAATCTTCATGATGACCCCCAGAATGACAGTGCCTGCGAGAACAGGGCGGATAATGTGACATCGCACCTTTGCCTGCACCGGGCAAGGTCATTTAGCCAAAGAGCCGTAGATTGGACGTCCAGATCGCAAAGAGACACAGGGCGCCAAAGGTCAGATAGGCGGCGATTGAATATCCGATATAGCGTGAGACAGCTTGCGGCAGGTGAGATGTCAGGCTTGCGGCCCGTGTGGCCTTGATGGGCAAAGACAGAAAGCCCGCTGCCAAGGCGAAACCGGTGCCAATGAACAAGCTGAGATAAAGCCCATAGCCGATAAAGTCATATTCAGGTTTGAGGATGCAGAACGGGCAGTGATGGTGCGGCTGGGCATAAATGTAGGGGGCAATCACCGAGATGATCGCCGTGATGGCCGCTAGAAAATAGAAAGGGCTGACAAAAGCATAGAGGGCAGACAGGCGGGATCGCCACAGCCCAAGCGTTGCCAGCAAGGTCAGGACACCAAGACCGGCATAGAGTAGCCACAAAGCCAACTCGGCATCCATTGATGCCAGCTGGGCTTCAAGGCCGGCCACCTCCGGGGTGAAGAGGCGCGAGCAACAGGAGGTGATGACTTCGGTTTCCAGATTGAGGAAATAGGCCAGTTGCAGCCCGGCACTGGCGAGCATCACGGGGGCCAATCCAATCAGGAAGGCATATTTAAAACGGGTGAGGGGATAATCGCGCCCCTTGCCATCCACTTTGTTGAGAATGAGCCAGACAAAGGCCCCGAAAAAGGCTGCCAGTTTGAACAGCAAGGCCGGAAAACCATAGGCGTTGACATTGAGGGTGCCGACCGCACACATGGCGCCGGTGAACATCACCGCCATCCGGTCCGCATTATAGACAAACAGCAACAGGCTGATCAGCTCGATCCCCATGACGAAAGCCAGCGCCGTGGAGACGAGGTAGGTCTTGCGTTCCATCCGGATTTGCTGCGCCAACCCGCTTTCCAGATTCCAACGCTGGAGGATCTGATAGGAAAAATGCGCCGCCCAGAGCAGGATGAGGCTGGAAAGGCTCGCCACCAGCAAGAGCGCCAGAATCGTGCTTTGGAAAATCATGATGGCGCATGTCCCGTCTTGGTTCCGAGCTCGATCTCGACAACAGCCCCATCTTCCATGCTGACAATCCTGTCGACCAACGGGGCCTGCCAAATGCGTGGGTCATGACTGGTCATCAACAGGGTCTTGCCTGCCTGACGCAGCGTGTCCATGGTGGCGAGAAAGTCTGTGGTGAGGGTGGTGTCGAGATTGGCGGTCGGCTCATCAGCAATGAGGATGGCGGGATCGTTGATCAGCGCACGGGCAATGGCGACCCGTTGCGCTTCGCCGCCGGACAGAAGCTCGGATGGGGCAGAGGCGCGGTGATCAAGTCGCAATTGGGTGAGCAAATCCAGAGCTTTTCGCTTGAGTGCTCCATGGTCAAGCCCCAGTGGCAAGGCCGGGGCCATGACATTCTCAAGGGCCGTCATGCCGCGAATGAGATTGAAACGCTGGAAGATGAAGCCGAATGTCTGACGGCGAATGTCGGTCATGAACTTCTCGGGCAACCCGGAAATCAGCTCTCCTTTCAGATGCACGCGACCTGATGTCGGTCGCGCGAGGCAGCCGATCACGCTAAGAAGGGTCGTCTTGCCAGAGCCACTTGGACCCTTGAAGACAGTCGTCTGGTTGAGGGGGAGGGACAGGGAGACAGACTGGACGGCCCGGACCTCGTTTGGCTGGCCGTCATTATAGGACTTGGACACATTTTCAAGTGTGATCATCGCATCACCTGTTCCGGGTCTGTGATGGCGGCCCGCCAGATCGGCACAATGGTGGCGGCCGTGAAGGGCACAATGGTGAAAAAGGCGAGCGTCGCCAATTGCAAGCCATCAATCGCGGGGGGAAGGGTGAAGTCGGGATAGAGCACGCCCCAGCCCTGCAAGACCGGCTTGAGCAATCCAGCGTCAAACAGGAAGACATGAGCATAGGCTGTCAATGTTCCCGTCAGGAAGGACAGGCCGGACAGCAGTGCTGCCTCCCAGACTTTCATCGCCAGAATGTCTCCGGTGTCCCAGCCAATGGCTTTCAAGATGCCGATTTCCCGTCTCTCTTCTCCGGACAAACCCGACGCCTTGTCAAAGACGAAAATCGTGAAGGCAATGATCGAGGTGCCGAGCAGGGCCAGCAGCAAGCCTTCGCGCCAGGAGAAAATGGCCTCATAAGTGCGCAACACATCGCTGCGGGTGACGATGCGGGCATCAGGTAGACGATAGGATACTTTTCCCACAATCGTTGCGACTTCACGCTGATTGCGCACGCTGAGGACCAGATCGGTATAGACATCTTGCGGCAGGTTGAAAAATTTGCGGAAGTCCGCTTCGCTGACCAGCACCAGATCAGAGGTGACCAGAGCGCTGTCGCTGGTCAGAATGTCCTTGATGCGCATGACAAGCGGTTTGCCTGTCGGTGAGCTGAGAGCCAGTATGCGCCCCTTTTGGGCCTTGCGCAGACGGGCAACCCCTTCGCCAAGAATGGTTTGGCCTTCCTCCAGCTTGAGGTTTGTTGCGTTCTTGCCCGGCACCATCAGGGTATAATTCGCCTTGGTGCCCCGGTCATAATAGTAACCCCAGAGCCGCCCCTCTGCCGATCGAACGCCGCGGATCTTGCCTATCTTGTCGAGATAGGAGAGGGGCACCAGATCGTGACGCCCCATGACAAGGTGCTGGATGGTGATTTCCGGGGCGTCGGCAAGCATCACAGACGCCTCGCGCCGGATGGCATGGGAGAAGAACATGACGGAGGCGAGGAGAAAAATAACGAGCACATAAACGACAAAGAGAATGGCGTTGCGCCCGAGGCGTCGGCGCATCGCGGCGAGTGTGAAGTCGATCAAGTTCAACTGTCGCCGGAGAGGAGAATGGGTCATGGTCTTGACACTCCCTCGATTGTCATCTGTCCACCAAGCTGTCGCAGATGCTGTGGCGGTCCGATCAGCGAGCCGGTGGGAAAGTGATCAATAGAGACCGGATGATCCTGAAAGGGGGTGTGAAGGTCAGCCATGGTCGGGTGGCGTGTGTAGCGGGCTTCGGTGAACAGCGCGAGATCGCTCAAGCCCAACTGTCGGACCGGGCTGCTTGCATGTTGCTGGCGCATGGGGGACAGGCCGGCATGGAGCAGGGCTGCACCAAGCAGGACCGTCAGGACGCAAAGCAAGGAGACGATGGCGAGGGATGGACGGAGGGTCATTTGAGCCGGAACTCCCCGTTGTCCAGGCCAAGCAGAAGATCCATCGTCACATCCCCAAAGGTCAGGATGCGCTTGCCTTGATGGTCCTTCATGAACTCATCCGCATCATAGCGATCCGGATGGGGCACAAGTTCATGGCCCATCGGTCCCAAAATGTCGGAGCCTATGACATAGAGGGCTTTACGGGCGTCTATCCGCTCGATTGCATAATAGTCCGTTACGCCCACATGCAGGATGTCTTCCCTTTTGCGCCCCGAGGCATATTTGTCCATATCGAGCAGATATTTGAACAGGTCCTTTGCTCCGTCGAAATGGTCGGCATGGCCGTCTTTGTAGAGCACCGTCGCAATCCAGTCTGGATACCGCGCGGGAAACATGCCGCAAACCGGGCAGGCGTCGCGATCATGCGGCATAGGCGTGCCAAAGGGTGTGAAAAGCAGCTCGGAGGCCGATGCCTTTGCTGCGTGCAGCATCATTGGCGCTGACAACCCGGCGGCAATCAGGCTGCGTCTGGTCAGATTGGGTCTTGTGCACATTGGCGCGCTCCCGCGGCAAGAGGATGCGAATAAAGGACAAGCCGTGACGGGGCTCACTCCGCCGTTGGCTTGTCCTCCATTCCATCAAGATGATGGAGGTTGTGGCTTAGTTGGCCTTGTCTTTCATCATCTTCATTTTTTTGGCCATGTGGGCTCGCTTCTCAGCCCGGCGCTTGCGGATCATCAGCGTGTTTTTCGCCATGTCGGAATAAGCCGCTTCCAGCGCCTGTTCGAAAGGCACCACGCGCTCTGCTCCAACCGCAGCAGCCTTGGCCGGGTCGGCATAGGCCCATTTGCGCGTTGCTGACATGGTGCCGGGCTTGGAGGGATCGAGGGCGTAGTGGGCATCTTCAACCTTGATCAACGGTTTGACCTCGGCGTCTGATCCTGCGTCTCCCACCCAGATGTTTTTGGGTGCACGATCCATATTGAGGCCGATGGACAAGGAGGCGCAATGGATCGAACAGGTGCCCTCGGTCGAGTCATCGTCATACTGAATGAGATGGCGCGAGTGGCTCCATTGTTCACGCACCATGCCGCAATAGGTGCAGCGCGGATATTTCTCGAATTCCTTGTCGGTCGGATCGGGGTCTTTTTGCATATGGCCCGTGACGCCATTCTTGCGGGTCCACTCCCAAGGGGTGACCATCTTGGCAGCGGCGGCGAGGGAGGACAGGGCCAGCGCAACAGGGGCGAGCGCTGCCGAGGTCAAAAGGGTACGACGGTTCATGAGTTGGTCTCTCTTTTCAAAACGGAATAAAGGGAAAGGCAAGACCAACCGCGGGCAATAGCCGACGATGGCTCAATATCTGGCGCATGCGCCCATGGGAAATGGGTGCAGTTGGTCTGGCCTTGCATCAATGTCAGGAAAAGAGAGGAGGACCGCGAGCGAAGTTGGCCTGCGCCAGCCTTGGTGTGCCAATTTGGTCACCGGACTTGAAAGAGACTGTTGTGAAGACCTGCTGTGTCGTCGGCAGAACCGGTTCCTCGCCTTCCAGTGTGGGAGAGGCGACAGCAGAAGAACAGACAGAACAGAGGCTTGGATCAAAGGTTCCAGAGCTCTCGGTCTCGCCCTCAAGGGTGACGAGACCACCGGCAGAACAAATCTGAAGGAAACTATGTGCAACGGACCCGACTTCAACCTGAGCGATCGGGCCGGCGGCTGCGGTCCAGATCGATGTCGCATGAACAATGCCAAAGAACATCTGGCTGATCAGCGCGATCAGCGTGATGCACAGGGCCAACATGTCCTTGCGTATGGATTGCATTGTCAGATCAAGAAGCCGGTTTGGACCGGCTCCCCCTTCATCAGATTTGATTCCGTGTTAGCAAACAGGATGCATCTCTGTGAAGAAATTATACGAAAGTCAAAAATGACAAACATATGCATGGTTATGCTGCGTCATTTTGACCAAGCTGAGGGTCCGGCGATCATTTGGGCGCCTTGCCATGCTCTTGACGATAGTGATCGGCATACCATCCCGGGCGATCAAACTGACCGTCATAGATGAATTCTGCGATTTTTGCCGCATCCTCATCGGAGAGTTCGACCGCTGGCATCAAGCCGAACCGACGAATGGCGCCGGGCATGCGGGCGCGGGCCAGACTTGGGTCCTTTGCCCATGCCACAATGGCTTTGGTGAAGGTGGTCTTGTCTGGATAGGCCGAAAGGTAATGGCCCTGAACCGCGAAAATCGGCGGAGCAACACGATCATCTCCCATTTCGTAGCCGCCATGGCAGGCAGCACAATTGTCTTCATAAAGCGCGATGCCGCTCTGTGCGGCGGCGGGGGCTGAAAGGCAGGTTGCGGCCACAAGGGCAATAGGTCCGAGTTTGTTGGTCATATGGTTTGTCCGGTCTCTGGGGTTGGGTCATAATATTCATTTATTCGCAATTATTTTATTTTGTCCAGCGCACATGATGCCTTCGATCGACATTCGATTACAAAGCGATACGCTTCGTTACGCTTTGTATCTTGAGCTAAATTTTCTGTTACAGTATTTTCGAAATAATAAACATGATCGCGGGCACGCGGTTTTCCCTTCCATAGCTGCGCAAAGAGCTTCGATATGAGTATCCTGAAAAAACTCCTGATTGTTCCTCCGGTGGCCCTCGCAATCGGCCTTTTCGTTTTGTCCGGGCAATCGGCCAAATCTCCTCAAGTCGCAACGCAAGGGAAGGAAAAGCCGACGCCGGTCAAAGTCATTGGTGCCAAGCCAATGACGGTTGTCCCGTCCGTGTCGGCCTATGGCAAGGTGCAGCCGGATCGCAAATGGGACGCTGTGGCGCAGGTGGCCGGTCCGGTTATCTGGACGGCAGACAGTCTGAGGGATGGGTTGCTCATTGCGAAAGGCGCAAGCCTTTTGAAAATCGACGAGCGGGAATATGAACTGGCGCTCGCCCAGATCGAGGCCCAGATCGAGGCGTTGAACACCAAAACGGACACAATTGCGGCTTCGTTGAAAATCGAACAACGAGCCTTGGCTCTGCTTGAGGATGATCTGGGCCGAAAGAAATCCCTGCTTTCGCGCGGCTCGACTTCGCAGGCCGGTGTTGATGCTGCGGAACGGGCATTGCTGACTCAAGATGCCAAGGTGCAGACGCTCAAAAGCACCCTGAAGCTCAACGAAGCGGAAGGTAAAGTTCTCCAGCAGCAACGCGAGATCTCGCTGCTCAACCTCAAACGCACCGAGCTCAAGGCGCCGTTTGATGTGCGGTTGTCGTCGGTTGATATTTCGGTGGGCCAATATGTCAATAAAGGGCAGAAGCTGTTTTCAGGAGATGGCATTGCTGTTGCGGAGATTGTCGCACAATTGCCCATCGGGGCGTTGCGTCCCCTGATCGGAAAAGCGGGCGAAGACGGCGCACCACTCAATGCCTTGTCTTCTCAGGAGGGAGCGGATGCCAACCGCCACACGGCCATGAAAGCCAAGGTGGTTCTGCATACACCCCGGTCCGACATCCTCTGGGAGGCAAGGGTTGACCGCGTGACTGCGGCGATGGATCCCAAAACCCGAACGCGAGGGATCGTGCTGACCGTGCAGGACCCCTATGGGCAGGCCAGCCCGGGGCAGAAACCGCCTCTGGTGACGGATACTGCGGTCGAGGTCATTCTTCAGGGGATGCCGAGAAAGAACATGTTCGCGCTTCCAGCCTCTGCCATTCGCAAAGGCAAGGTGATGGTGGTCGATGCGGAAAAGCGCCTTCGCTTCAAGCCGGTCAAGGTGGCCTATATTCAGGGAGACATCGCCGTTTTGATGTCTGGTCTGGAGCCAAAGGAGAAGGTGATCGTGTCCGATATGCCCGCCCCTGTCGACGGCATGCTGGTGGGACCCAAGCCTGACAAGAAATTGCTCGAACGCGTGATGGCAGAAGCCTCTGGCAAAGCGCCAAGCAAAGGGGCAAAATAATCATGATCCGCTATTTTGCAAAGCATCCCACAGCAGCCAATCTGCTGATGGTCGCAATCCTGCTTGTCGGCGTGCTGGCGCTGCCCAAGCTGCAACGGGATACCTTTCCCATCACTGATCCGACGCAGGTGGAAGTGCGCGTCACCTATCCGGGGGCAACGGCGCTCGATGTGGAAGAGGCGATCTGTTTGCGCGTCGAGGAAGCCCTCGGGGTCATTCCCGACAAGCTGGAACTGACCTGTGAAGCACGGGAAAATCTGGCCATTGGCGTGGTCACGATGATCGAGGGGCGGGACTTCGATACCTTTTACAATGACATCAAGAGCGAAATCGAAGCCATAACCGGCTTCCCGGCCAATGTTGAACGGCCCTCAGTCACCAAGATGGAGCGGACTGCAATCATTTCGACGATTGCCATCACGGGCATCGATGATCCGGGCGGTTTGTTTGCCTATGCCGACAAGGTCCTCTCGCGGGTGATGCGTAACAAGCAGATCGCTCAGGCAACCCTGAAGGGGTTTTCTGATCCGGTGATTGATATTCGCGTGTCCGAAGCCGCGCTGCGGGATCTGGGCATGAGCATCAATGACGTCACGTCTGCCATCAAGGCCCAGAGTGTCGACTTGCCATCGGGTACGTTGGAGACCAAAAGCGGTGATCTGGTTCTGCGCTATGCCGACCAGCGCAGAAAACCGCGCGAATTTGCCAATATCGTCGTCAAAAGCTCGGCCAATGGTGGTGTGGTGCGCCTGAAGGATATTGCAGCATTATCCCGTGCGTTTGAATTTGCCGAAGACAAGGTCACGTTCAACGGCCAGCGTGCCGCGTTGATCGAAATTGCCAAGACCCCCAAACAGGATACCCTGAAGGTCAAGGCGCTGATTGATACCATTCTGGAAAATGAACGGTCCATGGCGCCTCCGGGCGTCAGTCTCAACATCTCTCAGGATGTCTCCCCCAACATTGTGGATCGGTTGCGCATCCTTTCCGAGAATGGCCTTCAGGGTCTGGCGCTCGTCTTTCTGGTGATGTGGCTGTTCTTCTCGCTGCGTTACAGTTTCTGGGTGGCGATGGGGCTGCCGGTTTCCTTTCTCGGGGCCATCTTTGCCATGCAGGGGCTGGGCTATACGCTCAACACCATGACCATGGTCGGGCTGATCGTGTCGACTGGCTTGCTGATGGACGATGCCATCGTCATTTCGGAAAATATCGGCGCGCGTCTCAAAAAGGGCGAAGATGAACTGGATGCGGCGGTGAAAGGCACCTTGCAGGTGTTGCCAAGCGTCATTTCGTCCTTCCTCACGACGATTTTGATTGTCGGCCCATTGGCTCTGATGGCCGGTAAAATCGGGGCGGTGCTCAAGGTCCTGCCGGTGATCCTTGTCATCACGCTGGCAATCAGTCTCATCGAGGCCTTCCTGATTCTGCCGTCCCATCTGTATCATTCTCTCAAAAAACAGGGAGAGAGAAAGCCATCTCGGTTCCACGCCGCCTTTGATCGTGGGTTCGAAGGCTTTCGCAATGGGGTCTTTGGCCGAATGATCGATTGGGCGATATCCTGGCGCTATCTGACCACCGGGCTGATCCTTGCCATGCTGATCCTGTCTTACGGGGCCTTTTCCAGTGGGATGCTGAAATTCCGTTCCTTCCCGAAACTGGAAAGCGATACCATTCAGGCCCGTATTCTGATGCCACAGGGAACGCCGCTTGCGGAGACCGAAGTGGCGGTGCAGCAGGTTGTTGCAGCGCTCAAGAAGGTCAATGACAAGTTCAAACCCCTGCAGAGCGAACAGCGCGATCTGGTCAACAATATTCTGGTCTATTATGGGGTCAATGCAGACTCTCATGAGAAAGGGCCGCATCAGGCGACCATCAGTGCCGACCTGATCCGAGCGCAGAAACGCAAAGGCTCCTTGCAGGAGATGCTTTCGAGTTGGCGGAAACTGACCGGGCCTGTACCGGGGAGCCTTGCCATGAAATTCACCGACAAGGAGCGCGGTGTTGCTGGCAATGCCATCGATCTGCGTCTGCGGGGCGGCAATCTGGAGCAAATCAAGAAAGCGGCCGATGATCTAAAGGTCTTTCTCTATGGCTATAACGGAGTTGTCGATGTGCTTGATGATCTGCGTCCTGGCAAGCCTGAATATGTTGTCAAGCTGCATGACGATGCGGGGAGTCTTGGGCTGACGGGCAAGGGCGTGTCAGAAGAATTGCGCTCTATCGTGCAGGGCAATACTGGCCTTGAGGTTCAGACCGGTCGCTATGGTGTTGATGTGCGTGTGCGGCTTGCCGATGGCGCAATTGACAGCCGTGGTGGCATCAATGCGATCTATGTAACCGCCGCGGACGGCTCGAAGGTGCCTCTGGCCACGGTGGCTGATGTCACCGAAAGTCGCGGCTATGCGCGCATCAACCGTGTCGATGGCATGCGTACCGTGTCTGTCATCGGGGCGATCAAGCCCAACATCGTCAATGCGCGTGAATTGATGATGGAGGTGAAGAGCAAGTTCGCTCCGGCCCTGAAGAAGAACTATCCCGGTGTGTCCATGGCCTTCAACGGTCAGGGCAAAGAAGCGTCAACAACGGGCAGCTCCTTGCGGACCAACTTCCTGATTGGCCTTGCCTTTGTCTTTATTCTGCTCAGCTTCCAGTTCAAGAGTTATGTCTTGCCGATCATTGTCCTTGCCGCGATCCCTCTTGGGGCCATCGGCATGGTCCTCGGGCATCTGGCAATGGGACTGGACATCTCCATTCCAAGTCTTGTCGGTCTGGCGACCCTGTCGGGGGTGGTGGTCAACAATTCGATCCTTCTGGTCTCCTTCATACATGGGGAAATGGAAGCCGGGCATGACCCGATGGAAGCCACCAAACAGGCCGCAAAAGCCCGCTTCAGAGCCGTGGTGATGACGTCAATGACCACGATTGCCGGGTTGTTGCCATTGCTGGCAGAAAGCAGTACGCAGGCGCAGTTTCTCATCCCGCTCGTCAACAGCCTTGCATTCGGTTTGCTGACGGCCACGGTCCTGTCTCTGTTCCTGGTGCCAAGCCTGTTCGCCATTCTCACGGATTTCGGTTATGGCAAGCCGAAAACATGAGGGACGGGCAACCCAGCGGTGACGGGTGCTTTTGTTGGAAGGGCCTAGATTGCTCTGCCGGGGGTGCCTGCATCCTCGGCTCCACCTGATCAACTGGCAGCGCGGTTCGCGCTATCAGTCTGATGGGGTGACTTGCCTGAAAAGAGAGAGGCAAACTCGACATATTCGTCATGTGGCAATGGTTTGGCGAAAAAGAAGCCCTGATAGTCGTCACAGCCTACGGAGTGGAGAAAATCGCGCTGCTCTTCCGTTTCAACGCCTTCCGCGATCACCGACAGTTCAAGCGTTTCACTCAACGCGACGATCATCTTGGCAATGGCGGCATCGTTCGGTTCGCAGGGTAGCGATCGGACAAAGCTCTGATCGATCTTTAATTGATCAAGAGGCAGCTTCTTGAGATAGGAGAGCGAGGAGTAGCCGGTGCCGAAATCGTCAAGCGCGAAACGGACACCTTGTTGGCGCAACTGTTCCATCTTGGTGATTGCGTCTTCGACATTGTCCACCAGATGGCTTTCCGTAATTTCAAGCTTCAGCTTGGTGGCGGGAGCCTTGTGCTTTGCCAGCCTTGTCAGGACCTGATCGACAAAATTGAAATGATGCAGTTGAATGGCGCTCACATTGACTGAAAGTGTCAGATCGCGCAGGTCCGGATTGTTTTGCCATTCAGCCAGGTGCTGACACGCGGTATCCAGAATCCAGTTGCCCAGCTCCGGTATCAGTCCGCAGCTTTCCGCTATGGGAATGAACTCGGCGGGCGACACATAGCCCAGTTCAGTATGCTTCCAGCGTAGCAGCGCTTCTGCGCCGGTCACCGCGCCTTGGAAACTGACCTGAGGCTGGTAGAATAGCGTCAATTCCTGCTGTTTGACGGCTGTTCGCAGATCTCGTTCCAGCCGCATCCTGTGCGACAGGTTTTCCTGAAGTGCGGGGTCATAGAAGCGCACGGCATTCCGCCCGTCCCTCTTTGCCTGATACATGGCAATGTCGGCATGCTTCAGGATGTCTTCATAGGTTTTTACTTCAGGGCCAAATGTTGCGATGCCGATGCTTGTCGTACAGCGATGTGCGACGCCGGCAAGTTGGAATGGCTGCTCAAAAGCGTCCAATATACTGAATGAGAAGATTTCTGCATCCAGAGCAGCCTCTTTGGCCGTTTGGCCATTGAGCTTCGGCATCAAGATGACGAATTCATCTCCACCGAATCTGGCGACGGTTTGCTCTTTTCCGACGCTGGCTTGCAGTCGTCTTGCGGCGGCAATGAGGAGTTCATCCCCTGCATCATGACCCAAGGTGTCATTGAGGGTCTTGAAGTTATCAAGATCGAGGAACATTACCGCTGAATAGGTGCCCTTCAGTGCATTGGCCTTCATGGCAAGCTGCAAGCGATCGATCAGCAGGGAACGGTTGGGCAAGTCGGTCAACTGGTCATGGAATGCCAATTGGCGCACTCTGTCTTCTGCCTGTTTTTGCGCCGACAGGTCATAGAAAGTGAGAATATAGTGGGTTGGATTGCCGTGTTTGTTCAAAACCGGAGAGACCGCCATCCAACGTTCAATTTTATCACCGGATTTGTTTCTGACCTGAACCTCTCTTTGCCAGCCCTGTCTGGCTTCCAAGGTTTCCCAGACTTCGGAGAATGCATTCTCTAATTCCAGAGTGTAGTCTAACAAGTCGAGAATGGGTCTGTTCAAGAGCGTGGCTTCATCAGTTTGCAGCATGTCCAGCAGCGCTGAGTTCACCTTGAGAATTGTTTTCTTCGTATCGATCACTGCCATCCCTTCGATGCTCTCGAATGCGGTGGCTGCAATTTGCAGATCCGTGTTCAGCGATTCCAGCTCAAGCGCCTTTTCGCGCGAATCTGCCTCCGCCGACTTTCTGCGCTCGATCTCTCTGGAGAGCTTGTTGTTTTTCCTTGCAAGCAACCGGCTCTGCTCTCTGATGATGCCGAACTCGGTTTTCAATCGGTTGTTCTTTATTCTCAGATGATTAATGCCGATCGTAAAGATCAGCATGAAGCAGGAAAATCCAAACAGCGGCAGAGCGAAATTGTCCGACAAGGCCCCCCCAGCAAACCCGGATGCGGGCTGCAGCATGTGCATGGATGCAGCCATATTTCTGAGCGGCACGGAAACCCCCACCATCTTGCCACGTCCTTCGGCTAGCTGGAGATCATGCAGGACTGTTTTCTTGCTATGTGCCGTCAGTATATCGGCGTTCAGATGCACGCCGTGGGAGGCAGCCACTTCATCCGAGCCTATAATGAGCTGGCCATCATCCATCACCAAATGAGCGAAGATGTCGGGTTCCGAAAGGCTGGGCTGCAGCAGATCAAGAACCTCATCAAAGGCACTGAGTGTCAGAATACAGCCTTGATAGGCGGCGCGGTGGTAAACCGGGGCGGTCGCAACGACAAAGCGATGCTCGAAGTCCAGACTGACCTTGGCTTCGAATTTTGACATGGCCTCGCCGCAAGTTTTGCGGGATTGTGCGTGGCCCGAACTGGCTATCAGTGTGCCGTCGCGATCAATGAAAGCAAGATAACTGAAGACGTTGTATTCGAGCGAGTTTGAGTTTCTCAGGAAGCGATTGAAACGCTGCTCGATTTCGTCAATTCTCTTTGAGAGGACCTGTTCGGTTCCGTCTTCGCTCTTTTTGCCGGTTATGTAGCTTTCAACGGAATGAGACGCGGCGATGCGCTCCCCTGTCTGCTTCAAGCGGTCAAAATGAAGTTCGACATCTTGGACCTTTTTCTGAGCCGACGTCAGAAAGCTCTGGTCTGCGAGCGACAGCATCGATTTGTGCGTTTCGTTGATATGAGACGCAACGACCGTCATGGCGATCAGAAAGATCAAGGCACCAAATACGGGCCAATAGTCCTGAACCGGTCTATAATGAAGGGGATTCATTGCTGCTTCCCATCAGTTTGCAGAAATCCATCGTGATGCAATACAGGTCCGAATGGCGTTTCATTCATTCGTTGGCATCCTTTGGCGTCCAACCGGTTGGCATGTCGCATTTGGGCATCGAACGGCTTATCAGCAGCATGGTTCGACAAGGTTCGATTCAGGTCAGCGCATTAAAATGTGCCAACTTTGTAATTAGTCGATAACAGTAAACTGCTAACTTTGGGTTTCCGTCGCCCCGTGATGCTCTGGAAACCCACAGTTTATGCCCATGGCGCTGATTGGCTGTTTCGATCAGGCTGAAGACTGCATCCATGACATTCATGCGTGCTCTTCATAAGTGTTTTGAGAGACTTTGATCTTGCCGAAAGAGGCGGGGAGCCTCATTCTCTTGATTTCTTTCCGGATGACAGGAGATGCGCTGTGATGAGATTTTTGCGCCGACAAAGGCTCCATTCTGCGCTGACGATTTTGGTTCCACTGGTCTTGTGGAGCGGACAAGGAGCGGCAGACGACATGAAGATTCAATTTGTCATTGGAGAAACCACTTTGAGGGCAACGATCGAAGACAATTCGGCCAGCAGAGATTTTCTCAAGCAATTGCCGCTGGAGGTGGAGCTGGAAGATTATGCGGGGATTGAAAAGATCTTTTATCCACCCCAAAAGCTTGCGACGACCGACACACCAGACGGGATCGATCCAGACCCGGGCGATATCACCTATTATGCGCCATGGGGCGATGTGGCCATTTTCTATCGTGATTTCGGCTATTCACGTGGGCTTGTGCGGCTTGGTCGATTTGAGGCAGGAGCCGTGGCCCAATTGTCTAAACTGGATAAAGGTCCGGTGCGCATAGAAATCGCGGAGTGAGCTGTCCGGGTTCAAAATCATTCAGGCGAGGACAGCTTTCTGCCCTCGCCTTGGCATCTTCACGCGTTGGGTTGCGCGCCTCTAGACGCTGCGCATGTCGATGAAAAAGCGGATTAACCGACCAGTTCCTGTGTCTATGCCATGCCGTCAATCATCGAACCGGCAAGGCTCTTGCGCCCAAATCCAATCATCATGAGGCGCATGGCAGGAATCATCTGTGCTTCACATGATGGCGCAGCCAAACGACCCCGTGATCGAGGCGTTCGACACCCACAAGTTCAACCAGCTGGCCTTGTGTTTCTTTCTGATGATCATAAATGGTTGGAATGCCGGATTGACCATCGAGATAGGGCACGATCAGGGTACTGGTTTCATCAATCAGGCCTTTGGCCAGAAAGGCTCCATTGAGTATGCCGCCCCCTTCGAGCAAAAGGCGCTGCTTGCCAAAGGCATATGCGAGGGATTGCAGGGCTGCGGCAATATCATCTCCATCCGCGCCAGCAAACAAGACCGTTATGCCTTTGGCAGCCAATGCTGTGACGTGGTCCTGACTAACCCCGGTAGACAGAACCAACACCAAGTGACTGCCATCCACCTCATCGCTTTGTGGGCGCAGGACGCCTGTGCGATCAAAGCACACGCATAAGGGGCGGTTGCCTCTTTGGCCGATATAGGAGGTCAAAGTGGCGGAGCTGGCTGCGGGCTGCGGCGCAAGGGCAGCGGGTCCGGTCGGCAGATAGGCTTCCATTGTCTTGCGACCGACAATCCAGCCGTCTGCTTTGTATTTTTCAGCCACTTCTTCATAAAGATCAATGGCCGCTTCAGGCAGGCCTTGCCACCGGTCGGGCAACAGCCGACCATCGAGCGAACTGATCATGTGGCAAATGATTTCGGGTCTTTGAGGGGTCGTGGCTTGCATGGGGACGGATAGCTTTCGTACGGCGCTGATGGGTCGATCAGCAGCAAGGCGGATTGCGAAACCATTGCTTCTCGGTCCGCCTTGTTTGGGTGAAACCAAGTTTGGTCTGGCGTGGTTTTTAGCCTTGATAGTCTTTGTCAGAGACGTGCTCCATCCAGGTTACCGCTGATCCCTCAACGCTTTCCTGTATTGCGATATGGCTCATGGCGGTTTCCGGTGAGGCCCCATGCCAGTGCTTTTCGCCTGCCGGGAACCAGACAATGTCGCCCTGACGGATTTCCTCGATCGGACCACCTTCACGCTGTACGCGACCGCAGCCAAAGGTGACAATCAGGGTCTGGCCTGCCGGATGGGTGTGCCAGGCGGTGCGAGCGCCGGGCTCAAAGGTCACATGGGCTCCGCCCGCGCGTCCGGGATCTTCGGCCTGAAACAGAGGATCCACACGCACCGTGCCGGTAAACCAGTCTTTTGGTCCTGCAAAGGATGGGGCGCTGCCGCCGCGAATGATTTTCATGGTCTTTCCTTTCTGTGCGGGTTCAGTCCCGCAGCTTTTCAAATCGATAGGTGAGGTTCGGTCCGCCGGTCTGCTCATAGGCCAGAACTGCCGTCACCATGGCGAAGGGTTCAACAAAGCGAGCATTGGCAAGGTCACCAAGATCGACCGGGTCAAAGCCCACCTGTTCAATGAGTTTTTTGGCCTGCCGTTTGGCTTCGGGATGATCGCCATAACAGAGGCTTTGCGGGCGTGGCTGCCGGTCTCTGCGGGCAAAGACAGCGTCAAAGCTTTCGGAAGGGGCGGTGTTGAAACAGCCGACCCAAGCCGCCTCGGGGTGGTGTTCGGCAAGATATTCTGCGCCGGACCTGTCGGTTCCGAGCACCAGCCTGCTGTCTGATGGATCGAGCGGCACACAGCAATTCAGCACGATCTTGCCTGTCATTGCACCGGTCTGCGACAGCACGTCTTCGATGCGAGACCAATGCACAGCAAGCAGGATTGCATCCGCCTGTTCAACTGCGCTGGCCACATCCGCCCACCGGGCATCAAGTCGAGCGGCCAAGGCCGCGAGCCGTTTGTCGCTCCGCGCATAAGAAAAGATGATGTCATGGCCGCACTTGGCCCAAATGGTTCCAAGGGCTGTGCCCATCCGACCAGATCCGACAATTGCGATTTTCATGCGTCCATTCCTGTGTTGCGCCCCTGTTGTGGCGCTTCTGTGGCTGGCCAGAGGTCAAATGGCCAAGGACCCGGCCATTGTCATGACTGGGTCCAGTTCGGTTTGGCCGATTGGCAGGTGGTGCTCGGTTAGTCCGTTCTGGCTTCAAATACCTTCTTGGCGACGGGCATGGCTGAGAACACTTTCGGCCAGCCCGCATAGAAAGCCAGATGAGAGAGAACCGCACCGGCTTCGCCCTTGGTCAGTCCATTGTCCATGGCTCTGTTGAGATGGAACGTCATTTGCTCGGGCTGCCCGGCAGCGATCAAGGCGGCGACGGTGATCAGGCTGCGGTCGCGCGGTGCCAGATCGGGGCGTAGCCAGAGGTCGAGAAACAGCAGTTGTTCTGTGTCGCGCACAACCCCCGCGCTGACCGAACCATATGTATCGGACACAAAGGTCTGGCGAGCGGCCTCGGCTTCCTCATTCAGTGCCAGAAGATCGACTTCGGCAGCTGGCAGATCTTCGGCTGCAATGTTGCGGGCTTCAAAGACCGGAGCGACCGCCTTGGCGGCCGCCATGGCATTGCCCCAGCCGGTGTAAAAAGCCAAATGGGTGATGGTCTCGGATAGCTCGGCCGGCTTGACGCCAACATCCAGAGCCAAGGCGGAATGATCGGCAAGTGCCTCTGCTTCATGGCGGGTCAACAGGGCTGCAAAGGTGACCAGCGCCCGGTCACGCTTGGACAAGGCTTCATCCTGCCAGACGGACCCGGCCAAGGCTTGCGCGGAATAGGCTTGCAAAGCAGGAGAAACCTTGGCGACGGCATTGGGGAAGGTCTTGGTCACGTCTTCTGCAAATGCGCTGAAAGGCATCATGGCGAAGGTGGAGGCGGCTGCAATTGTCTTGAGACTTTTCATCAATCACTATCCTTATGTAAGAGGCCTTGGATGCTGTGGGCTTCGTTCAATAAGGTGGGCATGCGGTTGGCAAACTTAATGACTGAAGATGTGATCCCAGTCATGATCAGAGCTAATTAATCTTCCTTTTCCCGCCTTACTTGTCCCGTTGCCGCAAGGCATCGAGGACAACCTGAAAGGCTGACGAGCTGCGCAGACGGCTGGGATAGTAAAGGTGAAAGCCCGGAAAATAGGGCGAATAGTCCCCCAGGCAGATGTCCAGTCTACCCGCCTTGAGATCCGCCTGAACCAGCAATTCCGGCAGCAAGGCCAGACCATGGCCGTCCCGGCAAGCGGTATGGATCGGCATCACCGTATCAAAGCAGGCCTGTCCCTTGACCTTGATCCGCAGCTCGCGCCCGTCCTCATCCTCGAATTCCCAAGCATAGAGCGCACCATGGGTCGACAGGCGCAGATTGATGCATTCATGCTGGTCGAGATCTGTGGGGGTCTCGGGTCTGCCATATTGGGCAAAATAGTCAGGCGATCCGACGCAGACCATCCGCTCATCGGGTCCGATGCGCATGGAGATCATTCCATCGCTGACCTGTTCCCCATAACGCACCCCGGCGTCGCACTGGGCGGACGCCAGATCGGTGTAGCCATAGTCCATGACAAACTCGACTTTGACTTCGGGATTGGCTTTCAGGGCAGGGGCCAGTTTGGGCCAAAGCAGGGTCTCGATCGTATAATCTGTGGCTGCAATGCGCACGGTGCCGCTGGGCGCCCCCTGACTGTCGGTCAGGGCGATCAGGCGGTCTTCGATGGTGGTCAGGCATGGCGCCAGCGTTGCGATCAGGTCCTCGCCCTCAATGGTGGGGGCGACCGAGCGCGTTGTTCGGGTCAAAAGTCGCAGGCCAAGCCGCTCTTCCAAGGCCTTGATTGTGTGGCTCAGGGCTGACTGAGACACATTCAGCCGGGCAGCCGCCTTGGTGAAGCTGCGCTCTTCGGCAACCGCCATCAAGGCAATAAGATCGGTGATGTTGTCGCGCAGTACGCGTGACAGATCTTTTTGGTAGGTATCCTGTTTTTCCGGCATATGCTGACCAATGCTCGCTGTCAAAGCGCCTGACTGGGGTGGGGCTTCAGACAGAATGATCCTGAAGAGGAATCCATTCTATCAGGCTGTTATCACGGAATAATTGCTATGAAATGATAGCACATATGTGCAGGATTCATATATAGCCGCTGCGGGGCAGCAAATCGCCCCATTCGCGCATCACCCTGCATGTGCGAGGGGGAGGATATTTATCGTAGATCGGCGATCCATTGATGAGTGTTGGTCATGAGTGTTTGTGGAAACAGCCCCATAAACAGGCGGTCGATGTGCCATTATATTGGAAGCAACGCAAACGGGTCGTTTCTGTTTGCCGCATGTCTGTATCAAACGCACAGCATCGTCTGTTCGCTGGTTTGAGACTATGAGGAGAGAGATCATGATCAAGGATAAAGTCGTCATCATCACCGGCGCATCGTCCGGTATCGGCGAAGCGTCAGCCAAGTTGCTGGCCAGCAAAGGCGCGAAAATCGTTCTGGGTGCCCGCCGTGAAGACAAGCTCAAGCAGATTGCCGAAGACATCTCCAAAGCCGGAGGTAACGCGGTTTATCAGGTTCTGGATGTGACCGATAAGGCCCAGAATGAAGCCATCGTGGCGCTTGCCAAGGACACTTATGGCAAGGTCGATGCGATCTTCCTGAATGCCGGTGTCATGCCAGCCTCCAACGTCTCGGCTCTCAAGACCGATGAGTGGGACCAGATGGTTGATGTGAATATCAAAGGTGTGCTGAACGGTGTTGCCGCTGTTCTGCCAACCTTCACCGAGCAAAAATCAGGCCATGTTCTGGCAACATCTTCCGTTGCTGGCCTCAAAGCCTATCCAAGCAATGGCGTTTATTGCGGCACCAAATGGTTCGTCAAATCCTTCATGGAAGTTGTGCGCATGGAATCCGCAATGGAAGGCACCAACATCCGCACTGCAACCATCTATCCGGCTGCGATCAACACCGAGCTGCTTGATACGATCTCCGACAAAGCGACCGCTGAAGCCTATCAGGGTATGTATGATACCTATGGAATTTCTGCTGATCGCATTGCGGACATCGTTGCGTTCGCTCTGGATCTGCCGGAAGACACCACGATCAACGAATTCACCGTTGGCCCAGCAAACCAGCCTTGGTAACGCACACCAAGTGACCGATCAGAGGAGGCAGGCCACGCTCCGTTGGCCTGCCTCCTCTGTTTGTAATGGGTTTGATCTTCGCACTCCTGGGCCGCCCGCCCAGGGCACAATCGAATGATCTTTCAGCCAATCTCGCGTGCTTAAGGGCTCTTCTTCTGGAACAGCAAACGCAGGCAGAAGGCCGTCTCGGCGAGGATTGTCACCAGATAGACCGGAGTGAAGGGCGTCGACCATTCGGGCGCGAAGAAGCGCAGCCCACTGCCGACCAGATAGACACCACCGGCGGCGGCGAGGCCCAGTGCGAAAATTCTGGCAAACTGCCCGGATCGCCAAACAAGCACTGCCATGAAAAGGCTGTTGAAGCCAAAGAAAATCAGCCCCAAATCGTAGCCATGGGCATGAAGATCCAGAAATATCAAGGCAAGAGGCGCCGCGTTTGTCAGGTCATTGCCCTTGGTTAAAATCAGCCATGCGGTCAGCAATGCCATCACGCTGACCGCAATCAGCACGGTCTGGATCAATCGCAATATCATAGTCAGCAAGGCAAGAGCCGGTGCCATGGGGCGAAAGATCAAATAGAACAGGACTGCCAATCCGGCATCACAGAGTGCCATAAGGATGTCGGCGGCAATGGCCAGCCGGAATTGTCCCGGTGCCCCGAGGATCGCGGCGGCTGTGCCATCGGCATCTGCCAGATCGATCAAGGGGGCACGCAGACCAAGCTCTCCGCCCAGTCCCGTCAGGATCACCACCAGATAGAGCAAGCCGGCCAATCTGATCTTGGCGATCATATCCGGAGTGGGAGTGAGAAGAGACATCGCAATCTTCCTTTCGGGGATAGACATCAGGCGGTCTCGGGGCGCTCACAGACCGGGGGCAGGGCCGTTTTTGTCGGCGGCGGACGGTTTGCCCGTTGGCCCGCCCAGACAGAGCCGATGATAATCACGGCACCAGCAATCTGCATCGGGCTCAAGGACTGACCGAGCAGCCCCCAGCCAAGCAGCACCGCCGTCAACGGACTCATCATGCCAAGCATCGAGACCGCGCCGGGTTCGATCCGAGCGACTCCTCGAAACCAAATCGCATAGGTCAAGGCTGCCCCGATCAGTCCCAACCAGACAAATCCAGCAAGATTCAAGGTGGTCAGGGGTGGCAGGGCCGGTTCAAACACCAAGGCAAGCGGCATCAGAATCAAACCACCTGCTGTCAGTTGCCAGGCTGTGAAACTGAGCGCGGAAACCGGCGGCAGCCATTTGCGACTGAGGACCGTGCCCGCAGCCATCGAGGCTGCACCACCAATCCCTGCCGCGACCCCAATCGGATCAAGGCTTGCATCAGGGCCAATGAGAAGCAGGGCCACACCGAAGACACCCGTTGCGGCGGCCGCCACCGCGCTTGAACGGATGGGGGTTCCAAGCCAGCCACGCGCCATGAAAATGACGATCATGGCCTGCAGGGCACCAAGCGTTGCCGCCACTCCGCCGGGCAGGCGATAAGCCGCCACGAAGAGAAGAACCCAGAAAAGCGAGAAATTGAAACTGCCCAAGAGGAAGGTTCGCCCCAACCAGTGACGGGGAGGCAGCGAACGGGTGATGGCAATCAGCAACAAGCCCGCAGGCAGTGCCCTCAAAGCTGCGACGGTGATCGGATAGCCGTCTGGCAGCATTTCGGTGGTCACCAGATAGGTGCTGCCCCAGATGGCCGGGGCGAGCGCCGTTAGAAAAATGTCAGTTGTTCGTGACATGGCTCTCATCTCCTTGTCGGTGGCTCATCTGAGCAAGTGAAAGGGCAGGCCACGAGGGGACTGTCTTTGCGGGCCCTGAGGGTGAAATTTGCGGCGGCCAAAGAGGGAAAGTAACAATAGAACCTCCTGTCAAGCAACTGATCGAAGCGCGGTGCGCAATTGAGCGGCCAGATCGTCGCGCGGCCCATTGACGAGTCGGGCACCGGTTTCGCGGACAATCAGGGTCGGTACAGACTGGACCTGAAGGCGACGGGCCTGTTGCCGGTCGGCTTCAACAGCCTTTAGGGTGGACGGATCTTCAAGCTGGCCGATGAAAGCCGGTATATCGAGTTCGAGCGTGCGAGCTGCCTGTATCACCGTGTCTGGATCAGCGATGTTTCGCGCCTCTGAGAGATGGGCCCGCTGGAGCCGGTCAAACATGTCCCAATGGGCCGTCTGTCCGCCAAGGCGTTCGGCAGCCTTGCAGCCAAGCGCTGCGGTCATGCCGTGCGGATAGTCGAAGGGTGCTGACCGCATCGCCTCGATATCAACTTGGTCGGGTTGATCGCTGACATTGCGACAAACCGACCAATGGCCGAGGATCGTTTCACGGGCCTTTTCCGGCGACCCCCATCTTTGTGCCATTTCTGCCCGACTGGCTTGCAGGACAAAGGTTTTGTGTTGAACCGTCAGGTCGAACTCGGCGGCAAGCGAGCGCATCCGCGAGGAAATGTTGAAGCACCAGCAGCAGACAACATCATGAAAGAAATCAATGGTGAGCGAGGACATCATGCAGCCTCCTCAACAAGATTGGCTCCGGCCAAGGCTCGGGCGATCCGGGCCACATGGGCACCTTGAAAACGGGCTCCGGCCAAATCGATGGCGGACGGTGCGCGCGATCCGTCGCCGCCAGCAATGGTGCCTGCCCCATAGGGGGCACCGCCGATAATCTCGTCGGCCGTCGTTTGCCCAGCAAAACTATAGGGCATGCCTGCAATCAGCATGCCGAAATGCTGAAGCGGAATTTGCGTCGAGAGCAGCGTTGCCTCATGGCCACCATGCTGCGAGCCGGTTGACGCAAACACCGCACCAACCTTGCCCACCAAGGCGTTGCGGGCCCAAAGTCCACCTGCCTGATCAAGGAAGGTTTTCATTTGTCCGGCCATCATGCCGAACTGGGTCGGTGTGCCGAAAATGATGGCATCATACTGTTCGAGGTCGGCAGGACTGGCGACCGGGGTATCGTCTTCGACGAATCCTGCTTGTTGACGGATTGCATCGGGCACGGTTTCGGGGACACGGCGCACATCGACCTGTGTGCCCGGCACATGGCGGGCGCCTTCAGCCTCGGCCTCGGCAAGGGTGCGGACATGGCCATAGCTGGAGTAATAAAGAACAAGAATATTGGTCATGGGATCCTCTCGGGGGTTGGGTTTCCATGCCCGAGAGAATGGGGGAGGAGCCGGGTTGGAAAAACCGACCCTGTGTCACTTCATTCTTTACGCCCGTTGAAGAATGCTAAGATTGCAACGCGGCTCGGAGATGATCGAGAAATGCCGTCACCCGAGCATCCATGCCCAGCCTTGAGGCCGTCACTGCATAAATCTCCGGTGCTGGAAGCTCCCAATTTGGCAGGACACGGACCAGTGCGCCCGTCGCTTCAGCGTCTTTGGAGACAAAGTCCGGCAAGGTTCCCATCCCTGCGCCCGCGATCAAAAGATCACGCAAGACCAGACTGTTGCCCACACGCACAGGCGGGTCGAGATCGATGCTGGCCTGACCCGATGGTCCATGCAGGGCCCAATTGGTCAAATGATCGGCCAGCAGGAAGCCGATGATCCGATGTTGCCTGATGTCTTGGGGGGTGGCTGGGGTGCCCATCTTTCGCAAATAGGCAGGTGCCGCAAAGATTCGCTGATGCATCGTGCCGATCTTGCGGGCCACGAGCGCGGAATCCGGCATGACGGAACGGATGCGGATCGACACATCGAACCCTCCCTCGACCATGTCCACCACCCGATCATCCATCGACATGGTCAGACGCAAGTCTGGATAGGCTTCAAGAAATGCCGGAAGCATCGGCGCAATGACCGTTTGCCCGAAGGAACTAGATGCATTGACCTTGAGATGTCCGCGTATCGCGCCTGCCCCCTCACGAATACGGGTCTCGGTCTGGGCCACCGCATCAAGAATGCCGCTTGCCTCGTCGTAATAGAGACGACCGGCATCCGTGAGCGACATGGAACGGGTGGTTCGCGTGAGGAGCGTGGTCCCCAGACTTTCCTCAAGCAACTTGATTTCACGGCTGAGAAGTGCGGGCGAGACACCAAGATCCTCTGCGGCGCGGGCAAAGCTGCCGCGCTCGACGATGCGGCGAAAGGCGTGCATGACGGAAAGCTTGTCCATTCGGGTTCCTGATCTCTCCCAAACTACTGCCCTTTTCGGCATGGCTTGTTAGTTCGTGCCGACGATGGTGGATTCAGTGTTCGGCAATGTATACCGGAAGTTGGACAATGTTGCCATTCCTCGCGGCCTCTGATGTGCTGTCGGAGTGTCTTGGTCCGCATCTTGGGTGGTGGGGCGCTCCCTAACATTCCTTCACACCAGTGCGGTCATTCCAGCGTGTGAATGCGGAACATCTGGTCTTGCAACTCGGTGAGAGCCGCCTTGTCACGGGCGACTTCCTCCAGCAGCCAGGCGCGGAACTCATGGACAGGGCGCCGAGACAGATGATGGCTCGGACAGATCATCCAATAGGAGGCATTGCGGACTGGTTTGAGCATCGGAAAGAGCGGACGCAAGCTTCCATCGACAATTGCATCATGGGTCAATGTGGTGCTTTCCAACGTCACACCAAGCCCTTCCTGAGCCATGAAAATAGCCATCGCCGAGCGGTCAAATTGCTGTATCCGTGCCGCATTGTCGACATTGAGACCATTTTCGACCATCCAGCGTTCCCAAGACACGTCCGATTTGACCGACTGGATCAGGCTAATGGATTGCAACACCTCGGCAGGGTCCCGATAGGCGAAATGGCTATATATTTCCTGATTGCACAAAGGCAGCACGGTGTCTTCAACAAGCAATTGCGAGGATTGTCGGTCGATGGTTTCACGCCCATAGCGGATTTCGATATCGACCTGTTCCTTGTCGAAATCGGTCAGCTCGGATGTGGCATCAACGCGAATGTCGATGTCTGGATTGGCGCGAATGAAATCAGGCAGCCGCTTGGTCAGCCACAAGGTTCCGAATGATGGTGCCACACGCACCATCAACGGGCGTTGCTGCATGCGCCGCGAGATCTGGCGTTCGGTTCTGCGAATGATGGATAGGGCTTCGGAGGTGGCCTTGAACAGGCGTTCTCCGTCTTCGGTCAGAACCAGATTGCGCTTCACCCGGCGAAACAGGGCAATGCCCAGCGAATTTTCGAGCAACTTGATCTGCTGGCTGATTGCGGAGGAGGAAACCGATAATTCTTCGGATGCCCGCGTCAGGGTTCGAAGACGCGCCACGGCTTCGAAATAGACAATGGCCTTGAGCGGCAGGCGCGAACTGAGATGCATCATAATGCCTCACTCCCATCGTCAATGCCCAGTTCTGCTAGAATCCAGCTTTTGAAGGCTTCGACCTTGGGCAACCGGGTTCTGGACTGGACGAAATTCAAACTATGACCTTGAACCGTATAGCCAGCGAGCCCGAAGGGCGCGACAAGTCGCTTGCTTTTCAGTTCATTCTGCACGTGAAGGTGGCTTTCAAGGATTGCGCCCTGTCCGTCGACGGCCGCATCGATGGCCATGAAGGAGGAATCAAATCGCAAACCCTTTTCATCAAACAGATCGGACAAGCCTTCTGCCTTGAACCAGTCATTCCAGCTGAACAAATTGAGTTCCGAATGGATCAGGGACTGTCGGGCCATGTCGATTGGTGCCCGGATCGGAACAGCGCCGTTCAACAGTTCTGGCGCGCAGAGGACCAGCATGGTTTCTGGCGGGAAAGCGATGCGTCGCACGCCCGGTTGCGAGGGAAAGTGCCCAAAACGAATGTCAAAATCAGCTTCGATGGACAGCAAATTAATCGGGTTGGGCGTTGCATTCAGTCGCACATCCAGATCCGGATTGGCATTGCAGAATTGTTTGAGCCTTGGCATCAGCCACTGCTTTGCCAGACTGGGGGCGCAATGAATGGTCAGAATGTCAAATCGTGTGGTGCGCCCGATGGCGACCGAGGCAGCCTCAAGTTCGCTGAAGCCCCGCCCGACTCTGTCCGCAAATGCATTGCCAAGATCGGTGAGGACAATCGTGCGATTGATGCGCTCAAACAACATCACGCCAAGTTCCACTTCCAAGGCCCGGATCTGATGACTGACGGCCGACGGCGATACGCTCATTTCCTCGGCCGCAGCCGAAAAGGAGCCAAGCCGGGCGGCGGCATCAAAGGCCTGAAGTGCTTTGAGAGACGGAAGCTTGCGCATGGTCTTTTATCGTCCCGCGGGATCTTGTCTGGTCGAGTGCGCCCTCACTATAGACGTGATGTCTGGCTATGTCTTACGATTTGGGTGCAAAACTGATGATCGAATGGGCTGGCGCTTGCCCTATCCCGTTCCTAGGCTCTGTTGCCGGGAGAAAACTGATATTCAATGCGATGCTGGTAGCGCGTGTTCTGATCGATCAGTCGAGCGGGAAAGGCGGGCTGGTTGATGGCATTGACATAGCCTTTGGGCTCCAGACACAGGCCGGAAAAGGGAGGATAGATCGCCCCGTCCTTGCCCCTGACCCCATCCAGATTGTGCCCATTGTAGAAATGCAGGGTCAGCTCGTTTGACCATATTTCTAGCGCCCGGCCACCGGCTTCGAGCCGTGCCATGCGCCGGGTGGCGATCGGTTGCGATGTCAGCGAGCGATCCGGAATGTAGGAGTGATTGAAAGCCAGACCCTGGTCCACCATTTCGCGCAGCGAATATCGGCCATCAAGGGCGAGCCCCATGTCCGAGAGGGGAAGCAGGCGACCGGTGGGCACGCGATCTGCGCCTTGCTCCAGACCATGATCGGCAAAGATATCCAGCCGGTGATCTGCAATCGACCCTGTGTCATGGCCCAGAAGATTGAAATAGCTGTGGGCGGTCAGGTTGATTGGCGTGAGGCCGTCGGCTGCAGCCTCAAAGGTCAGCGACAGGCAATTGTCATTGTCTAGGTGATAGCGCGCTGTCACGTCAACCGAATGGGGAAATCCTTCTTCCCCGTCGCCATCCAACAGCCCCAGGGTGATGGCGACGCTATCGGCCATTTCTTGCGATGATAGAAGGCGCCAGACCCGGCGATGATAGCCAAATCGGCCACCATGCACACAGTGTCGCGCCTCATGGGCATTGGCATCAACCCGGACTGTCTCGCCATTCAGGCGGAACTGTGCTCCTTCGACGCGATTGGCCACCCGCCCGATCAGCGCGCCAAAATAATGCCGGTCTCGCACATAGGATGGCAGATCATCAAAGCCGAGCACAATGTCGGCAATGTCCCCCTTGTTATCAGGCACCAGAAGGGAGGTGATGATACCGCCAAGCTCGAGGATCTCCACCGACATGCCATGGTCGTTTTCCAGCCTTATCTTGCGCACCGGCTGATTGTAGAAATGGCCGAAACCGTCACATGCGATCTTCATGATAAGCTCTTTGCGGAAGCCACGGGCAAGTATTGCCCAAAGGGTCGTATCAACTCCCTGATGGGGGCATCAGGGAGCTGATTGCGGGGACAGGCATCACGTCGCCTGACGGATTGATTGCGTCAGGGCGACCAGCATCAGGTGGGCGGATGCCGCGCCGGGATCCATATGACCAATGGATCTTGCGCCCAGCTTCTTGGAGCGTCCGCGTTTGCTTTCAATCCCGGCTGTGTAATCGCGTCCTTCCTTTGCCCCTTTGCAGGCGGCTTCCAGACATGCCATTAGATCGCCGCCATTGCGCAGCGCTGTTTGCGCCTGCGCAACCGCCGGGATCCAAGCGTCGATCATCGTCTTGTCACCGGCAGCCGCCCCACCGCGCGACAGAATGCCCGTGCTGATGCCTTCGATCCAGGCCACCATGCCGGTGGCATCCAGATTCAATCGATCCTCGACCTTCACCGCAGCCGCTTTGAAGGCACTGGCATAAAGAGGCCCGGTGGATGCGCCCACCGCGTTCAGAAACGCCCGTGCCATCCGGTTGGAAATGTCGGTGATCGTCTCGTCGCCACTGTCCGCAAGGGCCTGCTTGACGGCAGTCCAGCCGATATCCATGGTAACGCCATGGTCTCCGTCGCCAATCACCCCGTCGAGCTTTGACAGCCAGTCGCGATTTTCAGCTATGGCAGCCGCTACGGACAGCATAGCATCGCGGAAAATAACCGGGGTGACCGGGCCCTTGGTGATCAGCTTGGACCGATCAATCGCGGTGGACCCGGCTACGGCTTCAGACGCTCTTGGGGTGTGTTTGCCTTGTGGGGCCAAAGGTCCGGCAACGGTCAGGCAAGGGGCCTGACACGGAGCGGAAAGCAGGCTTTTCAACTCGTCATCCATCTTCATCAAAGAGATCGATGCACCAGCCATTTCGAGCGAGGTGGCATATTCACCGACCCAGCTGCGATAGATCGAAATACCCAGCTCTTCAAGACGCTTGGCAACCCGGCGATGAAGGATGAAGAGCTCCAACTGACCCGTTGCGCCCAGTCCATTGACCAGAACCGAAACGCTATCGCCGCGTTCGAGTTGCATCTCGGCAAGGATGGTGTCGAGCAATTCGTCGGTGACCGCATCGGCCTTTTTGAGTTTGCCGCGCCGCATGCCCGGCTCGCCATGGACCCCCATGCCGATTTCCATTTCATCATGGCCGATGTCGAAATTGGGCTTGCCAGTCTGGGGCAGGGAGCAGGCGGTCAACGCCACGCCCATCGAGCGGGTGTTGGCGAGGGCATGCCGTCCGATGGCCTCGCATGCCTCAAGGTTGCGGCCTTGTTCAGCGGCGGCTCCTGCCACCTTGAAGACAAAAAAGTTGCCTGCGACGCCGCGCCGCTCTTGCATCCGGTCAGCGGGGGCGCTGGCAACGTCATCATGGATCGCGATGGAGCGTGCAGGGATGCCGCTGGCCTCGCATTCCTCAACGGCCATGTCAAAGTTGAGAACATCGCCGGTATAGTTGCCATAAAGGAACAAGACACCCGCTCCCCCATCCACGGCTCTGGCTGCATCCATGATATGGTCCGGGCTTGGGGAGGCAAAGACATTGCCCACCGCCGCCGCATCGGCCAGACCGCGTCCCACATAGCCTGCAAACATCGGCTCATGGCCTGAGCCACCACCGACAACGATGCCAACCTTGTCATCGCGCGGACCGTTGATGGCCACCACGGCACGTCCGGTCGCGCCTTCCACACGCAGCCTGTCGGGATAGGCCAGTATCATGCCTTCAATGGCTTCGGCGATAATGCCTTCAGGCTCATTGATGAGTTTCTTCGTCCTGATATCGCTCATGTCATCGTCCTCCTAAAACCTTCTTGGCTTCCGCCACCGTCTGGTCGAGCCACTGCCGTTCGCTGGCTGCCATGTCATAGGGCAGCCAGTGTTCCAGCAGCACGCTCATGTCGGGATCGCAATGGGACAATTGGTCAAGAATCCATGCAATGGGCGCTCGCCCCTGTCCAAGCGGCACCCCTTGAATGGTGAAGCCCACGCCGTGCTCATCCGGGATGATGACATAATCCTTGAGGTGAAAATTGATGGTGTAGGGCGCCAGCAGCTGGACGGTCTCCTCTGGCCATTCGCCCGCACAGATGGAATTGGCGACGTCGAGGCAGACCCCGAGGGTGTCGTCATTGGCCACCTCCAGAACCTCAACCATCCTTGGCGAGGGAAAGTTGAAGTGATTTTCAATCGCAATGCGGATCCCGGCCTTGCGTGCGGTATCCAGCAAAGGCCGCATCTGGTCCACAAGATCAGACACCGGCATCTTCGCGTCATCGGCATCCAGCGCGACACGCATGATGCGGGCATGGAGGCGTTGGCCAATCGCCAGATAGCGTTCGATTTCCTCCGCATGGAAACTCTGGGTTCCCAGTTCAAGCGCGATGCCTTTTTGCTGGGCTTGCTCATAGAGGCGATGGTGCTCTGCCTCGCTGAGGCGGTCCAGGGGCATGTTGTCGGCATATTGGACAACGCCCAGTCCGTACTCACTCGCAGCTTGCAGAACATCAAAGGCTGTCATGGGGTGTGTGGGAACGCGGTCCTTGATCCCGATTGACCAGCGGAAGGCATAGCTACCAAGTCCAAGTTTCACTGGTATCTCCTGTTTCTAAGCCTGCTTTTTGCAGCAGCTGTCAAACCATCTCAGGCATGGTTTGAGGATTGCATCTGTCTTTGTTCCGCCTGACGCAGGCCGCATGGAGCCTGTGCCGTTCCGAAAGGACGGTGCGCTGACGGCTTTTCAAGGTTTGGATAGGAAGAGTGCCTTCACACGCTCTTCCTTGGGGTGCGGCTTGTTCCTTTGAAGGTCAGGCTGCTCCCTTGCGCGACAAGATCGACTTCAATGCTCCGAACAGAGACCGGATTGCCTTGTTGACGAACGGGATCTGACTGCAAACGATGCTGAGAATGATCAGCACCAGAATGAGCGAGATGGGGCGCTGAACCAGTGGCCAGAGGCTGCCATCCGTCGTCTTCAGTCCGGTTCTGAGGGCCGTGTCGGCCATCGGGCCAAGAATGACCCCAATCACCAAAGGTGCGATGGGAAGCTGAAGCTTGATGAAGAAGTAGGAGATGATGCCGATGATGCCCATCAGATACAGGTTGAAGACATGCAGACCGAGTGCGAAGGAGCCAATCACACAAAGCACAGCAATCAGTGGCATGAACAGGGATTGCGGCACGCGCAGGATGTGAATGACCTGTTTGGACAGGATCATGCCGCAGATGAACATTGCAATGCCTGCTGCAAACAGGATGGCGGTGACCTGTGGCACAAAATCGGGATTCTGCTTGAGCAGCATGGGGCCGGGGGCCACATTGTGCAGCATCAGGGCGCCCAGCAGCATGACCGCTGGCGGAGAGCCGGGGATGCCGAGGCTCAAAAGCGGGATCATCGCCCCACCGACGCAGGCCTGATTGGCAACCGAGGTGGAAATCACGCCTTCCGGTGCGCCTTTGCCGAACTTTTCAGGTTCCTTGCTGCTTTTGCGGGAAAAACCATAGGCCACCCATGCGGCGATATCCTCGCCGATGCCGGGCACCGCGCCAATGCCGACCCCGGTCAGGGCGGAGGTGATGATGTTGCGGCCATTCTTGAGCATTGTGCTGAAATCTGGCAACAGTCGACCCAGCTTCGTGCCGCTCATGTTGCCCAGTTTGAGCTTGGATTCCAGAACCATCATGATTTGCGGAATGCCGAAGGCTCCGATCAGCACCGGCACCACGTCAATGCCATTGTCCAGATCATGCATGCCAAAGGTAAAGCGCGGATACATCTGGATGTGATCCTGACCAATGGTTGACAGCCAGATTCCGAACAGGCCGGCGATCCAGCCCTTGATGGCCAGATCCGGGGAGGTCAGGCTGCCTGAAATCAGAATGCCGAACAGGGCCAGCAGGAAATACTCGTATGAGGTGAATTGCAGGGCGACCTGTGCGATCATCGGGGAGAGCAGGGCCACAAAGACCATTCCCGTCAGAGAGCCGATCAGGGATGAAGTCGTGGCAAGGCCAAAGGCGCGCCCCGCTTGCCCTTGCCGGGCCATCGGATAGCCATCCATTGCAGTTGCTGCGGAGGCGGCGGTGCCGGGAATGTTGATCAGGATCGCGGTATACATGCCGCCATAGACCCCGCCGACATAAATGGCGAGCAGCGCCACGAGGGCGGTCTCATGGTCAAGGCCATAGGTCAGAGTCGTCAGCAGGGCGACGCCCAAAGTCGCCGTCAGGCCCGGCATGGCGCCAAAGACAATACCCAGAAAGGTGCTGCCGATCAGAATGAGCAGCAAGGTTGGCGACAGGAATATATCCAACAGAGTCGCGCCGAAAATCGGTAGAATATCCATCAGAACCTCCTCAGAATGCATTCTCTAGCGCATCAAGCTGATCAGCGGAGAGATTGCCATCCTCGACTTCTTTGACCGGCGCGAGATAGGTGTAATAGGTGTGGTTGAAGACCTGTTCGACGACCAGCCCTTCCTTTGGCATCGGCACCAGCAGGAAATAGCGGAAGGCAGGCACCAGAATGGAGGGAAACAGCAGCGCCACCAGAATGACGGTGCGCACCTTGCGGCTCGCGGCCCCTTTGCTCTGGTGTGCATAGTGGGCGAGCATCAGGATGAGCAGCAGGGCGGCGGCGACCAGAATGAAGTCCGTCGCATAGTCATACTGCGCGTTAATCACCTTATCGAGGCCACTGAAAAAGACAGTCAGGCAAAGCAGGATGATGCCGTAATAGACGGCAATCAGTTTGCGCGAAAGCTTGTCGTCTTCCAGATAATAGAGGCTGATATAGAAGAGCAGGAAAACAAAGGAGCCCAGAAAGAAGTCGAACCAGGTGATAAAGACGAAAATGTAGCTCAGGATACCGCCGCCTGACAGAAGGAAGCCGGTCGGATTGACATCGGCAAAATGCTGCTGGAACAGCTTGCGGCCCCCTTCTCTGGCACTTTTGAGGAAAACCGTGATCCCCGCCAGAAAAAGGCAACAGCCAATGAAGAGCGGCAACAGGCCCGGTGATTCATACCAGACAGTGGTCACCCCGCCGACATTGCCCGAAAAGGGCATGGTCAGCGAATTGGCAATGACAAAGATGGAAAAAATGAGAACGACGATTGAAAACACGAAGTCCCAACCGATCAACCGCTCTGCTTCCAGTTTCTCCTGCTCGCTCGGATTGAGCTCAGGCGAAGTCTCGCTTGGATTGGACATGATCATCTCCCCGCCAGTATTTCATCTGGTCCTTGCCGCTTGATGGTCTGCGGCTGCACACATCGTTCCCAATGCCAATAGCATGGCTGGCTGTGTGAGGCATGTGTGCCAGAGAAGGGTGCGGGTCTTAAGGTTGCTCTGTGCTTCTTCCTGTGAGGGAAAAAGGTCTGGCTTGAAAGTGGACAGAGGCGCTCGGCGCACCTCTGCCCTTCTTGGGGGGGGACTATTCCGGTTTTGGAATGCCCAAGGTAGAGGGATCCACTTTTGCTGCGCCGAGTTCCCAGAGGGTCCAGGAGAAAAGGGATTCAAGGCGTGTCATTTTCTTGTTGGCTTCAGCGCCAAAGGCACCAACCAGTTCATAGTGGTTTTCAGCTGCGAATTTTTTGACTTCATCGCTGCCGATGGCCGAAATGAAGGCCTTGGCAATGGTTTTCTTCACGTCTGTTGGCACTTCCTTGCGCACGGCAAAGCCGATGGCCTGAGAGATTGGCAGATGCTTCTTCAGGGACGGATAGGCTTCCAGAGCGGACGGAATGACCATGTCACCCAGCGCGTAGGGTTTTTCTGTGAGGGTCCCCAGAGGGCGGAAGTCTCCGGACTGGATCAGCTGGTTCTGCTCGGCAACAGTGGTGATGACCACATCGATTTCACCGCTCAGGGCCGCATTCTGACTGGCAGAGGATCCAGGATAAGGGATGAAGTTCATTTCCCCTTCGATGCCTTTTTCAAAGGCCAGCACGTTGATGTGGTGCAGGGAGCCGGCGCCACCGGCACCGACGCGGACCTTGCCCGGATTTTCCTTGATGAAGGCAACGAGTTCATCAAGGCTCTTCCAAGGGGTGTTTTTGCCAACGGAGACAATGTCGGGGGAGCTTGTCGCGATGAAGAAATCGAACACGTCGACGCGCTTGTCCCAGCCGCCCATGACTGCGGCCGTCGTATTGGATTCGGAAAGACCGATCAGGGTGTAGCCATCCGGTTTGGCTGCAAAGCCTTCCAAGAGGCCGACAGACCCGGACACCCCGCCGGTTTTGTTGACGACATTGATGTTGGTGCCGATATATTTCGACATGGCGGCGGTGATGACGCGGTTGGTCACATCGGTGCCCCCGCCTGCCGACCAAGTTACCACATCGGTGATGTTGCGGCTTGGGAAATTCTCTGCGGCAAGCGCAGAGCCTGCTGCCCACGTCGCGGCTGCGATGACTAGTCCGGTAAATAGGGTCTTAGATTTCACTGTATCCTCCCTGGTTGACAGTGTTGGATTGACTTTAGACTTCTCTGTTTCCTTCCCGCCTTTACATGGCGCAAAGTGAAGGGTTCAAAGTTTGAGGAAACCACTTTCCAGCTCGGCCCAGACGTCCATATATTCCTTCTTCTTCAAAAGCTCTTCGAAGGTGGACATGCCGATGGCATCAATGCGAGCGGAGATCTTGTTGGTGATGCGGACATTGGCTGCGAACATCTTGGCGATGTCGACGCGGGTCGGGGACGCGTCCGAGGTCAGCCAGTCCTGATATTTGTATTTCTTGAGATAATAGACGAACTCGATGTAGCTCATCAGGTTGCGACTGCCGCAGAAGAAGTCCCAGTCCCATTTGCCATCATTGTCGTTGATATGCACGTAGGTCGGGATGCTCTCCGCATGGAGCAGGGCCAGTTCTTCGGCCGGGTTGTTGTCGCCATAAAGCGAATGGCCATAATCCATCGTCACGCCGATCGATTGGACACCCATCCGCTTGATCAGAACAATGGTCTTGGCAGCATTTTCGAGATAGCAGCGTCCGCGCACTTCATTGGGCTTGTATTCAATGAAAAGCGGAATGTGCGGCTTGTAGCTGCCTGCTTCGGCAAAGGTGTCGAGCAGGTGGTTCCAGATCTCTCCATAGTCGGCCTGAAAATGAAACTCATAGCCATCGCTCAAGGGGCAACAGGTGACCTTGTCGGCGCCCAGTGCTTCGGCAAAATCCTTCGCTTCCTTGATGAACTGCACGGCGCGAGCCCGAATAGCGGCATCGGGGGAGGTGAGGCCGCCCGATTTGAACTCTTCTTCCGCTTTCACATTGACGTTGATTGCAGCGAGCTTGACGTCATATTTTTTCAGCAGTGCGGAAACCTCGTCGATGGTTTCAAAGTTCACTTCATAAGGATAGATGAGCTCAGCGCCGGTCATCCCGTCAATTTGCCGCAACAGCTTGAATTTCTCTTCAAGGGTGAGCGGAGAATTATAGTCGGCAAACCGGTCTTTGGTTTGCCCGAGGAAGGGGGTAATCACCGCATGTTTGAACATGTCTGAGTCCTTTGCTACGCACAGTCTTGGGCGCCGGTGCGCGAGAAAAGCCCTCAAGATGGAACCATCAGAGGATGATCTACGCGTCGGTGCGTTCATTGAGAGAAGCAAAGAGGAATGCAGACAAAGTTATACCGTTTGCACGCCAGCCATTCAGCCGGGCACATGGTCAATCCTCCCAGATCTCCCTGAAATGATGTGAAGGGTCTGCATCTGCGGTCCAGTCGATGCCGCACTGTTTCAGATCGCTTTCCAAGACGATCGGTGCGGGTTCGCAGATGGAGAAACCATCATTTGTTGTCATGATTGTGAGATTGATGGCAGAGAATTTCAAACAAATTCATTTCTCAAAATCATGAAATGAATTCATCTAAATTGTTAGAAATGCAGCTAGGATAGATTTCCAGATAGGCGTGAAAATGACTGGCTATCAAAAGGATCTTTTTTTAGTTGTTTGAAATATATATATAAATTATTGGGACAAGAAAAAACAGTCTTCTAATTGGCGTGCCGAGAGGCGTGCTTGGTGAGCGTATGCTCCACTTCAGTTTATCTGCAAATTAAGCCAGTCTAACGAGATGATTAAGATTTAGTGCTGAATTTTTCATGCAAAAACTGCGCAATGCATCTGTCAGTTGCGCGATGGGGGTGCAAAACCTGCCCCTGCCATCGCTCGCAGGTCTAGGGACAGTTCATCGGCATCAGATTTTCCCTCAGAAAAATGTCCATCTTCACGGCGTGACGCGTCTGGCTGTCTTTGGTGTCGGTGACAAGTTGCAAGGCGGTTTCAAATATGGAGACGGGATCGGAATCAATCACCGCATCCATTGTTCCGTCAACCAGCATCCGGCGGGTGTCTTTGGTCAGGCCATGCCCAATGAAGACGAGATCGTCTCTTTGCTTCTCGGCAATGGCGCGGGCAATGCCGTCGGACGATCCTCCGACATTGTAAATCCCAACCAAATCTGGCGTGTTGTCGATCATGGAAACCGAGTGGTGATAGTTTTCCGCGGCATTGTCGTGGCCTTCTCGCATGCCGATTACCGTCAGGCCCGGGAACATCTCTTCCATCAGGGCATGAAACCCGGCGACACGCTCGGAATGGGCCCGATAGTTTCGGCTGCCCGCCAGCATGGCGACGCTGCCCACTTCGGTCCGGCAGAACCGACCCATCAACAAACCGGCAGTCCGTCCGGCCATCTGGTTTTCCAGTCCGACATAGGCGCTGCGCGCGGGGTGCGGTACATCCGAGATGATGGTGACGATTCGCGTGCCTTTCGAGGTGATGTCTTCAATCGCTGCCCGCACCGTGGGATGATCGATCGCCATGAAGATGATGCCGTCTGCCCATGCGGCGTGATGACGCAATGCGGCGGCCAGTGCGTTGGCATCAAAGCTCTCGATGAAGAAGCAACGCAGCGATACGGTGTCCTGATTTGGCTTGGCGGCGCGCTCGTGTACTTTTTCGCCAAGCAACCGCAAATAGGGATTTGTGCCAGCGGGAAGAAGCACCGCGACATTCATCGGTCTGGTGCCGGACAGAGAGGTGAACTCGTCTTTCGTAATGAAACCAAGCTCAAGGGCGACATCCAAAACCCGCTGTAGCGTCCGGGGCTTAACGCCTTTGCGTCGATTGAGAGCCCGGTCGACGGTTGCAAGGGAGACCTGAGCCCGCTCGGCCACTTCAGCCATGCCGACGAACTTTTTCTTGTTTGATCCTTCAGACACATCAAAACCCATCATTAAATGAAGTTTGACTTGAAGTTGACCAACTCTCACACTCAACGTCAAGCCAATTGTTTGAAAGCTTTACAGTTGGTATGAGGGAAAGAAGTACCTCAAAAGGCATCATGGGAGGTGATCATGACTTACAGAAATTCGAAGAAACGTCCGAATGGTTGGACACGGCGGATGGCGCTGACTTTGGGTGTCGCTGCCGGGATCATGGCAATGGCTCCGATTGGCGCGGATGCGCAATCGCTGACCTTGCGCTATGGCCACAATAACGAGCCAGCCTCTGTCGCTGGGGCGCAGGCTGATTGGTTCGCCGAAGCCCTTCAGAAAGCATCTGGCGGTGATATCGCGGTTCAGGTCTTTCCGGCCTCGCAGTTGGGCAAATTGCAGGAACTGGCTGAAGCGGTTTCCATCGGCACCATTGCATTTTCGCATAACACGGCAGGCGGCATCGGCTCGCTCTATGAACCCTTTGCTGCACTCGACACGCCTTATCTTTATCGGGACATCGATCACTTGATGAAAGTGACGGATGTGGATTCTCCTGTCATGCAGGAGTTGAACAAGGGGCTGATCGAAGCCGCCAATGTTCGGGTCATCTATGCGCACTATTTCGGGCGCAGAAATCTGACTGCCAACCTGCCTGTGAAGTCACCTGCGGATCTTGCCGGGGTGAAGGTGCGCGCTGTGCCATTCCCGATCTATACCACCGCCGTTGAAGGCATGGGCGCCGTTGCTATTCCTGTCGATTGGTCTGAAGTGCCGACTGCTCTGGCAACCGGTGTTGCGCAGGGGCAGGAAAACCCGGTCAATGTTGTGCTGTCCGTCAAACTGTATGATGTGCAGAGCCATTTGATGCTGACGGGCCACATGTCCAACGCCGAAGTCGTGGTCATGAACGAAGATGCCTGGCAGAGCCTGAGCGACGAGCAGAAGGCTGCTGTGAAGCAGGCCGCTGAAGAAACTCGTCAGAAGGCTACCAAGGCCATTCAGGACAAGGAAGAGGAAGAAACCCAAGCCCTGCGTGATCTGGGTATGACTGTCATCGGTCCTGATGAAGGGCTCGACCTTGAAGCCTTCCGGTCTTCGGTTCAGAAGCTTGTGCAAGAGCGCTTTGGCGAGAAGTATGGCGATCTGTACAAGAAAATCGCAGCGGTCAAATAACGCCATGCTTGCGAATGTCACAACAAAGGGCCGTGTCTTCATGACACGGCTCAATCAGACAGGCCTTTGGGCAGGTGTGGGGCTTTTGGCGCTTCTTGCCAGTCTGATTGTCGTTCAGGTCGTTGCCAGGAACTTTTTTGACAAAGGGCTTCCCTGGGCCGATGAACTGGCACGTTTTTGCAGCTTCTCTCTGGTTTTCCTCTGCGTTCCGCTTCTTGCGCTGCGGCGTTCGATGGTGTCGGTTACCCTGTTGCAGGAAATGGTTGGCGAGCGGGTCAAGCGCTTGCTGCACCTGTTGAGCGAGCTGGCATTGCTGGCCTTTGCGGGCTTCATGCTGTGGGGCTTCGCGGCCTATCTGCCTCGTGCGGGCAAGTTTCTGACCCCGGCGATGGGGATGCCCAACTGGTGGTTCTACAGCCTTGCTCTTGTCGGCACGATCATGTTGGCCCTGACTGTCATTCTGCTGATTGTTGAAACCCTGTCGGGCACGGCGCCCATACCACCAGAAGAGACTGAATTATGAGCCTTACGCTTCTTCTCCTCTTTCTTGGTTTGCTGATCGTTGGCGCCCCGGTTGCGGCGGCGCTTGGTTTGTCAGCCGCCTTGATGGTGTATCTCAATAACCTTCCGATCAGCGTTCTGGCGCAACGCGCCGTCAATTCGCTTGACAGCTCTCCTCTGCTGGCTGTCCCCTTGTTCATTCTGGCGGCGAACCTGCTGAACAGCATGGGGGTGACGGCCCATCTGTTTGATCTCGTTCGCATGATCCTTGGCCGGATCCGCGGGGCGATTGCTCAGGTTGGAGTGCTTGTTTCCCTCGTCTTTTCCGGCATTTCCGGTGCGGCTCTGGCTGATATCGGCGCGATTGGTGCCATCCAGATTGGCCAGATGAAGACGCAGGGCTACCGTGAGGACTTTGCGGCTGGATTGACGATTGCCGCAGCGACGATCGGCCCGATCTTTCCACCTTCCATCCCGATCATCATCTATGCCAGCGTTGCCAACGTTTCGGCGGTCAAGCTGCTGCTCGCAGGCATCGTGCCAGCCTTGCTGCTAACGGCGCTGCTGATGGTCCAGATCGGTATCATGGCGCGGATTTACAATTTGCCGCGCGACACGGTCAAACCAACCAAAAAGGCGGTTGCGTCGAAGTTCGTCTTTTCCTTCCCGGCCTTGCTTGCGCCTGTGTTGCTGGTCGGCGGACTGCTCAGTGGCTATTTCGGCCCCACAGAAGTGGCCGGGATCACAGTCGCCTATGCCGTTGTGATCGGCATTTTCATCTACCGCACCCTGACGTGGAAAAAGATGCTCGACTGTCTGCGTGAAACGGTGGAGGCCACGGCCAATATCCTAATGATCGTTGCGGCCGCAGCCCTGTTTGCATGGGTTCTGACCCTTGATCAGGTTCCCATGAAGGCTTCTGCTCTTCTGCTGGGCATCACGGACAATCCGTTCCTGTTGTTGTTGCTGGTCAATATTCTTCTGCTGGTCGTTGGCATGATCCTGGAATCCATCGCGGCCATCCTGATCATTGCGCCAATCATCGCTCCCGCTCTGGTATCCGCCGGTGTTGATCCGCTGCAATTGGGCATCGTTTTCGTTCTCAATCTGATGATCGGTCTGCTGACGCCACCGGTGGGCATGAGCCTTTATATGGTGGCGATCATCACCAAAATGCCGGTCGCCAATGTCATCCGAGGTGTGATGCCATTCTTCCTGCCGCTGTTGATGTCGTTGATTTTGGTATCCGCAATCCCTGAGCTGTCTAACTGGCTCCCAAGTGTAATGATTAAGTAAGGAGGGTCGCATGACTAAGCATATTGGACCAATTCGTCAGCTCGGATTCGTCGTCGACGATATCGAGGCCGAAATGGAATATTGGTCAAGCGTGATGGGTGTCGGGCCGTGGTTCTATAATCCTCGCGTGCCGATTGAGGACTATCAGTTCGACGGTGAGCATCACGAGGTCCACAATTCCGTCGCCTTGGCCAATGATGGCTATATTCAGGTGGAACTGATCCAGACGCGTAACGATGCACCGTCGATGTATCGTGACTTCAAGGAACGGCAACTGCGCGGGCTTCAGCATGTTGCCTACTGGACGCAGAATTTCGATGAAGATCTTCAGGGTATGCTGGATGCGGGTTTCACCGTGAAGATGAGCGGCAAAGTAGGCGCCGATGGTCGGTTCGTCTATTTTGAGCAGGAAAGCCATCCCGGAACGGTGATCGAGCTGTCCGAGGTTCTTGGTCCCAAGGGTCGCATGTTCGACCTGATCCGGGAAACCAGTGAAGGGTGGGATGGCAAGACAGATCCTGTCCGGCCATTTCCTGATCTGACGCAAATCTAATGTAACATTTTTATGTTATAAGTTACCTGATAATTGATAAATTATACGGTCCCCACACAAGAAAACCCGCTGAGAACAGTTTCAGCGGGTTTTTTGTGGTGTTGTTTTTTTGATGTGTGGGCCTATGGGGCTATTTCAGAGGTTTCATCCGGCGGGCCATGGTGATGGCAGCCTGCATGTTTTCCGGGTTTGCAATCCCTTGCCACGCGATGTCGAATGCCGTTCCATGATCCACCGAGGTGCGGAGGATGGGGAGGCCGGCGGTGATGTTGACGCATTCATGACCGCCAATCAGCTTGGCGGGAATGTGGCCCTGATCGTGATATTGGGCGACGACAATGTCGTATTTGCCGGCAATTGCCTGCTCGAAAACCAGGTCGCCGGGAATGGGGCCGAACGCCTCGATGCCTTCTGCGCGCGCGGCGGCAACGGCCGGGACAACATAGTCGTCATCCTCTGACCCATAGTGGCCATTTTCACCGCAATGGGGGTTGATGCCGGCAATGGCAACGCGCGGGGTGGCGATCCCTGTTGTCTTCACATGCTCGTTGGCCACGCGGATCGTCTCCAGCACCGTATCTTTTGTGCAGTATTTGGCTGCATCTGCCAAAGAAACATGGGTAGAAACATGAATGACGGAAAGCTTGGGTCCTGCGAGAACGGCGAAGTTCTTTTTAACGCCGGTGAACAACTTCAGCAGACCGGCGTGGCCGCTGAGATTGTATCCGGCTTCACGTAAGGCGGTTTTGTGCAGGGATGCGGTGCAAACGACATCGATCTCTCCGGCGAGGGCCAGCTCCACGGCTTTCTTCACGCACCGGCAGGCAGCTTCGCCCGCATCTGGCTGAATTTCACCGGGGCGGATCTGTGCGGCGTTGGGGGCGTCGACCTGCAAAAATGGCACATCGCCATCTGCTGGTTTTTCTTCGCAAGAGAACTGAAAGTCACTTTTGATCAGATCTCTTGCGCGGTCCATGAAAAGCCGGTCGCCGATGACCAGCACGCCAGAGCGCTCCTCTGGGGTCATTGCGCTTAGTGCTTTGCAGATGACTTCGGGGCCTATGCCTGACGGATCGCCCATTGTGATTCCGATTCTATTCATAGCGACCAACTCCTTTGTGTCTTGCTGCCATGATGCGTCCTTTTGTGTGGTGCAATCGGCCTTTGCAGGACTGCGCCAATATGCCATGGCAGACGGTTTGCATTTGTATCACAAATTTAGTTACAATAAAACGGAATGATGTTGTAAAAATGGTCTCATATGCTACATTTTCCGGCAACTGGACCAATCCAATCACGTCTCAATATGTCGGGAGGCTCCAAACCATCATGACCAAAAAGCCTGACGCTCAGTCCGAGTTGCTGCTGTCCTTCTATGGTGACGATTTTACAGGCTCTACAGATGCGCTGGAGTCGGTCACAATGGCCGGGATTCCGTCCATGTTGTTTCTTGAGCCGCCCGAAAAAGAGGATCTGGCGGCCCATCCGCACTTGCGCGCGGTCGGCGTGGCCGGAACCAGTCGGAGCCGCAGTCCCGAATGGATGGATACTGACTTGGCCCCCATTCTTGAAAAGCTGAAGGCGCTCGGAGCGCCCCTCTGTCACTACAAGACATGCTCCACCTTCGATTCTTCACCAAGGATCGGCAGCATAGGCAAGGCGATCGAGATCGGGCAGGACATTTTTGGGGCCTGTGTTCCTGTGGTTGTCGGGGTGACGCGTCTGCGCCGCTATGTGGTTTTTTCCACCCTGTTTGCTGCTGCAAGTGTCGCGGGCGAGAGCGAAGCTTTTCGGATCGACCGCCATCCGACCATGAGCAAGCATCCTGCCACGCCCATGGATGAAGCGGACTTGCGTTTGCATCTGGCACGACAGACGCAGCGCAAGATCGGGTCTTTCGATTTCAGACGCATGCTGAAGGCCGATGCTGCACAAGACTTTGCCTTGGAATGCGCACAGAATGATCTGGTTATTCTGGATACGTTCGATGAGGCCACGACTTACAAGACCGGGCAGTTGCTGTTTGACCATTGTCGAGACCATCCGGCCTTTGTTGTTGGCTCGTCCGGTGTGGAATATGCGCTGGCCGACTATCTTACAGACACAGGACGCCTGCCCATCGCACCACCGCCCGCTCCATGCGGTGCGGTTGATCGCCTGATTGCGATTTGTGGCAGTTGTTCGCCAACAACGGATCGGCAGATCACATGGGCTGAAGCCCATGGATTTCATGTCGAGGCGGTCGACACCGTTGCTCTCATCGAACAGGGCGCACAAGCCGAGCAAGCGCTGGTGCAAAAGCTGGTGGCGCTCACTTCAGACCGTCCGGGCGTTGTTCTTCACACCGCCAGAGGGCCCAATGATCCAAAGATTGCTGAGACATTGGCGGCGCTGGACCGCCATGGAATGCAAGGGGCTGACAGCTCCGCCATTCTGGGTGGCAGTCTTGGGCGTGTCCTGCATGCGGTGGTGAAGCAAACCAACCTGAAGCGTACGGTTCTGGCTGGCGGCGACAGTTCAAGTCATGCGATGAGCGCGATGCATGTGAAGGCTCTGGAGGTTGCGGGTCCGCTGGTCGTCGGTGCTCCTTTGTGCCGCATCCACTCAGAGGATGAGGCAATCAACAATCTGCAGGTGGCCTTGAAAGGCGGGCAGGTCGGCGGGGATGACTTTTTCGGGCGGGCGATGAATGGTGACGCATCATGACGATGGCACCTTCGAAGCAGGATGATGCCCGGTTGAAAGGCGAGGCGCGGCGCCAAAAGATCTTGTCGGTGGTGCAGGCGCAAAAATCCGTCTCCCTCACTCAACTGACCACCGAGCTGAATGTCAGCCGCATGACCATCCACCGGGATCTGGATGTGCTGGAAAGTCGGGGCCTTCTGCGCAAACAACGCGGTGGGGTGACTGCGGAAAGCTCGTTGCTGTTTGAAAGCAATTTTCATTATCGGCGCCAAACGGATGAAGGCGCAAAGCGGGAGCTGGCACGCGCTGCCGTGGCGTTGATCGAGCCGGGCAATGTAATCATGCTGGATGAAAGCACAACGACGCTGATGATGTGTGACTATCTTGAGGCAATCGAGAATGTCACCGTTATTTCCAACTCACTGGCCGTGTGTGATCGCCTGCGGGATGTTGCCAATGTCCATCTGGTCATCACGGGTGGTGACTATAATGATACCCACCAGAGTTTTTCGGGTCTTGTCTGTGAGAATGTGATCGGCCAATTGCGTTCTGACTGGGCCTTTCTGTCCGCAGCGTCCGTGATTGGTGAGTGTCTGTTCCATCAGGATCAGGACATCTTGCGCGTCAAGCGTGCTTTCATGCAGGCATCGGAGCGCACAGCTCTGCTGCTGACGGCTGGCAAGTTCAGGACGCGGGCGCTCAACCAGTTTGCCGAATTGTCCGAGTTCGATCACATCCTGATTAGCAAGACACTTGATGAGACGATCGCCAGTCAGCTTCATCAAACGGCGCTCTCTTTCAAACTCATATAGTAAGGATGAAGATGATGCTTCAGACCCTAGGCCAACAAATTCGCCTGTCCCGAATCCTGAACCCTGCAACCCGACGTGGTTTTTGCATTGCATTTGACCATGCCTTGCAATTGGGCACCTGTCCGGGCATGGAGCATCCAGAGCAGATGCTGGACAATATGAACGAGGCCGGAGTGGATGCGGTCATTCTGCCGCTTGGATCCGCTCTGCATTATGGGCCAAGGCTGGTGCAGAATGGCGGCCCCGCGCTGATCCTGCGGCTTGATCAGACCACCATGTGGAGAGAAGGCACGGCCCTTAGCTACGAAGATGGACATTCAAGGCTGGTTGCTTGCGTCGAGGATGCGGTTGCCCTCGGGGCAGAGGCCGTGATCACCTACATGTTTGTCGGGCACAATGATCCGGCTGTCGAAACGGCAAGCTTTCGTGCCAATGCAGACGTCAATCAGGCAGCACGCCGTCTCGGCATTGTTCATATTATCGAGACGATGGGCGCACGCCATGCTTTGGCACCTGATATCCATGATGGTGACTTTGTCAGCTTTCACGCCCGCATCGGCATGGAAATGGGGGCCGATATCATCAAGACGGACTGGCCCGGGAGCGCCGATGCCCTCAAACGCATCACCAAACAATTGCCGGTGCCCATCATGCTGGCCGGGGGGCCAAAAACAAACAGCGATTTCGGTACGCTGGAAATGGTCTCGACAATTATCGGCGCGGGGGCTGCGGGCATCCTGTTTGGCCGTTCGGTTTTTCAGTCCGATGATCCTCTGGCCCTCATGAAGGCCTGTCGCGCTGTTATTCACGACAGCAAAACGGCCCAGGACGCTGCCGACCTCGTCGGTCTGCGACCGTGACGATCGCCACCAGATGAGCAATCGGGCAGGGGAGAAACAACCCTGCCCTTTTTTTGGGGGGCGGGTCACATCATTTGTGCAAAGGAAGCCTCGACGGCTTTTTGATCCTGACGCCAGGCCTCGTAGACTCCCGCAGCCATGGCTGGATAGACATCCTCATCACCTGCAATGACCGCCTTTAATACATCGCGGGCGACATCATGGGCGCTGTCCTTTGGTCCATCAACGCCAGCCAGCATGTCCGTATCGATCCCGGCGGGGAAGGCGTTCAAAATGGCAATGCCCTTGGGTGCCAGATAGGCCCGCAGGGACATGGTCATGGACCAGGCTGCGGCCTTTGATGCGTTGTAGCCTGAAAATCCCGGAGCGCTGAGGAAGGAAAGCAGCGACAGCATATTGACGATGGTGCCGCCTCCATTGGCAGCCAGCACAGGCGTGAAACGTCGGGTCATGTTGTGCAGGCCTTCGAGATTGACAGCCATGTCGCGGTCCAGTCCGTCCTTTGTGATGTCAAGGGCGCCGCCGAAGGTCAGGGATCCGGCATTGTTGATGAGCAGGGTGACGTCTTGGGCCTGTTGCGCCGCTTTCTCAATCAGTTCGCTGTTTGTCACGTCCAGCTTGATGGGCACCACCTTGTCTGGATTGATGGCAATCACGTCTGCGAGGCTGTCGACGTTGCGGGCGCCAGCATAGACTTTTGCTGCCCCGCCAAGGATCAGTTGTGCAACATATTCCTTGCCAACCCCGCGATTGGCCCCCGTCACGAAAGCAATTGAGTTCTGAATTTCCATTTGAAATCTCCGATTGGTTTGCGTTGGTGATGCAAGAGATATCCGTGCGGGTTCATCCGAGAAATGGATTGATTGTCATTGTAGTCGTGCGTATTCTGCACGAATGGATCTATCAGCCCTAAAAATCGTGACACTCGTTGCTCGGCATGGAAGCTTTGCGGCAGCGGCCAGAGTGCTTGATGTTGATCCGTCTTCGGTTTCGCGGACCGTGGCCAACGTCGAGGCCGGGCTGGGATTGCGGCTGTTCCAGCGGTCAACGCGAATCTTGTCGACCACAGAGGAAGGGGCCAACTATATTGCGCGGATTATCCCGTTGCTGGAAGAGTTCGACCGGGCACAGGAGGAGGCTCGCAATGTGGTCAAGGGACCTCGGGGGATCCTGAAAATGACCACGTCTGTCTCCTTTGCTCATGTCTGCGTGGTTCCCTATCTCAAGGCATTCACGCAACGATATCCTGATATCGCTTTGGAGCTTTTGCCGATAGACGCCAATATTGATCTGGTCGCCAACAATATCGATCTGGCAATCCGTCTTGCCCCAGCGCCGGCAGGCGATCTGATCAGCACGCGATTGATGAAGACGCGCTATATTGTCTGCGCTTCACCCGATTATGTGGCCAACCATCCTGCGGTCGAGCGGCCTGAAGACCTTCGCGATCATGCCTGTCTCTGTTTTGCGCTGCCAGACTATCGCACGAAATGGCGATTTCGGCAGGCGGGGATGGAGATTGTCGAGGTGCCGATTTCTGGTTCTATCGTGATATCCAACGCCCTGTCCTTGCGCCATGCGGTGCTGGATGATCTTGGACCGGCTCTTCTGCCCGACTGGCTGGTCGGGCCCGATATTGCGACAGGCAGGCTGGTCAATCTGCTGCCCGATTATGAATGCGCGGCGACCGAATTTGACACCGCCGCTTGGGCGCTCTATCCGTCCCGGTCCTATCTGCCAAACAAGGTCCGTGTCATGATCGACTTTCTGCGGGAAAGGCTGACCGGGGTTGAAGCGAGCAGCCGCTAAGAACGGCTCGGATTGCCGGGAATAGCCGGGGGCTTCAGGGCAGGGGTAGGGAAGCAAAGCAACGATACCAGCCGAAGAGTGCCGCGAAAAAACACTCTTCGACCGATTTGAGCTGACCAGAGGGCGCGACGCTCCTGTGCTCCGTCCTGCTGACCGCACAGATGCGTTGCGGTGTTTAAGAGCTTTCTCCAGTCATGTGGCGCGTATTGTCGTGCAGATTTTCGATCAGGCGCGTCTCGAGCAATTGTCCCTTTTGATAAAGGATCGGATAGGCGATGCTGGCAATCTGGCTGTTGAAGTCCTGCAGGGCGCGCAGGGTCTCCAGATGGATGTCGCTGCTTTCAAACGACAAGGCTTTGCCGTTGGAAAGACGTTTGAGGTGGGAGCGACGGCTCAGGCGTTCGTAGCGTGTCACATCTCCCTTTTCCGCCACCAGCAGGCGGGCGCTTTCCAAATCACTGGAAATCAGCACGTTGGATGCCAAGGACATATTGGCCAAGGCTTTTTCATGCAGATACACCAGTTCGGAGCGCCCTTCTTTTGAAAAGCGGAGGTTTGACTGGTTCTTTTCCTGAGCAAGCGGGAGCAGCCGTCGTGCCACAATGTCACCGGCTGACTTGAGGGCAATCGCGTAATCCATCAGATCATGCAGTTGTTTGCGTTGTTTCTTCGCCAGGTCCTTTTGCGGGATCGCTGCAATGAAGGCTCGCACATCAGACAGACTGGTATTCACATTCTGGTCGAGCTCGATAACCATCTTTATCCTTGTTGCATCTCCCGTGTCATAAATGTCCATGATCGGTCGGAACATGCGATCAATCTGATCCGACATCCGCAACAATTCACGCTTCAGGTTGGCAACGGCGGAGTTTGGCGTGCCGATCTTGCTTTGGTCCAGAGCGGAGTGAACCGCTTCGAGTTTGTAGCCTTCTTCTGGCGCGTTGCGTTGAGGCATCACGAGGATGATGAACGATTCCATATACCGGCAGAAGGGCAGCATGAGCAGAAGCAAGCCATTGAAGATCAAGTGATTGGTAATCAGCGCCTGACCGGGATTCTGTTTGGGCAACATGTCTGTTATGGGCAGATTGTTGACCAAGAGGACGGCAATCAAAGCCCAGCTTCCGCGCACGACAAGATTGGCGAGCATGATTCTGCGTCCGGAGATGCCCATGCCTCGGCTCAACCACAAGGGAATGAACGCGCTGCCCAGATTGGCCCCGATGACAAGCGAGATCCCTGCATCCAGTGGCAGCGCTCCAATGCTGACCAAGGTGACGCACATCAGGATCGTCGCGACACTCGAATGCATGACGAATGCAAGGGCCGCGCCAACGAGAAAGGCCGTCAGATAATCTTCAGACAAATACTGAGCGATGGCTGGCAGAAAATCGCTATCCCGAATGGGGGTCATGGCATCTCGAAGCAGTTGCAGAGACAGCAGAATGAAGGCGATGCCCATCAGGATGCGGCCGATCTGGCGCGGGCGGAGGGATTCAACCTTGACGAACAACCAGCCGCCGGTTGCCAACAGCAGGGGAATGAGCCAATCCAGTTTGAAACTCAACAACTGAATCACCAGCGCTGAGCCGAAATCTGCCCCCAGAACAACCGCCAGCCCAGCGCCAAACCCAATCAGATTACTGGCGGCAAAACCGGCAACAAGAAGCGCAACTGCCGCCGAGCTTTGCAGAACAACAGCCAGTCCGAAGCCTGCCGCGCTCGAGTTGAATGGATTTTGGTGCTTGGTTAGCAGGTGCTGAAAGGACGCTCCATATGTGCGTTCGATGCCGGTGCGCACCATTCTGACTGCGAAGAGTAGCAGCATGGTTGCTCCGATGAGATTGAGAAGAAACATCACCGTAGGCATGAAGATTCCTTTCTTGCCGGCAAGCAACGGATATACCGGCCGGCAATTGTTTGGTTGCAGTTCGCAATATGGTTCGGCTGTGTCATGAGAACTGGAAATCGGGCCATCGCCTGTTTGGATGAACCTGATATCGGGCCGAGCTGTAATCGACTGATTACTATCAATTTGAATGTGACCCTTGGCGAATCACATTGCTTCACAATTTGCTCAAACAAGCGCTTGTTTTAATGGCGACAAGTCGAACAGGTTGTGACACTGAGTTTGCCTCAGTTTTGTCTTTGGCCGAAGTGTTACGGCTGGAAAGTGGTCACCGAATGGCAATGGAAACAAAAAAAGCCACATGGTGAACCTGACCGGGGCACCATTGGCTGGTTTTGAGCGGGTTTCGCAATGCGGATTGCTTGCTACTACTCTTTGCCACCCGAATGGTTTTCTGACAGGGCGAGGACCGCTTTCAGGAAGGTAACTTCCTTTTTGCCCAATGCGCTCGATATGCGGAATCGAACAGATTGACCATCCCGTTCATCTTGAACGAGGCCCGCAAGCTTGAGTTTCTTGAGATGACGGGACATGTTGGATTGCGGAATATCCAGTTTATCCATCAACTCAAACAGGCGATGCTCACCACCATCGGCAAGTAGCCGCATCACATCCCTGCGCACGCGCTTGCTAAGGGCTGACATAACTTTATCAACATTGGACATATTGCGGCTCGCCGTTATATGTTGGGTGTAACATATGCTTGTTTTTGCAAATGCTCAAGTGGAAATATGTTCGTTTGTGCATATGTCGCAAATTGCATAGTGATTTTTTGTCAGTGTGCTAGTCTATCCGTGAATGCCTAAGCATTCAAACTAGGCGAAATGACTGGATTGAAGACCTATATCATTCCAGTTGTTGCCTAGAGGAAAGTACGGAGCTTTCTGTGGAAAAGCGCTCGACTGGACGTGTATCGCACGATTTTTCGGTTCTGAGCACACTTTCAAGGAACAAAATGGACTCTCGAAACCTCATCAAGACCTGGTTGTACATGGTTTGCCTAACAGCTGCTGTGTTTTTGGTTGCTTCGGCGCAGGCTCGCGCTCAGTCGAACGTAGACAGAACAGATGACAGATTGGTGATAGTCACCTCATTTCCACCGGCACTTTTCGATCGATTTCGCACAGAGTTCGAAAAATTGTATCCGGAACTGGAAATTTTCATTCGCAGCAAGAAAACGTCGGCGGCCATTTCTTTCATCAAGGAACGTCCGACAGAGCCTGCTGATGTGTTTTGGGCCTCGTCACCGGACGCGTTTGAATTTCTCAAAAAGTCCGGTCATTTATTGCAGGCATTCGAGCGTACGGACAGTTCGGTGCCGCGCATCGGGTCCTATCCGCTTGACGATCCCGACGGATATTACAGGGGGTGCGCAATTTCCGGGTACGGGATCGTGTGGAACAACGATTATCTCACCAAACGCAACCTGCCTGTACCAACCAAGTGGGAGGACTTGACCAACCCAACCTACAAACGTCATATCGGCATGTCTGCGCCTTCACGGTCTGGCACCACCCATTTGATCGTTGAGAGCATATTGCAAAGTCAGGGATGGGAGAAAGGTTGGCGATTGCTCTCGGAAATCGGCGGCAATCTGGCGACGATCACGGCGCGCAGTTTTGGTGTCATTGATGGTGTGCGGGCGGGGCGGTTTGGCATTGGCATCTCCATCGACTTTCTGGGTCAATCTGCAAAGGCACAAGGGGCGCCCATGGACTTTCTCTACCCAAAGGGGACGGTTTTCCTGCCAGCAAATATCGGGCTGGTTTCCCGCACGAGCAATCGGGATGCTGCGATGGCCTTTATCGATTTTGTCTTGTCCACGGAAGGTCAAACACTCCTGTTTGAACCCACGATCCGTCGGTTGCCTGTTTCCCGATCGGTTTATGCTCAGGCCCCGATGGGTTACCCAAATCCATTCAGTGATGAACTGGCACGCAAGAGCATCCAGTTCGACACGAACCTGTCGCAACAACGCTATCACATGGTGAATTCCCTGTTTGACGTCATGCTCACCTACCGGCAGGCAGCGGTGAGGCGCACATGGGATGCGGTTCATAAGGCCGAAAGACTGCTTGAAAAACGGGACCTGCCGGATCTGGTCGCGCGCATTCGTGAGGCGCGCCGATTGATGAGCGCGGTTCCGGTAAGCGGTGCTCAAGCCGTGGATACTGAGTTTGTCTCTCATTTCGCCCGCAACAAACCGGGTATATCAATGCCCGAAGCTCAGGTCCGTCTCGAAGCAGAATGGGTCCGATTTGCGCGGGCACATCAGGATCAGGCCCTGTTCATTGCCAGAGACGTTTTGACCAAACTCGAAGTTGCGGATATCGAACAGCCATGAGAGACAAGTTGCGCGTTGGCATCCGTGGGCGATTGTTTTCGGCATTCGGAGTCGTCACCTTCGCCATGATCGCTTCTTCAGCCATGGCCTGGGTTTTGTTTACCCGGCTTGGCGACACCGTTGATGAGGTGGTTGGACGCAATGTGTCGGCGGTGACCTTCGCCGCACAGCTGGCGGAATATGGCGGCGGGATCATCGGCTTGGCGCCCGCCTTGGCCGCCGCACAGGATAATGTGGATCGCGAGCGGGTCTGGACCGATTTGTCCGAGCGACTGCACAATATGGGACAGCTCCTGGACAGCAATTCCGAGGATTCCGACATCGGAGCCGTGGTCGAGGACTTTCGAAACGATGTGAATGCGTTGCAGGGGAACCTGCAGACACTCAACACGGTTGTTTCAAGGCGGCTGTTTCGCAGCTCCCAGAAACGCGAACTGGGCGAGCGTCTGCGCTGGGCTTCGTCAGACTTCCTGAATGAAGTCGAGCCGATGATCGATGATACACGTTTCAACATCAGTCTGGCGCTGAGCCGTGATGGCGAGAACAAAGCCTATCTCAAGGAGGAACTGGTCCGGGAGAGAGCTTTGTTCATGATCCATGCCGATGGCAGCCTGATGGCAGAACTGATCGGTCGGGCCGCCAACATCCCAGATGAGGATACCCTGCGCGGGACCGAGTTGTATTTCCAAGAGATCAGCGATCAAATCAACAAGAACTATCTGACGATCAAAGCTGTGCCGGGGGCATTGTCCCTGCTTCAGTCCATTCAGGATATTCAGGCATTTGCCAAGGGGCAGTCGAGTTTGTTTGAACTGCGCGCCAGCGAATTGGACGATGTCAATAAAGAGCAGGCCCTGCTGGCGAAGAACCAGACCTTGTTGAGCCATATGGATCAATTGATTTCGAAACAGGTCGCCGCCGAAACTTCCGACGCTCTGCGGGCTGTGGAGCGCTCTCGTTTGTCGATCAACAAAGGGCGTGCATGGCTGACTTTGGCTGTCTTTATCGGCGTTGTCGTTGCGGTTCCTGTGGTGTGGCTCTATGTCGATCATGGGTTGGTTGGACGCTTGAGGACGCTCGATACCAGCATGCGTGTCATTGCTGATGGAGATCTCAAGGCAGAGGTTCCGGTCAGGGGCCGTGACGAGATCGGCGATATGGCGACCTCTCTTCGCACATTCCGCGATACGTTGAGCGAAACGCAGGCGGAACTCGTTCAGGCCGCCAAAATGGCCGCGCTTGGGCAATTGACGGCTGGCATTTCCCACGAAATCAACCAACCGTTGTCCGCGATCCGCCATTATTCCCGCAATACCGGGTTATTGATCGACAAGGGACGGGATGCCGAGGCAAAGGACAATCTGCAAAAGATCACCAAGCTAGTGGCCAGAGCCAATCGGATCACCGAGAGCTTGCGAGCCGTCTCCCGCAATGCCAAGCATGACTTGCGCCCCACCGATATGGTTGTGGTGGTCGATGAAGTGTTGGCGCTCTTGGCGCGCCGTTTGGGCGAAAATGATATCCAAACCGAGGTGCAGATTGACGAGGCGTGTCGGCAAGTCATCGCGGGTCAGGTGCGCTTGGAGCAGGTTATTCTCAATCTGGTGACGAATGCGATCGACGCCATGAAAGACGCACCGGTGCGCCGTCTGACCATTACCGCAAAGCATGGCGGGGAATGGGCCGACCTGTTCATCCGGGATACAGGCTGCGGAATTCCTGATACCATCATCAAGCGGATCTTTGATCCCTTCTTCACTACCAAGGATGTCGGGGAAGGGCTTGGATTGGGATTGTCGATTTCGTACAATCTTGTCAAGGGATTCGGAGGCAGCATGCGGGCTGAAAGCGTGATAGGTGAGGGCTCCGTGATCAACATAAAACTGAAGCGTGTGTCGTGATCGCAAGAAGGACATCATGAATATCAATCGTGTCATGTTGGTCGATGATGAGGAAGAGGTTCGTCTCTCTGTCGCGCAAACGCTGGAACTGGCCGGGTTCGACGTTGAAACCTATTCTCATGCCGAAGACGCTTTGCGCAATCTTGCGCCACACTGGCCGGGCATTGTCATCACCGACTTGAAGATGCCGCGCGTGGATGGCCATGAATTCCTCAAGCGCATCATGGCGATTGACAGTGACTTGCCTGTCATCATTCTCACGGCCCATGGCGATATCCCGATTGCTGTGCAGACCATTCGCGACGGCGCTTATGATTTCATGGAAAAATCCGCCGAGCCTGACTATTTGATCTCCATTATTTATCGAGCGCTGGAGAAGCGCAGTCTGGTGCTGGAAAATCGGGGGTTGCGCCGGGAGCTTGGAACAGCCCGAGAGCTGGAAGGTCGGCTGATCGGCAAATCCGCTGCCATGGAAAAACTGCGCAATCTGGTGATGACACTGGCTGATACGGATGTTGATGTCCTGTTGCTTGGGGAGACAGGAACAGGCAAGGAAGTCACGGCGCGTTGTCTGCATGATTTCGGGCGGCGCGGAAAACACCCTTTCATCGCGCTCAATTGCGGTGCTCTGGCGGAAAGCGTGATTGAAAGCGAGCTGTTCGGCCACGAGGAGGGCGCTTTTACCGGCGCGAGCAAGCGTCGCATCGGAAAGATTGAATTTGCTGAGGGTGGGACGCTTTTTCTGGATGAAATCGAGAGCATGCCCGCCAATATGCAGGTTCGTCTGTTGCGGATATTGCAGGAAAGAGCCCTGGAGCGCGTGGGTGGCAATGAAAGCGTGAATGTCAACATTCGGGTGATTGCCGCTTCCAAAATCGATCTGCGTGAAGCGGTTGCCACAGGCTCGTTCCGGGAGGATTTGCAGTACCGGCTGCAAGTGGCACAGGTGATGCTGGCGCCTTTGCGGGGGCGGGTTGAGGATGTGCCTTTGCTGTTCCGCAATTTCGTCGATGCGGCGGCGGTCCGATATCGTCGTCCAATTCCTGATATCGACACCGCAACATTGCAAGAGTTGATGCAGCGTCCATGGCCTGGAAATGTGCGCGAGCTGCGCAATGTGGCCGAGCGGTTTGTGCTGGGCTTGAATGAGCCGGATGACATCGCCGGTGAAGGATTCGCAGAGGATGCAGGGGCGTCGAGTTCGCTGAGTGAACAGATGGCCTGTTTCGAGCGGGCAACCATCGCCAAGGCGCTGGAATGCCACAACGGGCAGATTGGCGTTACTGCCGATGCACTCGGTCTTCCCCGCAAGACCCTGTATCTGCGGATGCAAAAATATGATCTGAATCGCGAAGACTTCATGTGACAAAATTGACCGATAGCCCTTTTGGCTTTGGGTCGTTTTTGACATAAGATGCGAAGTTCAGCAACAAGTCCCTTATGTATTTATTTCTATAATTCAATGCTTTGACTCTTTTTTGAGTTCTTGGCACGACGCTTGCTACCTCTATTGACGCCACGTTGGGAGGCTTGCGCACCCAACGCGTGAGGGAGGATTTTCTGCGCCAACTGCTCGACAAGTCAGACCCACCACACCCCAGACCGGCAAACCTGTTGCGAGGGAGGCGGTGTTTGGCGTCGAAACAACCAGATTCGACGCAAAAAACTCACAGTGGCACCAAGGCAAATTTTGCAGACTAAATAGGGAGTATCACATGTTAGCAAAAACACTTTTGGCAAGCGCAGTCATTGCGCTTGGGTTGCCGTCGCTCGCCATTGCGGATGATTATCCAAGCAAACCAATCTCCATCGTCGTGCCTTCAAAGGCTGGCGGTTCCACTGACAGCACCGCACGGATGTTTGCTGAGCTGGCGGAAAAGAACAATCCCGGATTCGAATTCGTCATCAAGAATGTTCCCGGTTCCGGTGGCCAAAAGGGTTTTGAGCAGATCGCTCGTGCCGAAGCGGACGGCTACACCATTGGCCTGAACTTCACGCCACAGCTGGTTGCTCACATTGTTTCCAAACGGGCAAAATACACGCTTGATAGCTTCAAAGTGATGGGCAACGTTGCTCAGGATCCGGCTATTGTCGTGGTTCCGAACGGTAGCCCAATCAAGTCTATGGATGATCTGGCCAAATTGGCCAAGGAAAAAGCCCTGACCGTTGCTGTCAACGGCATCGGCTCCGACGATTTTCTTGCTGCCAAAGCGTTTGAAGAAGCCGCTGGTGTTTCCTTCAATCTGCTGCCAACCAAAGGCTCGACCGAGCAGAAAGCCGGCGTTTTGGGTGGCCATGTGGATGCCGCCTTTATGAACCTGTCGCAGATGATCAAACAGCATGCTGCTGGTGATGCGCTCATCATTGCTTTGTTGACCGAAGAGCGTGACCCGCATCTTAAAGAAGTTGCGACCGCTCTTGAGCAGGGATACGACGTCAAGATGCGCGCAACCCGCGGTTTCGTGGCACCTGCCGGTATCGATCCTGCTATTCAGGGCAAGCTCGACACCATTCTGCAAGAGGTTACCGAGAGCGACGCGTTCAAAGCCAAAGCTGCGAAGAGCAACATTTTCTTGCTGCTGCAAAATGGCGATGACTATCACGCATATCTGAAAGATCTGCAGACCAAAACGCAAAGCGTCTATGACAAAGCGCCTTGGTAATGACTAGAAAACTCGTAGATCGATCAGTTCTCATACTGATGATCGTGGGTGCTGTGCTGTTGTTTAACAGCACAGCTTCCTACACCGGTATCGCCGTGTCGACGTCGGCTAAGTATGTCCAGTTCCTGGCAGTTTCCATTGGCCTACTCTGCACTGTTCAACTCGGCTTCAGTATTTCTCGTGACAAGGGACAAGAGCGGCTCGTTCTGACGGATCACTTTCCACGTTTCCTCAGCCTGATTGTCGGACTGATCCTGTTTGCGATCACCTTCGAGCATGTCGGCTTCTTCGTCGCTGCGGGTATTTTCATACCGATCATTTCCGTTGCCCTTGGATATCGGCGCTACGTGACGATAGGCCTGACAACGTTGGGGGTCCTGTTGTTCGTGTATCTGGTGTTTATCCAGCTTCTGGCCGTGAACTTGCCAACCGGCGGCAGTTAAGAATCGGGAATCGCAATGCTTGAATATATCTCTATTGTTTTATCGTTCGAATCGCTGCTGACGATCTTCATCGGGACCGTGGCTGGTGTCGCCATTGGTGGGATGCCCGGTTTGACTGCAACCATGGCTGTGGGCCTTCTGGTGCCGTTTACCTATACCATGGACCCGACACCGGGATTGATGTTGCTTGGCGGTATTTATTGCGGGGCCATGTATGGTGGTTCGATCCCTGCAATTCTGCTGAACACGCCCGGTACACCTGCGGCGGTCGCCACAGCGATTGAAGGCTATCGCATGAGCCGCAAAGGCCGGGCTGGCGTGGCGCTCAAGACTTCGGTCGTGGCCTCCTTCTGCGGCGGGACCTTTTCCGCGTTCGTGCTGCTGCTGTTCGCCCCCTTCCTTGCCATGCAGGCCCTGAAATTCGGACCTGCCGAAACCTTTTTGCTGGCGCTGATGGGTTTGGCCGGCATCGTTTCGATTGCTGATGAGAATTCCTCGTTGATCAAGGCGCTGATCGCCGGATTGATCGGGATGATCATCGCAATTATCGGTACAGACGATATGTCGGGTAGCCTTCGCTACACGATGGGGATGATTGAGCTGGTCGATGGTATCGACTTCATGCCTGCCCTGATCGGTCTGTTTTCGATGATCCAGATGCTGGAACTGGCTGGCATGCACAAGCAAACGATCGACACGTCGATCCTGGAAAAGGCCAGCAAGAAAGAGCCATTGCCAAAAGGCATCAGCAAATTCATCGCTCTGGGATCCGGAACGGGCACCGTGATCGGCATTCTGCCGGGCGAGGGCGCAACGATTGCAGCCTTCATTTCCTACAATTTCTCCAAACGCATCTCCAAGGTCAAAGAGATGTTCGGCAAGGGCAATCCAGAGGGCATCGCTGCCGCCGAGGCAGGCAATAACGGGTGTGTTGGCGGCTCTCTGGTGCCCACCCTGACGCTTGGTATTCCGGGTAACTCGGTGGCTGCCGCTTTGATGGGGGCCTTCATCATTCACGGGATGATCCCCGGGCCGGAACTGTTCACTGAATATGCGGACAGAACCTATCCCTTCATCATTTCCCTGTTCGTCGCGAATGGTGTGTTCTTGATGGTTGGGATCATGTTTGCCCCGTATCTCGCCCGTGTTGCACTTGTGCCACCTGCTCTGATGGTGCCTGTGGTCAGTGCTTTCGCTGTACTTGGCTCTTATGCATTGAACAATTCGGTGTTCGATATCTATCTGATGATTGCCTTTGCAGTGGGTGGTCTGGTGCTGAGAAAAGTGGGCTATTCTCTGGAAGCGCTGATCTTGGGCCTTATCCTTGGTCCAATCGCCGAAGGCGGATTCTCGCAAGGCATGATCATCGGTCATGGATCGCCTTGGGTCTTCTTTGAAAGCAACATTGCCAAGCTCATGTGGGTGATCATCCTCCTCCTTCTGCTGCCGCCGCTTTACAGCTACTTCAAGACGATCCGGCATCACCATAACAAGAGCGTATCAGACAGCGAAAACGCTGGATGATGCCTTAAGCGATCTTTCTACCTCCCTGGAGGGCCGGTGCATGACACTGGTCTTCTGGGAGGCGGTCGGTCCCGACCAAGACAGCCTGCACTGCAGGTCTGCCACCCTGTCAACCTTGTTCCGCACTCCGTTCCAGATGCCATCTGGATGGTGTCCGCTCGGTGTGCGCTCTGACTATGAGGCGTGAGAAAATGGGAAAGAACAAACGCAAGCAAAATGATCGCGACGTGATTGAACAGATTGCTTCAATCAAGAAGCAACTCAAGGCGATCAAACACCTGACGGATGATGCCGACAACTGTTCTTCGGTCATATGCAAGGAGGCTCGCACTGGTGCGAAACGGCTTCTGATGACATTGAAAGTCGCGAAAAAGGACTTCGTCAAGAAGGATTCCGAGTGATGATTTATTCCCTTTCGGGGGACTTCATCAAACGACCCGTGGCTAGCGTAGGAATAGATGGATGGTATTTGCGAACAGGAATTTTACCGTTTTTAAGAAAGCGTCGCGGCTGGAAGCGCAGGTGGATGAGTTCCTTGATTTGATTTCGGAAGCCGGCTTGCTTTTCCGTCAGTGTATTGAGTTGTATCTCTCGCAGGGAGAAAGCGAAGAGTTCACCACGAAGTTTCAGCAGATTGATGAACTGGAAACGCGCTGCGATGTCTTGCGTCGCGTGATCGAAGCCGAACTTTTCGAGCGCACGCTGATCCCTGATTTGCGTGCCGATGTGCTTGCGCTGATGGAGGGCATCGATGATGCGATGAATCTCTATGAGGACAATGCCAGACGCTTTGCGGACGAGATTCCCAATATTCCAGAGGAATATCATAAAGACTTCAGGGAATTGACGGAAACAGTTGTCGAATCCATGGAGTCGACAATTCTGGCCTCGAGGGCCTTCTTCCGCAACATCGAGGAGGTGCGTGACCACCTTCACAAAGTGGGCTTCTTTGAGACGGAAGCTGACCATATCAGCGCCAGAACCATTCGGAAGGTGTTTCGCTCCGACCTGACGTTGGAGCAGAAGATACACATTCGCTACTTCATCAGCAAAATCGACGATATCGCCGATCGCGCTGAAGATTTGGGTGATAATTTGGCGATTTGCACAATCAAGCGCCGTATCTAGAGAAGGTTCAGATTATGGAAGTCGCGTTTCTCATTTTCCTCTCGAGTGGTTTGTTTCTTGGATGGTCTCTGGGTGCAAATGATGCGGCGAACGTCTTTGGTACGTCGGTCGGTACGGGCATGGTCCGATTTTCAACGGCGGCCATTGTCTGTAGCATTTTCCTGATCCTGGGGGCTGTTATCAGTGGTGCGGGTGCCGCGCATACTCTGGGAAAGCTTGGCTCTGTCAACACCATGGCGGGGGCATTCATGGCGGCCTTCTCTGCCGCTTTGACGGTCTACTGGATGACCCGTGCCGAACTGCCGGTCTCGACCAGTCAGGCCGTGGTGGGCGCAATCATTGGCTGGAACCTGTTCAGCAGCTCCATTATTGACAGCGAGTCCCTGATCAAGATCGTTCTTACCTGGGTGGCATGTCCTGTCTTGGCGGGGATCGTGGCGATCCCGATCTACAAGGGGGTGAAGCTGTTTCTCAGGGTCGCCAATCCTCACTTGTTTCGGCTGGATGCCTATACCCGCGCGGCGTTGATCTTTGCCGGGGCTCTGGGTGCCTATAGTCTGGGTGCCAACAATATTGCGAATGTGATGGGTGTGTTCGTTGATTCTTCTCCCTTCACGGATTTTGAAGTCGCAGGGTTGTTCCAACTGACCTCGATCCAGCAACTGTTTCTGGTTGGTGCGTTGGCGATCAGTTTGGGTGTCTTTACTTATTCCAAACGCGTCATGATGACGGTCGGAAAAGGGCTGCTGCCGCTGACCCCGCTTGCTGCATGGGTTGTCGTCATCTCTCATTCCATCGTGCTGCTGCTGTTCTCGTCGGTACAACTGGAGCATTTTCTGGCCTCGTCCGGCCTGCCCACCATTCCTCTGGTGCCTGTTTCAAGCTCGCAAGCCGTGGTTGGGGCTGTGATTGGCCTTGCTCTGCTTCAGGGAGGGCGCGGCATCAACTGGCGTGTTATGGGGGGCATCAGCGTTGGTTGGGTCACCACACCGATCATCTCCGCAACGGTATGTTTCTTCGCTCTCTTCTTTCTTCAAAATGTGTTCAATCAGGATGTTTATCAGGAAACACACTATGCCCTGTCACGGGAAGGTGTTGAGCGCATTTCTCAGGAAGGTGTCGATATCGAACCGTTGCGCTCCCTGCAGGGCAAGACATTCACCGATGCCGTGGCCTTTCGCGATGCTCTACGGGACGTGGTGTCTGTCGATGCCAAAATCGAGAAACGCATCATTGAACGTGCCAAACTGACGCCCTTGTATGTCGACTATAGCAAGATGCATGTTTTCGAGGATGGATGGTTAAGTGCCAATCAACTCCAAGCCATAAAGGGGCTTTCCGGGCTTCGCTTCAGCTATACATGGCAGCTTGAGGAAGATTTGGCGCTCATATCGGATGAATGGGCCTTGTTGGAGAAGACAACCCTGAACAAGTTGCGCAACAAAGAGGTGCGAAGCCAGCTGGATGCGGTAATTCGGACCTTCTCATCCCATTCGGAGTGAGCAATCAGATCGCGTCCGAAGAAAATAGCGAGCGCATCATCGGGTCTTTGTGATTGGGCTGGGCGGGATGGTTGTCCCGATCGGTCTGAGCCGACCCAATCCATGGTGCGGCGCATCAGGCAGGTGTGGGATCACCCGCCTGATGCAGCGCTGTTCTTTAGGCAGGCTTGTAGGCAATCACGTCGATTTCGACCTTGGCGTCAACCATCAACTGCGAGCGGACGGTGGAACGGGCCGGGGCGCCATTCTTGAAATAGCTGGCATAGACCTTGTTGAAGGTCCAGAAGTCGCGTGTGTCATCAAGCCAGCAATTGGCCTTGACCACATCATCAAGGGTGCAGTCGGCAAGGGCCAGTACCTTGATCAGATTTTCCATGACCAGACGGGTCTGAGCCTCGATGCCACCATATTCGATTTCGCCCTGATCGTTCATTGCGACCTGTCCGGAAACATAAATGAAATCGCCAGCGCGTACGGCTGGGGAAAATGGGAGCTGTTGTCCCCCTGCTCCGGTGCGTTCAACGCCCAGTCTCTCTATTGACATTTTTCTCTCCATTTTTCTTTCGTTGGGTCTTCTCACCAGACCTTGCCGCGCGCGACGACTGGGCTGGATGTTTCAAATTGCTCACCGCGTATAAGTTGGACCTCGTCGAGCATGTTGGTTACGACGCAGGCATGATTGGGCACGATGCGAACCCTGTCTCCGACCTTCAAATTGATCGGCTCCTTGCTGACAATCCGGCCGTGTTCTTCGCTCAATTGGTCGATTTTCAGCTCATCATGCCCCAGAACATGACCAAAACCGTCAAGGCCGAGCAAATCGGATGTGAGGACTTTGGACCCTGCATCGATGATCGCCCGACGGGGCGTCGGGCGCGAGACGATGGTTGCCAGAATAGTCAATGCGCAGTCATCGAATGAGCACACACCGCGCGCCACCAGTGAACGGTCATTATAGATATAGGTGCCCGTTCGATATTCGGTCACAGTGGTTCCCAGATGGGCTTGCCACATGTCGGGCGAGCCGCCGCTCGAAACGATCTCGACCTTAAGGTTTGAGGCCTCGATCTGTGCCTTGGCGGTCTGCAACCACTGATCCACCGCATGGCTTTGTCCGGCGGGCGGGTAGGTCATCAAGCCCTTGAAGGTGAGGCCCGGTGCCTGATCGATCATAAGGGCAAGCTTTGCTGCATCCTCCGGGCTTTGAACACCGCAGCGCCCTGCGCCGGTGTCGCATTCAACGAGTACATCCAGATCGGCCGGTGCCGATGTGAAGGTCTGCGACAGACCGCTCACCACCGTTTCATTGTCAGCCACCACAGATAGCCGCGTTCTGGATGCCAGCGCCTTGAGGGCGTCGCGTTTGTCCTGCCCCAGAATGTTATAGGTGAGGAGAAGGTCGGAAATGCCGCCTTCAGACAGCATGGCTTCGGCCTCGGAAATCTTCTGGCAGGTGATCCCGACAGCGCCTTGCGCGATTTGCTTTTTCGCCAGCAAGGGCAATTTGTGGGTCTTGATATGCGGCCTTAGCGCCAATCCATGGGCGTCGCAATAATCCTGATAGCGCGCAATGTTGGCTTCGGCCACATCGAGGTCGATGAGGACTGATGGTGTGGAGATCTGTTCAAACATCATCGGAGATCCTGTTCAGGCCTGTTCAAGGTGATGCGGGTCGTCGACGATTGGCCAGATTTGCCGCGTCAGGCGAGTGTAGCTGTTGGTGCGCGGATCGTTTGGATAGGGCCCTTCGACAGCAGCATAGAGAATGTGAGAGGCAATCGGGCTGAAGGCGCCGTGGAAATGATTGGTCGACTTGACGATCAGTATCTTCTTGGATGCAAAATCGATGCCCAGATTGCTGAAGAGATCGGGCGAGAAAGCCTGCGAGCGGTTGGAATTGAGAACCACGCTCAGGCCATTGACCTGAATGGCGGCGCTGTCTCCCAGAGGCACAACAGAATCGCCGAAGGATTGCACTGCATCGGGCAAAACGCGCAGAACCTTCACCTTGGAATCGATGGGCGCTCCCGCATGAGCGGAGGTCTTGCCGCCAAAGCGCAGCATGAATTCCGTGCCTTCACCGGCCGCCTGACACAAGCGGACCGCCATCGGGTCCCAGATCGTGCCAAGGGCAATATCCTCAAGCCCCATATCAAGGATCATCTGCGCCATGATCGTGGAATCGCCTGCCACGCCGCCGCCCGGATTGTCCCAGACATCGGCAATCACCACCGGCGCCGCCGCTGTCTGCGAGAGCTGCACCGCCTGATCGAGAGCGGCCTGCGGGCTGACGAAATCCGGACGAGCGCGTCCGCGGAAGCTGAACAGCTCCAGCCCCAGCGACCGGGCGAGGTCGTCGGCGGCTTTTTGATTGTTGTCGGTGATCACGATCATCTTGGCTCCAAGGTCAGGGCTGTCCCCTGCCATGAAACCATGAATGGCCGAGATCGAGAGCGCCGTGCCATCCGCCTCCAGACGCTTCATCTTGTCGACAAATCCGCGCATCGGTTCGCGGCTGGTTGGTAGCACATCCATCATGCGGACATCGAACACCGCCATGGTGGGGGCGATCTCTCCGTTGGCAGCGCGAATGGTCAGATCAACACAGGCTTCGCCTGCTTCGACGAAATCGGTATGTGGGAATTCCTTGAAGACGGTGATGATGTCGGCATTGTTGATCCGGCGTTCACTGAGATGGGAATGCGGATCAAAGCTGGCGCCGACTGTTACATCGGGGCCGACAATGTGCCGAACGGCTTCAAGGAGTGTCCCTTCGCAATCGACACAGCCATCGGCAATCATCGCTCCGTGAAGCCCCAGCACAACGGCATCGACAGGCATCTCTGCCTTGAGCTGGTCGATCACTTCGTCGAACAGACGGGTCCAGGTTGCCGCATTGACCAGACCGCCAGGTTCGGCCCAGGTTGCTGTGCCTTCGATCAGTTCAATTTCATCGGCCTTCGCTCTGCGGCGCAATTCCGGCCAAATCCCGGTGCACAGGGTCGGGGTTTCGGGATGGTCGCCAGGAGGGCAGTAAAAGCTCTGGGCAAAGTCACTGAAATCGGTACGCAAGGGGGAAAAAGTGTTGCTTTCCGTTGCGATGGAAGCGCAGAAAATCCGCATAAAACATCCCTCCGGATACCGGCTTGGGGCTCCATTGTCTGCCCCGGTATCCGCTTATTACAATAATTTAAGGCAGCCCCGGTGCCGGGGCGGCCATTGATTTGTTGAGAGAACGAAGGATTGTTCCTCCGCCTGGTGCGGGATGCGCCCTTCAAAGAGCGCAACCCGTTGGTGTCTTACTTGATGTAGGTGTTGTCGTTTGCCTTCATGACCTGATCGCGGAAGAGGGTGAGCAACTCGCCTGCTTTCTCATCCAGATTGTCTTTGACATGCTTCTCGAAGGCTGGCTGGGTTGCATCGGCCATGGCCTTGCGCTGGTCATCAGACAGAGCGGTGACTTCCATTTTGTCCATCAAGCCTGCCAAGCCGCGATCTGAGGCTTCGATAACACGTGCCAGCCCGCGCGATGCGGTCACACAGCTTTCCGCTGCATAATGCAGGATCTTCTGTTCATGTTCGGTCAGGCCATCATAGAAGGCCTTGTTGATCATCAGCGTGTAAGGTGAGAACAGATGGTTGGTGAGGGTCATGTATTTCTGGACTTCGTTGAACTTGGCGAAATACACGGTCGGAACCGGGTTCATCTGGCCATCGATGACACCGGTCTGAAGGCCGGAATAGACTTCACCCCAGCTCAACGGATAGGCTTCGGCACCCAGAGCATTGATGATTGCCTGATGGGACGGCAGGGTCATCGTGCGGATGCGGATGCCGTCAAAATCTTCGAGCTTGGCGATGGACCGCTTGGAGTTGGTCACAGCAAAGAAGCCACCGGTATCGGGGAAGCCGAGGACTTCCACGTCACCCAATGTTGCCTCGATGTCGGTTGCCAGTGTCTGGCCGAACTCTCCATCAAATACCTGATAGGTCGCGGCGTTGCTGCCAAAGGCGAAAGGCAGGTTGAGTACGTCGATGCGTGGATAATAGCTGGCAAGCGCACCGGTGGAAGTCAACGTTGCCTGAATGAAGCCATCGCGCACCATCTGAACATGTTCGGATGCCGAGCCAAGCTGGTTGGATGGGAAAACCTCGACCTTGACGCTGCCGTTGGTGTCGGCATTGACGATGTTGGCAAAAACACCGGTGCAGGCATGGGCCGGATTTTCAAAGGCATCGGCTTTGTTGTCATGGGCAAATTTCAGAACTTTGCCATCAGCCATGGCGGCGTTGGCCGCGAGAATGGCAAAAGCGCTGACGGTCAGAGCATAAACTGTTTTCTTCATGGTAGTTCCCCCGTTAGGTGTAAGAAATGCGTGGTCTTTATGGTTCTATTGGCTCCTTAGCCGACGAAGCCCAACAGTCTGGGGAGCAGCAAAGCTGCGTCTTCGAGATAGGCAAACAGGAACAGGATTCCGACTTCCGCCAAAAGGAACGGGAAAAGCTTCATCGCGATGCGTTCAAGCTTTTCCCCGGTCACGGAAGACAGAACAAACAGGCAGGCGCCGACCGGCGGGGTCATCAGCGAAATATTAAGCGCCAGCACAAAGATGATGCCCGCATGGATCGGCTCAAGGCCGATTTGCTGGGTCAAGGGAACCAGCACGGGCGCGAGAATGATGAGAATGGCTGTGATGTCCATCACCATGCCAACAACCAGCAGAATGCCGATGATGATGGCGATTACGGCATATCGATTGTCGGAAATCACCAGCACGGCTTCGGCGATGGCTTGCGGAATGCGTTCAAAGCTCATCCACCAGCCAAGGATGCCCGCAAAAGCGATGATGACAAAAATGACGCCGGTGATCCGTGCGGTGCTGACCAGCATACGATAGAGTGCGTCAAGGGTCAGGGTGCGGTAGACGAATGTCCCGATGAACAGCGCATAGGCGACGGCAATGGAGGCCGCTTCCGTCGGGGTGACAATGCCGCCAAGGATGCCGCCAAGGATGATGATCGGCATCAGCAGAGCCGTGAAGGAAGCAAAGAAGGTGTCGATGATCTCTTTTGTCGACGATCTGGATTCCGCTTTGGGAAGATTGTTGCGGGCGGCGCCAAGGGCAATGACCATCATGCAGATGCCGCATATGACGAGTCCGGGCAGAATGCCAGCAGCAAACAGACCTCCAATCGAAACCCCCATCAGGGAGCCATAGACCACCATCAAGCCGGAGGGGGGAATGGTGGGGCCGATGATTGAGCCAGCAGCCGTGACGGCGCAGGCGAAATCCCGGCTATATCCCTCTTTCACCATGGCTGGCACGAGGGTGCGGCCGAAGGCGGCGGCATCGGCTGTTGCAGAGCCGGTCAGGCCAGCAAAGAAAACCGACGCCAGCATGTTGGTGTGTGCAAGGCCACCTCTGAAATGCCCCACAAGAACGCGTGCGAGGGTCACCAGTCGATCCGTGATGCCGGTGTGATTCATGATCTCGCCGGCGAGAATGAAAAATGGCATGGCCAGAAACGGAAAGATATTGAGCCCGTTGAACACTTTGCCCGGACCGACGGGCAGAAACTGGGTGCCTCCCATATCGATCAGGCCAACCACACCGGCCAGGCCAATGGCAAATCCGATCGGCATGCCAAACAGGATGAGACCGGCAAAGGTGAGAGCGACGATCATGATGCCACCTCATCGGAGCTTGGCAATGCCTCGTCCAGATGCGATCCAAGATCGCGGATCAAAACAAGACATAGCTGGAGGACACATAAAAGGGAGGCGACCGGAATGGCGGCATAAAATGGCAGCAAGCTGGCTCCGAAGATCATTGCCACGCGGCTTGATCCGCCCTGCGCAAAGTCAAGCCCGTACCAGAAGAGATAGACGAACAGGGCCAGTGCCAGAAGATCGATCAAGATCAGGCAGATGTGGCGCATGCTGGCGAGCAATTTCGCAATAAAGGCTGTCAGCCCAATATGCTCGCGGCGGGCAATGCCGCTTGAGACTGCCAGCATCGCAGACCAGATCATCAGATATCTGGCCAGAACTTCGGGCCAAGGCAATTGCCAATGGAAAAAGTAGCGGTCCACGACCCCGAGCCACACATCGAGAACCAGAGCAACCATCAAAATGGCGACGACCATTTCAACGACCTGGTTCAGTTGCAGGCTAACCTTCGCAGCCAAGTCCCTCATATGAGCCTCCGATGGATTGGCAGGTGATTATGTAATTTAATTAGAAATTTGATCCTGTTTTGACCAAGAGTCAATCAAAAAATGTTACTGAAGTACATAATTGGACAAAATTGGTGTAATTTAAAACTGGTTTTGATTAGTTTGTGTAATCCAAGTACACTTGCCGGGAAGGCGCATGGCCGGATTTCGTGCTGAGCACCCCTTAATGCCCCTGACTGACACTTATCCGGAGTTACTTCTTGTCCCCACACATGCAAAAACAAACCGTCGATATCATTTCCGCTCTCAAGCAAATGGATGGCACCTTTGCCACGCGCGAGCAGCGGGTGGCCGACTATGTCAACGCAAACATGGAACGCATCTCGGAAATGACGATCGCCAATCTCGCCGAAGCGGTGGGGGTCAGTTCACCGACTGTGATCCGCTTTTGTCGATCGCTGGGATGCGAGGGATTTCGTGACTTCAAGCTCAAGCTGGCGCAGAATCTGGCGGTCAGTTTGCAATATCTGGGTCCCGAGGCTGCGGTGGAGGCCGCGAAAGGCGCTTCGGCGATTGATCGGATTCTGGGGGCTTTGTATGCCACCGCCAATGTCATGCGCCAACAGATCGACCCTGCGAGCCTTGAAGCCGCTCAGGCGCGACTGTCGGAGACACGGACATTGCTGGTGCTGGGACTGGGGGGCGGTTCTACGATGGTTGCCAATGAAGCGGCGAACCGGTTCTTCCGCCTCGGCATTCCGGCGGTTGCCGTCAGTGACAGCTATTTGATGCAAATGCGGGCTGCAACCTTGGGGCCCGAGGATACGCTGCTGATCATTTCCAACAGCGGTGAGGCCCGTGAGCTGATCTGTGCTGCAGAGATTGCGTCTGGCTATGGGGCCAAGGTGATCGTCATTTCCAAACCGAAGACCACTTTGGAAACACTGGCGGACTATGCCATCACCGCCAACCTGCCCGAAGATCCGGATATTCACAAACCGACTGCTTCGCGCTATGCCCATCTTGTGCTGATTGATGCGATTGCTCTGGCGGTTGCGCAAAGCCGGGCCGACCTTGCCAACGAGAATCTGCGGCGGATCAGAGCTTCGCTGACGGCCTATCATGGCCAGATTGGTGCCCAGCCACTGGGTGACTGATCTTACAAGAAAGTTCGTTCCGCCATTGGTTTGTCAAAGATATGCGTCTTGCACAAACGGGAGAATTCTCTTTCAGCGTCCGAAAAGCGGCGTTTGGGGTTGCTGGCCAAATAGACATCGACAACAGGCAAGTCCTCATAAGGCGGCAATTGATGCAACAGGCCTTTCTTGACGTCATTCTGCGCCACATGGACAGGCAAGGCCCCGATGCCGACATTGGCGACGATCATCCGGCGGATCTCAACCAGATTTGAGGAAACGCCTTGCCATTGCGTTTCGGCTTGCACGCGTCGGCGTAGATCCGAGACGGGTTCCAGCGGGCCGCCTTCGACCTCTGTCTGGAAGGAGACACCCTGTTCGCCCTCCAGTTCCGATATCTCGATGTCATTGCGTCCGAAAAGCCGATGATGCGGGCCGCAATAAAGACCGAAAAACTCGCGATACATCACCTGAACATTCAAGTTGCTCAGCGGCTTGTTCATCAGGCAAATGCCGAAACTCACCCGATTCTGGGAGACCTGATTGACGATCTCGCGGCTGTCGGACACGGAAATGGCGAAGGTGACATTGCGGTGCAATCTGGCAAACTCTGCAAGTGCCTCATCAAGCTGAGGGCACACAACGTGGCTGGCGGTGACGATGGTGATATGGCCACGAAGCTCGTCCTCGCTTCTGTCGATCAGGGACGGCAACTGAGAGACACTGCCAAAGATTGACGAGCATTCCTTGTATAGAATCTCGCCTGCCGATGTGACCTTGAAATGATTGGGTTTGCGCACAATCAGCCGGTGGCCGGTCACATCTTCGAGTCTTTTTAAGGCCGCACTGACAGTGGGTTGTTTGAGGCCAAGGAAGTCAGCTGCCTTGGTAATGCTTTTCTGTTCAACCAGAACCATAAATGTTCTCAGCAGGTTCCAGTCCAAATTCCATGGAAACCGTTGCTCATAGGGTCTCATTATAGATCCAGTCTATTTCTAACATTGGAATTATTTATTTGATTGATGATACAGGTCATGCGACCGTCAGCGCAAGGTGGCGCAAGAATAGTCACTACCAAAAAATAGGCAATCCATTCAGAGAACAGTTTGTAGCTACAAACAGGAGAAAGACATGTTCAACCCTCGCAATGCGTTCAAAGTTGCATTCGCAGCAGGATCCCTTGCGCTTGCAAGCCTCAGCTTCAGCGCCCCAGCCGTCGCAGATGAACTCGAATCCATCAAGGAAAAAGGCGAAATCAGCATTGCGATGAGCGGCGCCTATCCTCCGTTCAACTTCGTCAATGACGAGAACAAAGTGGTCGGCTTCGACCCATCCGTGGGAACCGAAATTGCCAAGCGTATGGGCTTGAAAACCAAAATCGTCACCACCGCGTGGGACGGCATTATCGGTGGCCTTCTGGCCAACAAGTATGATGCGATTGTCGGCTCCATGTCGATCACCGAAGAACGCGCCAAAGTGGTTGATTTTGTTGGTCCATACTACAATACGCAGCGGGCCATCTTCACCAAGGAAGGCTCCGAGATCACCAGCGTCAAGCAACTGGGTGACGCGACCTTGGGTGTCACGCTTGGTGAAACCCATGAAGCATGGGCGCGCGAGCAGGGTTACACGATCCGCACCTATAAAGGGTTGCCGGAGCTGCTGCTTGAGCTGGAAAATGGCCGGGTGGACGCCATCATCAATGATTCCATCGCGGCGATTCTTGCCATGAAGAAAAATGGTCAGAAATACGCGATGATCGAAGATCTGGACGCTGAGAAATTCGGTGCCGGGATTGCTATCCGCAAGGGCAATCCGGAGCTGAAAGCGGCGATGCAAAAGGCGCTGGACGAGATGATGGCCGACGGCACCTATCTCGAAATTGCCAACAAGTGGGTTGGTGGCGATATTCGCTAACCGGATCTCTCTTCGGCCCGCCGTGTGCGCAATGCGGCGGGTCGCATGCTGGAAAGAAATCTCAATGCAAACCGACTATGGTAAGTTGAGGTGGGAACAGGTGCGCGACATCGACAAGGATCGAGTCGTTATCCTCAATGTTTCCTCGACGGAAGATCATGGGCCGCATTTGCCGCTCGATACTGATACCGTTCTGGGGATGGCCGTCGCCAACGGCGTCGCCGAAGCCATGCCTGACCGGGTTTTGGTCATGCCTCCCGTTTCCTATGGTTTCAACGAGCATCACAAGGACTTTCCGGGTGTTATCTGGATTCAACCGGAAACGCTGATCGCGTTTGTTGCCGATATTACCAAGTCGTTGGCCCATCACGGGTTTCGGCGCATTCTGTTGCTCAATTCTCATGGCTCCAATCATCCGGTTCTGGATCTGGCAGCCCGCAAAACGGTGATCGAAACCGGCATCATCTGTGTTTCGGCGTCCTACTGGAATCTGTGCGCTGATCGCATCAATGAGATCAGAGTGTCAGACACGGGCGGGATTGCCCATGCCGGTGAATTCGAAACCGCGATTTATATGCATCTGCTTCCCGAGCTGGTGGCGTTGGACCGTGCTGAAAATCAGACGGTGCATGACCCGGATAGCCGGTTCTTCAATCTTGATCTGGCGCGCGGTGGTGGCAAAGCCATGCTGATGCGCTGGTGGTCTGCGGCCTCGCCCGATGGCACCATGGGGGATCCAACGGTCGCGACCGCAGACAATGGCAAGGCCTTTCTTGCGGCTGCCATCGAGGAAACCGCAGCATTGGTGCGTGAGATACAGGCACTTCCTTTGCTTGACCGCAAAGACCATCACTAAGGAATGCCATTTATGGACATCGACCTAATTCTCAAGGTTTATCCGCATTTTTTGGACGCTGCGTGGCTCACCATTCAGCTGTCCATCCTGACGACCATTCTGGGGTTGGTCTGTGGAACTCTGGGGGCTGCGGCCCGCTTGTCTCGCGTCAAGACGATCCGGTTGATTGGCGCAAGCTATGTCAGCCTGTTTCGCGGCACGCCAGCTCTTATCCAATTGTTTCTGCTGTATTTCGGTGGACCGCAGATCGGTATCCAGCTCGATGCTTTCGAAGCCGGGGTGATCGGTCTTGGCGTCAATATCGGCGCCTATATGACCGAAACCATTCGCGGTGCGATCGTCGCCATTCAGAAGGGTCAAACAGAAGCCGCCCGGACCCTTGGTCTGAGCCGGTGGCAAGCCATGCGCTATGTCGTCCTGCCTCAGGCGTTCCGGCTGATGGTGCGACCGCTGGGGGTCAACATCAATGCCCTGATCAAGGGAACGGCGCTGGTGGCCGCCATCTCGGTTGTCGAGCTGACCTACACGGCGCAGCGCTTTATCGGGTCAACCTACAAGCCCTTTGAGATGTTCATGCTGTCGGGGGCCCTATACATGATCATCATTTACGCGACCAGCCGGGGCATCAGTTGGCTGGATAGAAAGGTGCGGATCCAATGACAGCAAGAGCAATGACAGGAGGCCGTCATGGGGCTTGATTTTTCCGTTGTACCGGGCTTTTTCGATGTGATCCTGTTGGGGGTCGCCTGGACCATCGCAATCACGGCAGCGGCTGCTATCCTGAGCTTTGTCGGCGGCATCTTCTTTGCTGTGGTTGCCCTATATGCACCGCGCTTCGTCCGTTGGCCGATGAAAGCCTTTGAATGGCTGTTCATGGGAACACCTCTGCTGTTGCAGTTGTTCCTGATCTATTTCGGCCTGATCCAGATTGGCATTGATCTGCCCGCCTTTGTGGCTGGTTTCATTGGCTTGGGACTGCATTTCGCCGTTTACAATTCCGAACTGATCCAGACCAGTATCCTGGCGGTCGACAAGGGACAAATGGAGGCTGCGCGCACCCTTGGCATGAGCCGCATGCATGCACTGCGCTATGTGGTCATCCCGCAGGCGGTCAGGGATGTGATTCCGCCGATTGGCAACAATATGATCGCTTTGCTCAAGGATTCCGCGCTGGTGTCGGTGATTGGCGTTACCGAGCTGACATTGTCGGCCCAGCTGGCGATCGGGCGCACCTATCGACCGTTCGAATTCTATGCCGTGGCAGCGGTCTGTTACTACATCATCAATCTGGGAATGGAAGCGGTGCTGCGCAATCTTGAGCGCCGCGTTCAAGCCTCACGCTAATCATGTCGGAAGGAAAATAGAATGACCACAACACACCCCTTCGTCGATATTCGCCACGCCCAGAAATGCTTTGGTGATCTTGAGGTTCTCAAGGATATCAGCCTGCAGGTCGAACGCCAGCAGATCGTCGCGATCATCGGGCCGTCCGGGTCTGGCAAATCGACCTTGCTGCGGGCCATCAATGATCTCGATCCCCTGACGTCCGGCGAGGTCTGGCTCGATGGGCTGCAGGTCAACAAACAATTGCCCCATGCGCAATATGAGAAACACATCAATCAGGTGCGCCAGTATATCGGCATGGTGTTTCAGCATTTCAATCTGTTTCCGCATCTGACGGTACGGGAGAATGTCACGCTCGCTCCCAAATTGCTGAAAGGCATTTCCGACGACGAAGCCAATGTTCTGGCTGAGCGGCAACTCGATCACGTGGGCATGCTTGAGCGCATTGATTACCATCCGTCGCAATTGTCGGGCGGGCAAAAGCAGCGGGTTGCAATCGCCCGTGCTTTGGCGATGCAGCCCAAATTGATGCTGTTTGACGAAGCCACCTCGGCACTGGATCCCGAACTGGTTGAAGAGGTCAATCAGGTGATGAAGATGCTCGCCGAGGAACATATGACGATGATCATCGTCACCCATGAAATGGGCTTTGCCGAATCCGTTTGTGATCGGGTGCTGTTTATGGATGGGGGTGTCGTCGTCGAGGAAGGCCCACCGGAGGTGATTTTCCGAAATCCGACCAAGGATCGAACCAAGGACTTCCTCAGAAAGCATCTGGAAAACGCGAAATGACCGACGAGAAATCAAACCTCTTCTATCAGTCCCGTCAACCGCGTCCCTTTCTGGATCGCGCCGAAGGGATCTATATGTTCGATGAAACCGGCAAGCGGTATATCGATGGCTCTTCTGGCGCAATGGTGTCGAATATCGGGCACTCCAATCCCAATGTGCTGGCCGCGATGAAGGCGCAGATGGACAAGTCGACCTTCGGCTATCGACTGCATTTTCGCACTGAGTCCTCTGAAAAGCTGGCGCAAAAGGTTGCGACGCTGATGCCGGGGGATCTGGATCGGGTTTTCTTTGTCTCCGGCGGCTCGGAGGCTGTTGAAAGTGCAGTCAAGCTGGCCCGGCAATTTGCGATCACCCAAGGCGAGCCGGAGCGATGGAAGGTCATTTCGCGCTTTCCATCCTATCACGGCTGTACCTTTGGGGCGTTGGCCCTGACCGGCTATGATCCGCTCGTGCACCCCTTTGCTCCGATGTTGCGCGACATGCCCAAGATTGCTGCGCCCACCTGCTATCTGGACAAGGACAATCTCACGGATGAGCAGCGCGGATTGAAATATGCCGAGCTGTTGCGCGATGAAATCATTGCGCAAGGCCCGGAATCGGTTCTCGCCTTCCTGATGGAGCCGATTGGCGGCGCGTCAACCGGCGCGCTGGTCGCGCCTGACAGCTACTATGCGCGGATACAGGAAATCTGCGACGAGTTCGGCATTCTGCTGATCTATGATGAGGTCATGACCGGGGTCGGGCGCACGGGCAAGTTCATTGCCGCCGATCATTGGGGCATCGTGCCGGACATTGTTGCCATGTCCAAAGGCTTCGCGGCGGGCTATGCGCCACTGGGGGCCGTTGTTGCACGGGAAAGCATCGTCGAGGCTTTGCTGGATGCAGGCGGATTCCTGCATGGCTTTACCTATGCGGGCAATCCGTTGGCCTGTTCGGCAGGGCTGGCCGTGATGGAAGAAATGGAGAGGCTTGACCTTATCAGCAATTGCGCGGCTATGGGAGAGATTCTCAAGGTCAAACTGACGGCTCTGATGGATCGGTATCCGTTCATTGGCGATGTGCGGGGCAAAGGGCTGTTGCTGGCCTTCGAGCTGGTTTCCGACCGGGACACGATGACGCCGCTGCCCAAAGCCTACAACGCCTATCTGGAGCTGGTCGAGCGGGCCTATGAGCGCGGATTGATCATTTATTCGCGGCGCACCCGTGGTGGTGTCGAGGGCGACCATATTCTCGTCTGCCCGCCCTTGATCGTCACTGAAGAGCAGATTGATGAGATTATGGCCATCTTGATCGATAGCCTTGATGCTTTTGCTGAACAGTTTGACCTGCAGGTCAAGGCATCATGAGGCTTGGCGATAAAAGGGCCTCAATCGAGGCGGCCATTGGCAAGGTGTCTGATGGGGCGACAATCATGGTTGGGGGATTTGGGGTGCCGGGCACCCCGTTCAATCTGATTGCCGAGCTGGTGCGGCAAGGTCAAAAGGGGCTTACCCTCATCAAGAATGACGCCAATGAACAGGGGATGGGCATCGATCATCTGTTGGCATCGGGGCAGGTCGACCGATTGATTACCACCCATCTGGGGCTCAATGCCAACGCCATTGCCATGATGAATAGAGGCGATGTCGAGGTCGAATTCTGTGCACAGGGCATTCTGGCCGAACGGATCAGGTGTGGTGGGGCTGGCCTGAAAGGCTTTGTGACCGACATCGCCATCGATACGGATCTGGCGCATGGCAAACAGGTGGTTGCGATGGATGGAGCAAACTATCTGATCGAGACGGCCTTGCGGGCCGACATCGCACTGGTCCATGCGGAATGTGCGGATGTGTTCGGCAATCTGTGCTTCACCAAAACGGCCCGTAACTTCAATCCGTTGATGGCGATGGCTGCGGATTGTGTGGTCGCGCAAAGCAATCAATGTGTCGCGGTGGGGGGCATCGATGCGGATGCCGTTCATACGCCGGGTGCCTTCGTGGATCACGTCGTCCCCATTTCGCTGTTGCATGAGGAATATGCTGTTGTCAGACGCTAAGACCAGAATGATTTCCCGAGCGGCTCGCGAGATCACGCCGGGCATGCTTGTCAATCTGGGCATCGGCCTGCCTACCAAGGTGGTTGACCATTTGCCCGATGACATGGAAACCGCCCTGCATACTGAAAATGGTCTGCTGGGCATTGGCCCGACAATGAGCGCGGATGCTGCGGACAGGGACCTGATTGATGCCGGTGGAGCCTATGTCTCGACGGTGCCGGGCAGCGCCTTTTTCGACAGCGCCACATCCTTTGCCATTGTGCGCTCGGGCAGGCTGGATCTGACGATGCTTGGCGCGTTTGAAGTGGCGCAAAATGGCGATCTCGCCAACTGGAAGATCCCCGGTAAATTCTCGCCCGGTGCTGGAGGAGGGATCGAGTTGGCGCAAAAGGCAAAGCGGGTGATCGTGTTGACCACCCATACGGATCGCAAGGGCAATCCAAAATTGCTGGAGCAGTGCTCGCTTCCCTTGACTGCCCGGTGCTGTGTGTCCCGGATTTTCACCGAACTGGCCGTGATTGATGTGACGGAGCAGGGCTTCCGACTGATCGAGCGGGCGCGTGATGCAGACCTCAGCATGATCATCGCGGCAACCGGTGCGCCACTGGCTTTGCCCAAGGGCGACATACCAACCTTCTGACAGCTGCCGGTCGCGCGGGTTAGAAGCGCATCAGATACAAAGCGATACCGGGAGGTACCATGGATCAAGAGCTAACATCTCGCTTGCTGGGCGCTGTCGATGCAGCGTTTGACGAGCAACTCGACTTTCTGTCCGAACTGGTCTCTCATCCCTCGACGCGGGGGCAGGAGCAATCGGCGCAGGCATTCATGGCTGAAGCTCTTGAGGCGCGGTCGTTGGAGGTGGATCGCTGGACGATCGATGTAGCCGACATCCGGCATCTGCCCGGCTTCTCGCCGGTGATCGGGGAGTATGAGGATGCCGTCAATGTGGTTGGTCGCCATACCAGTCGGCGGCAGACCGGCAAGTCCCTCATTCTCAACGGTCATATCGATGTTGTGCCCGAAGGTCCGCTGACCATGTGGGACCAGCCGCCCTTCGCCCCCCATGTCGATGGGGACTGGATGTATGGGCGGGGCGCTGGCGACATGAAGGCCGGATTGGTCAGCAATCTGTTTGCCCTTGATGCCTTGAAGGCGATTGGACTGGCACCCGCCGGGGATGTCTTTTACCAATCCGTGGTGGAGGAAGAATGCACTGGCAACGGCGCTCTGGCCTGTCTTCAACGGGGCTATCGCGCGGATGCCGCCCTGATCCCCGAACCCTTTGATTGTGCCCTTGTCACCGCTCAGGTCGGTGTCATCTGGTTTCAGGTTCACTTGCAGGGGCTGCCCACCCATGTTGCCTATGCCGGTGATGGGGCCAATGCAATCGAGGCGGCCATTCCGCTGATCGAGGCACTGCACAAGTTGGAAGCCAAGTGGAACGGGCCGGATCTGCGTCACCCGGATTTTGCTCATGTCCACCATCCGCTCAATCTCAATGTTGGCAAGATCGTCGGGGGGGACTGGACCAGTTCTGTGCCTGCCTGGTGCGTGTTCGACGTGCGCATGGGGATCTTTCCCGGCCAGAGCATCGATGACATGCGGGCCGAGATCGAAGCCGTGTTGCAGGAAGCTGCCAAGAGCAATGCCTTCTTGCGGGACAACCAGCCGCGTATTGTCTATCACGGCTTTCTTGCCGAAGGTTATGCCTTGTCCGAGGATGGTAGCGACAATGCCCGGCAAAGCATCGCCACACTGGAGGGAGCCCACCAGTCTGTCACGGGCAAGCCACTGGAGAAGCTCGCCATCACCGCAACCACGGATGCGCGCTTTTTTGGCTTGTATGGGCAAATGCCCGCCCTTGTCTATGGTCCGAAGGCCGAGGCCATTCATGGCTTTAATGAGCGGGTGTCCATCGACAGCATCAACAAGGTCACCAAGGCAACGGCTCTGTTCATTGCCAATTGGTGTGGTCTGGAAGCCCTTTAGGAGAGCACTATGCGTCAAGCCGTAATCGTATCGACCGCCCGCACCCCGATTGGCAAGGCCTATCGCGGGGCATTCAACAATCTTGAAGGGCCTGGTTTGGCAGCCCATGCGGTGAGGGGGGCGATGGATCGTGCGAGTGTTCGTGGCGAGGATGTCGAGGATGTGGTGATGGGGTCCGCCCTGACGCAGGGAAGCACGGGCATCAATGTTGCCCGGCATATTGCGCAAGCCGCAGGGCTGCCTGACAGCGTCGCAGGAGTGACCATCGACCGCCAATGTGCGTCTGGTCTGAATGCCATCGCCATTGCAGCTCATATGGTTATGAATGAAGGGGTGGATGTCGCAATGGCTGGGGGGCTGGACAGTATTTCGCTGGTTCAGAACGCCCATTGGAACAGCCACAGATACCGCGATCCCAATGTCCCGGATGCTTATTATCTTTCGATGATTGAAACCGCAGAGATTGTCGCTGAGCGCTATGGTGTCACCCGTGCGATGCAGGATGCCTATGCGCTGCAAAGCCAGATGCGGACCGCAGCCGCACAAAAGGCCAATCTGTTTTCAGACGAAATCGTCCCTGTCAGCACGATCCAGCAGGTCAAGAACCGCGAGACCGGCGACATGATCGAACAGTCCGTGACCCTTGATCAGGATGAGTGCAATCGACCATCCACGACGCTGGACGGGCTGTCCAAGCTTACCCCTGTTCTGGGGGAGGACAAATGCATCACGGCAGGCAATGCCAGCCAACTGTCAGATGGGGCTTCCGCTCTGGTGGTGATGGAGGCCGGAGAAGCTGACAGGCGAGGTTTGAAGCCGCTTGGAGCCTTCAAGGGGTTTGCCGTCTCGGGCTGCGCGCCGGATGAAATGGGGATTGGTCCGGTGCTGGCCATTCCCAAATTGCTCGAACGCAATGGCCTGACAATCGATGATATCGATCTTTGGGAAATCAATGAGGCCTTTGCCTCGCAACTCATCTATTGCCGCGATGCGCTCGGGATCGACAGTGACAAGCTCAATGTCAATGGCGGGGCCATCTCCATTGGCCATCCTTACGGGATGTCAGGGGCTCGGATGGCTGGTCACTTGTTGCTGGAAGGCCAGCGCAGGGGCGCACGCTATGGCGTCGTCAGTATGTGTGTTGGTGGTGGACAAGGTGCCGCGGGCCTGTTTGAAATTGCGGCATAGTCAGACGCCCAACGGCCTATCGATCCGGCCGGGTGCGGTTAGCCTATGGTCTGCGATCTTCGAAAGGTCGGGACAGTCCCTATCGGGCATCGCTGACATTTTCTATCATGCGCGTGGTTGTCATGCCTATTGCCCATCCTCGCCTTCTCTCGGTTAGAAAGAACGTTTCCCATGTCCCAAGCGCGCACCACCACCATCGATGTCTCCTTGTCTCCCATGGCGGCCAGCCGCTTTCAAAGCTGGTTTGACATCTGCACCGAAGAGTATGCCAAAGACAAGCAGAAGACCTTTGGCTGCACGCTCGACGCTGCGCGCGCTTTTGCCAAATCAAGCATGTCGCATTATCTGTCTGAAGGAGTGGACACACCCGATCACCATTTCTTTGAAGTGATCAACGAGCAGGGTGCAAAAGTCGGATCAATCTGGTTTGCCGTCAAAACCGATTTTGAACAGCGATCGGCTTTTCTCTACGATATACAGATCGATGATCAACATCAGGGCAAAGGCTATGGGCGTGCCACGATGCAGGCCTTGGAGCGCGAAGTGTCCCGGCTGGGGATCGATACAATCGCCTTGCATGTGTTCGCTTTCAATGAGCGGGCCCTCGCTCTTTATCAATCTCTGGGGTTTGAGATCACGGACTATTCCATGGCAAAGAAAATCTGACGGGGGAGCAGGGATGTCTAGCGGGTTTCTCAAGCCCCGCCTGTGCTTGGCTCTGCACTAAGTGACTGGTCTTCTGATTGGAGGCGGACTGTCTGTCCGCTTCATTCAGGGGCGAACAGATGGGCTTGCTTCGGATCAAAGGTGAGATCGATCCGGGCGTTTGGCTGCAAAACGAGATCTTCGTCAAATGAGGCGATCATCTTGCTTCCATCGGCCAGCGACAGGTCGACCACGGTTTCCGTTCCCAGGCGTTCCGTCAACGTGACACTGCCATGCAATAGGCCGGCCGTCTCTTGCGCCTGTTTGAGATATTGGGGCCGAATGCCCAATATCGCCTTGCCGCCCTTGGCGAACATACGCCCTTTGGTTTCGACCCGGACCGGTTCTACGGATTCGTTGCCGACTATCGCAGTTTGTTCATCAAGATCATGGACATCCACGTCGATGAAATTCATCGAAGGGGCCCCAAGAAATCCGGCCACGAATTTGTTGGCGGGATTGTGATACAGCTCCATCGGGGCGCCGATCTGCATGACCTTGCCATCCTTCAACACAACAATCTTGTCGGCCAGTGTCATGGCTTCCACTTGGTCGTGGGTCACATAGATCATGGTCGCGTCGAGCTGATTGTGCAACTGGCCGATTTCCATGCGCATATCCATCCGCAAGGCCGCGTCCAAGTTGGAGAGCGGTTCATCGAACAGAAACACCGATGGGTTGCGGGTGATGGCACGTCCGATTGCGACGCGCTGCCTTTGGCCACCGGACAACTGACTGGGTTTGCGATCCAGCAAATCTTCCATTTGCAGAATGCGCGCCGCTTCGGCGACCTTGCGCGCCTTTTCCTCTTTCGAAGCGCCTGCGATCGTCAGTCCGAAGGCCATATTTTCGCGCACCGACATGTGCGGAAATATGGCGTAGCTTTGAAACACCATCGCGATGCCTCGTTCCTTGGGCGGCGCTTCATTGACGATTTTGCCGCCAATTTCCAGAGTGCCAGAGGTTACATCCTCCAACCCGGCAATCATCCTGAGCAGGGTCGACTTGCCACATCCGGACGGTCCGACAAAGACAACAAACTCACCGTCTTCTATCGTGATATCCACCCCTTTGATGACGTCCACGTTGCCGAATGTTTTGTGAATGTCTTTCAGAACCACCTTCGCCATCACACGGCCTCCCCGTTTTTGGCCAATTGCAAATAGCCTTCCTCATCAATCAGGACCGGTTCAGGGGCTCTGATTTCGCCGACAAAGTCCTCGCGGCCATTGTCGTCAAATCCCAAAATGACCAGTCCATTGTCTGTCTTCAAAATACGCGCGGCATAGCGGCGACAGGGCAGCCCGCCGTCCAAAAAGCCGGGGGCCATGCGCCAGGGGCCTCTTGGATCATCGGCAATCAGGTAATGGTTGCCGGTCACAGGCGTCATCCCGGTTTTGCTGATCCTGCTTTGCGACCAATGCTCTGCCGATGTGCAAAAGAGACAATACCAACGGCCGTTGACCTCAAATATTTGAGGGACTTCCAACTGACCAAAGTCGCCGACGAAGACCGGTGGCTGCAGGGTCCAGTGATAAAGGTCCTCTGACATGGCAAAGCCAATGGCACCCGCAGCGTTGGCCTCCTCGATATCTGACCCACGGGCTGTAAAATACATCAGCCAGCCGTTGCCTTGCGGGTCAGGCATGACCCATGGATCGCGCATTGCCCGATCGTGCCAATGGCCGATCATATGGTCTGTTTCATAGTGGCGGGCGGCTGCACCAACCAGATCAAGGCAGGCCTCGGTGCTGACGCGCTGCCAATTGTGCATGTCGGTCGAGGTGGCATGGCCAATGCGCTGATAGAGCGCCTTTTCCGCTTGGCTGGTGCCGGTATAGAAAAGGTGCCACAGGCCGTCAGGCCCCTTTACAACCGATCCGGTCCATGTGGTCTTGTCATCGAAGGCTGGCTCCTGCGCTGGCGCAAAGCACGTGCCCAGATGGGTCCAGTTGATCAGGTCCGTGCTTGTCGCATGGCCTTGAGAAACGTTGAAGTGTCTGAGATCGGGATCTTTGAGGGATTTGTCGGCCTTGAGGAAATAGCCATGCCAAAGCGCCCCGTCATGGGCATACCAGCTGTCCCAAATCCACTGATCCTTGAGTGCGATCACCATTGTTAGCTATCCTTTGACGCCGGTTGACGCGATTGACGCGATAAAGGCTCTTTGCATGAGAAGGTAAAAGGCGAGGACGGGCACTGAAATCAGCGTCAGATAGGCCATCAGCTCGCCCCAAGCGACATCGAGCTGGAAGAAATAGCCAAGCCCCACCATGATCGGTCTGTGCGCTTCATCCTGCACCACGATCAAAGGCCAGAGATATTGCTCGTTATACATTTTGAGCGACTTGAGAATGGCTGCCGTTGCCAGAACAGGACCGGATAAGGGCATGACCACCCGACGGTAAATCGATAGCCAGCTGGCACCTTCCACACGGGCCGCTTCAATCAGCTCGCGCGGCAGATCCTTGAAATACTGAACGAACAGGAAAATGGTCAGCGCATCAACAATCCACGGAATGATTTGAACCCGATATGTGTTGAGCCAGCCCCATTCCATGCCTTCGAAGCCCATCCACGGAAGCTTTGAAACGATCAGCAGAAGAGGAACCGCGATGGTTTCAAACGGAATGATCAGGGTGGCCAGTATGATGGTCAACAGTATATTGCGGCCTGTCCAGTTGAGGAAAACAAACGAGAAAGCGGCAACCGAACAGATCGCGATTGAACCTATGACCGTCACGATGGTGACGAACATCGAGTTCAACATGAACTGACCGATGGGGGCTCTTTGGAAGGCTGCGGCATAGTTATCAAGGCTGATGTCGCCAACCGGCAGAAAGGCCCTGAACGAGCTCGTGTCGGCAAGCAGTTGCCCATCTGGTTTGAAGGAGGAAACCACCATGAACAGCAGAGGGAACAGGAACACCATCGCCACCAGTGCCAGAACGAGATAGCGAGACAGCAAGCGCAGACCGTGATTTTGCCCGGAGACCAAAGCCATTATCGTTTCTCCCTCGTAAGATAGCGCTGAATCAGCGAAATCGTCAGGACAATGAAGAACAGGATCACCGAGATCACCGAGCCTCCGGAAATATCCTGCTTGCCATAGCCGCGCTGAACTGCCTGGAATACCAGTGTCTGGGTGGAATCGAGCGGCCCGCCTTTGGTCATCACGTCAATCTGCGAGAAAAGGGCAAAGGCTTGCATGGTGATGACAATCAGCACCAGAACTGCCGTGTTTCTCAGGCCCGGCCATGTCACATAGCGGAAGGTTTGCCAGCGTGACGACCCTTCAATGGCCGCTACTTCATACAATGTTGCCGGGATCGTCTGGAGGCCAGATAGCCAGATCACCATGTGAAAACCCATGGCCTGCCAGGCCGACATGACGATGATCGAACCGAGTGCCGTGTCCTTGTTGCCCAGCCAGTCAACGGGTTCGAAGGCTCCAAATGTCAGTGCTGAGACGATGTTGTTGAGCAGCCCGTCATCACCGTCATAGATGAAGCGCCACAACAAGGAGATGACCACAATCGATATGACCACCGGCATGAAATAGATGGTGCGAAAGGCATTGATGCCGCGCAGCTTCTGATTGATCAGCAGTGCCAGACCCAAGGCACCACCCCCTTGCAACGGGGCAATGATCAAGACAAAGAGCATGGTGTTGACGAGGGCTTTCATGAAGACCACATCTTTGGCGACCACCACCTTCGCTTCGTCTCCCGACTGCCATCGGAACCATTCGCGCATGCCCTTATATTGCGGAAAGTCGGGGCTTCGTGTGATCGTTCGGACGCGTGGATAGGAGATTTCACCATCGCGATCGCGAATGATCTGATTGTTTTCATCGCGGTCTGGCTTGAGCGTGACGATGGCGACGCCCAGCAGATTTTCGTAATTCTGCAAGCCGACAAATTCAGTGGGGTTTGGCGAGATCAGGCGCTGATTGGTCAATGAAAACCAAAATGCAAAGAAAAACGGCAAGATGATAAACAGGAACAGCAGTGTGAAGGCCGGAAGCGCAAAGGCCCATCCTGCCCGGTTGGACCGAGTCAATTTCGATGCCATCCAATCCTCCCTTCGGATAAGCCGAAAGCCCGCACCGAAGTGCGGACTTTCCTTTGTGATTGCTAGTGTCCGTAACCGCTGTTCTTTTCGATGTCAGCGTTGATTTCGTCCACCGCAGCATCAAGCATGTCGGCGACATCAGCCCCATTGGCGATGTCGGCCATGGCCTTGGTGAAGACCTTGGATTGCACGACATAACCCGGTGTGACCGGACGAATGAGGGCTTGGGCGCTGGACAGGCCATAGAACACGGCCAATGGACCGCCATCCTTGTAGTTCTTGGTCATTTGCGCGGCGGTGGCGGTCGATGGAATCAGCCCGATGCCATCGGAGAAGGCGGCCAGGTATTTATCCTGCAATGCAAACTCGATGAAGGCGGAGGCACCATCGGGATGTTTGGAGGTTGCCGCGACGCCGAACTGCCACGAACCGGCACCGATCTTTGACCCCTTGCCGAAATCAGGGGCAGGCAGGAAGACCACATCATCGACTTCAGCCATCGTGGCCACGGCCCGCCAGTTGCCATTCCATTGGAAGGCGAAGCTGCCGTCTATGAAGCCATTTTGCTGGTCGGCCGGGCTTTCACTGGTGCCTGCCGCATAGCCGTTGGTGAACAAGCTCTGCCACCATTCGCCAAAGGCCAGTGCCTCGTCTCCGTTGAGAGTGCCTTCTGCTGTTTTGTAGGTGGAGCGATCAATGATGTCGCCGCCAAAGCTCTGCAGGAAGGGTGAAAAGGCGTATGGGTACCATTCCCCCTGATCATTCATGCCCAGATCGAGGGCATATTTGTATTTGCCGGACGCCTTGGCTTTCTCCAACGCATCCATGAACTCGTCTTTTGTCCATGGCTTGTCGAGCGTCGGTGTTCTCAGGCCGAGATCTTCAAGCGTCGATTTGCGTGCATAAAGGGCAACCGCCGCATCCCAAAGTCCGATGGAATAAAGCTTTCCATTCCAGATGCCCTTGGTGCCGGGCAGGAAGTTTGCAACTTTGGCTTCATCTATCTGCAGCGGCTGCATATATCCCGACCAGGCCCAATTGGGCATGACAGGACCGTCGACATCAATGATGTCCGGCAGGTTCTTGGCCAGTGCTGCTGCCACGACCGAGTCGTTGTAGCTGGTCTGCGGAAAGCTCTCCAGAACCACATTCCAGTCAGATTGACTTGCATTGAAGTCGCTGACGATCTGATTGATGATTTTGCTCTCTACCTCGTTCCCTGCGCCATGGTACCACAGAGACAGGTCGGTTTGCGCAAAGCTCGCACCGGACAGCAAGGTTGATGCGCATAGAACGGCAAGATATGTCTTGGTCAGTTTCATTGAAATTCCTCCCATAGAATTTTAGGTAAGTGTGGGATCCGGTTTGATGACCGAATCCCGCCAGAAAACGGGCCCTTGCAAGAGTCCGGGACTTTCTGGAACGTCCTCTTCTCCAGAAATCAATCTGAGCAAATGGTCGGCAGCCGTCTGGCCGAGTTTGAAATAGGGCAGTTCGACCGTTGTCAAAGGTGGGAAAAGCGTTTCGGCAATGACGCGATAATTGTCGTAGCCGGCAACCGAGATGTCGTCCGGAACGCGAATGTTGCGCGAGCGCAGAATGCCATAGAGGCGCAGGGCCATTTCATCATTGCCGCAGCAAATAACACTGGGTGGCTGGTCCAGAGAGACAAGGCGCTCAACGGCCTGCACCAATAGCTGGCTGTCCTTCTCCCGGCCTTCCTCATATCCCATCATCACCAAATCATCGTCATAGGGCAGACCTGCCTTGGCCAGGGCATCGCAATAGCCCTTTGTCCGCAATCCGGTCGCAACAAGGGTCTTGTCGAGGGTGAGATAGGCTATGCGGCGGTGTCCATTCTCAATAAGCTTTGTCACCAGCTCCCTCTGACCGGTCCGGTCATCGGGCAGAATGGCGGGATGGCCGACATCATCAAAGCAGTTGGCCAAAACAATCGGACAGGCGGCGGGGATGTCTGGCAGCTCGACTTTCTTGTGATGGTCGGCCACATAGATGAGACCTTCGACCCGATGTTGCAGAAAGGTTTTGATGAGGTGAGGCACCCGTCCGGCAACATTGTTGGTATCGGCTATCATCAGTGTTTTGCCGCTTTCAGCCATCATCTGCTGAATGCCCTGCACGATGAACAGGTCGGGGAGGCCTTCGGGCTCGGTCGGTTCAAGACCATGCGAGATTGCGCCGGTGATCAGTCCGATCAGACCGGATTTGTTCGAGCGCATCATCCGCGCTGCGTTGGATGGCACATATCCCAGCGCATTGATGGCCGCTTCAATCGCATCTCGCGTCTGTTGCCGCACCGGAGCATCCCCATTCAGCACTCTGGATACTGTTTTAGGGGAAACACCCGCTTTCTTGGCGACATCATAGATTGTAGCCATAGATCCTCCTCGACAAGACATCAAACGACTATGACATCGGTGTCATGACATCGGTGTCATATCACCTCCTGTTTGTTGCTGTCAAGGTGGGTGGGGGTCTCGGCCTTGCTGTCTGGTCCGGATTGAGGGCTGTTTGAAGGGTTTGACGCGCCTGTTCGTGATGCGGTGCCTACGGACCGTCGTCCTGCCTTGCGACCAGATCCCACCAGAGGCGGGCATAGGCGCTGAGGTCTTGCCTTGGGTGATGGTATGTTGAGGCGGGTATGTCGGGATTGCCATCGACCGCCAGCATCGCAGCCCCGATTGATGTGCCCGTGCTGGCCTTGCAGGCGTGCACTTCGCTGTCGGTCGCGGTCGCAAGCATGTCGAGATACAGGCGGTTTTTGGTGAAGGGGCCTTCCGCGATAATCGTGCCACGGTGACCGATCATCTCAAGGCAATGCGCTGTGACCATTGCCAGATAAAGCGACAAGGCTGCGGCACGCACGCCGCTGTCGATCGCTGGCTCGCCGCCGATCCATTTGGTTGTCCTGCTCATGAAGGGGCCACTGTCATTCTGCAGAGCCGGGAGCAGGCAAATGCCTTTGTCCAGAACGGCGCGAATATCCTCGTTGGTCGGGGTGATTTTTTGCCCTTGCATGGCAATTTCATATTCTCGCCCGCCCATGAACCGGGCCGAGGGAACGGGAGCACCATAGGCATTGACGTTGATCAGAGTATCCTTTGCCGCATCAAGGTCCTTCTGCTCGCCGCCGACCGCCATGGCAATCACCCACGTGCCGGTGGAGACCACCGAGAAGGGGGGCGTGCTATCCATCAGATGGGGAAGCAGGGAGGCGTTCGAATCGTGAATGCCAACAAAAACCGGGGTCGAGGCGGACAGGCCCGTTGCCTTGGCAATGGCGGGCAGAACCGTCCCAAGACAGTCCGTCGCAGGACGGGGTGGGGCCATCTTCTCGCGGATGCCCAGAGTCTCGGGAAGGCTGGAATAGTGGCGTTTGTACGGGTCCCACAAATCCGTGTGACAGCCAAGGGAGCTGACATCGCTGGCAATTTGCCCCGTCAGGCGATAGCCCCAATATTGCGGATAGGTGAGAATGGTCGCTGTTCGCGCCTTCAGATCCGGTTGTGTGGCAAAGATCCAGTGCAGTTGCGCACCCAGATTAAGCCCCATACCGAGCCGTGGCGATCCGGTCTCGGAGAAGGCAGGACGAAGGGCATCATATTCCTCGCGCAGACTGTCCGGTCCGTGATGCTCATAGTCGAGCATGGGAGCGCCCAGATCCCCATTTTGATCGAGCAAGACTGCAGATGCACCATGGGTTGTTGTCGATATGGCGTCAATTCCATGGTCTGCATGGAACGCCTTCAATGCGTAAAGAATGAAGGCCCAATGGCCCTCCAGATCGAAGTGTGGCCATGGCGGCCCCTCCAGCACCCTGTTGGCGCGGGTGACGACGGCTATTTCCTCAAAATGCTCAGTATCAACCAGAGCCACTTTGGCGTTGGTCTTGCCGATGTCGATGACGGCAATGTGACGGGGTTTGATCATGGTCTTGTTACATGTCGCTTCAAGGCAGATGAAAAACGGTCTTGAGGGGTTTTGCCACCGGCTCATTGTCCGGATGGGTTTCCATCAGGTCGGCCATATAGACCCACCATTTCTGCATCACCTCTTCTTGGGGCAGGGTATCCATCCCGTGATCATCCTCGCGCCAGAGCACGCCGAACAGGATGTTGGTCTCCGGGTCCAGATGGATGGAATAGTCCGATATGCCTGCCTGCTTGAGCAACTGGACAAGCTCGGGCCAGATGGCGTCGTGCCGCGTCTCATACTCGGCTTCCATGCCGGGCAGGAGCTTCATCTTGAAGGCGAACTTCTCCATCAGCTTTTTCTCCTCATCTTGGCCCATAGGCGTGGCAGGGCGATCACCGAAATGAGCAGCAGCCCGATGACGATCGACATAACGATGCCCGGAACATTGAGCAGGCCGAGCCCGAAGGTGACAAGGCCCATGACGAAGGCAGCAATGACAACGCCGGGAATGGAACCGGAGCCTCCCAGAATGTTGACCCCGCCGAGCACCACCATGGTTACCACTTCCAGCTCCCAGCCAAGGGCGATGGAGGGTCTGGTCGAGCCAAGGCGCGACGTGAGGCAGATGGCAGCCACCCCGGACATCAGTCCGGTCAGCAGGAACAGCGAGAATTTGACCCGGTTGACCCGAATGCCGGAAAAGAGAGCGCCGGTGGCATTGTTGCCGATGGCAAAGACCGCGCGGCCGAAGTTGGTCTTGTGCAAGAGGATGCCATAAAGAATGGCCAGCATGGCGAACAGCACCAGCTCGAAGCTGAAGACCCAATAAACATAGCCCTGCCCGAAATAGGCAAAGCTCGCCGGATAGCCGCGATAGGCCTGATCACCCAACACGATATAGGCAATGCCGCGGAACAGGCTCATGGTGCCGATCGTGACTACGATCGATGGCAGTCCCAGTCCGGTGACCAGAAAGCCGTTGAAAGCCCCGGCTGCAAGGCCAACGGCAAGTCCGACGATGATCAGTGTCGGGGTGTCGGCCCCAATCTGAACCGCGGCCCCCATGGCAGTGGATGCCAAAGCGATGATCGAGGCAACGGAGAGATCGATCTCTCCGGATATGATCAGCAGCGCCATGGCAAAGGCAATCATCGCCTTTTCGGTAAAGTTGAAGGTGGCATCGGACAGGTTCCACGCATCCAGGAAGTAGGGGGACGCGAAGGAATTGGCGATAAAGATGGCGATGGCCACAAGCAACAGGAGCATTTCCCAGCTCTTGAGCCTTCGCTGGAGAGGAGACTGCAGACGGTCTGGAATGGAGTGATTGGATGCGATGCTCATGCCGTTTGCTCCGCACTTTTGAGAATGACCCGGCCTTTGGTGCGATTGGCGCGCGCATTGAAGACCACGGCGATGATGATGGCCGCACCGGAGATAGCCAACTGCCAGAAGGGGGAGATGTTGATCACGGGAAGCGCATTCTTGACGATGCCAAGGAACAGTGCGCCAAGCAGGGTGCCAGCAACCGTTCCAAGACCGCCAGCAATGGACACCCCGCCGATGACACAGGCAGCGACCACCTCCAGCTCGAACCCTCCGGCAAGATCCACATAGGCGACCGCATAGCGGGACACCCACAAATAGCCTGCAAGACCGGACAATGCGCCCGAGATGGTATAGGCCCAGAATTGCGTGTAGCCGACATTGATTCCGGCATAGACTGCTGCATGGGGATTGCCGCCCACGGCATAGAAAGCGCGTCCCAATGTGGTGCGGGTCATGATGAAATAAAACAGGATCACCGCGAGGATGCCGAACCAGCTGAGCATCGGCAATCCCAGCAATTCCATGCGGGGAAAGGCCTTGAAGGCAGGGCTCATTTCATGGGCATTGACCCACTTGCCATCGGACAAGAGGAAGATGATGCCGCGATAGATGGTCATGGTGCCAAGCGTCACCACGATGGGTGGGATCTGCACCTTCCAGACCAGCAGGCCGTTGAACATGCCCATGATGGTGCCAAGGGTGATGGCAACTAGCAGGATCACCGCGACAGGCACGCCGGGAGCCGCCACATTGACGAGGGCGACGACCATGCCAGTGAGGGCAAGATTGGCGGCGACGGACAGGTCAATGCATTTGGTGAGGATGACAATCATCTGCCCCAACGCCAACAGGATGAGCGGCGAGGTGTCATTGAAAACGCCCACAAGATTGGATGGCGTAATGAAAGCAGGAAAGCGAGTCGAGATCAGCGCCAGCAGAACCAGAATGGCTCCCAGCAACAGCGCTTCTCGCGAAGTGGCAAGTCGTTTCAGCATGGCTTAGTGATCCTTGATCCCTGCTGCATGACGCACGAGCGTTTCAGGATTCATGTCGTCACCGCTGACTTCGGCAACGATACGGCCTTCACGCATGATGATGACACGATCCGACATGCCCAGAACTTCCGGGATTTCGGAGCTGATCATGATGACCGCCAGTCCCTGAGCCGCCAGCTCGGCGGTGAATTCGTGCACGGCGGCTTTCGATCCAATGTCGATGCCCTTGGTCGGTTCATCCAGAATGATGACTTTGGGCTGGGTTGCCAGCCATTTTGCGATCACCACCTTCTGTTGATTGCCGCCCGACAGGTTGCCGACATTGGTATCGAGCGAGGCCGCCCGCAAATCGAGACGCTCGCAATAATCGCGTGCCAGCTTGAACTCTTCGGCCAGCTGCAAAAAGCTGCCGCGCGAGGTCCGGCCGAGCGAGGGCAGAGTGACATTCTGGAAGATCGGCAGGGCAGTGATTGCTCCCTGCTTGCCACGGTCTTCGGGCACATAGACGATGCCGTGCTTGATGGCGGCGGCGGGGGAGCGAATGACCGCGACGTCGCCGTCAATGCGGATTGCCCCCTTGGACGGGCGAGTGATGCCGAACAGGGATTGCATGAATTCCGACCGGCCTGCGCCGACAAGGCCATAGAAACCCAGAATTTCCCCCTGATGCAACTCGAAACGGATGTCGGCAAACTCGGTCGGATGCTCGTAGCCGACCACCTTGAGGACTTCGTTGCCGATTTTGCTGGTTCGTTCTGGGAAGATATGGGCGATCTCGCGCCCGACCATCAGCTTGACAAGATCGTCATTGGTCACATCGGTCATCGCGCCGGCACCAACGAACTGACCATCGCGAAAGACGGTATAATTGTCGGCGATGCGAAAGATTTCGTCGAATTTGTGCGAGATAAAGAGGATCGCCTTGCCCTGTTTCTTGAGCTGCTCGACGAGTTCGTAAAGCTCCTGAATTTCCTTGTGGCTGAGGGCCGCGGTTGGTTCATCCATGATCACCACGCGGGCATCGATAGACAAAGCGCGGGCGATGGCGACCAGATGCTTGTTGGCGATGCCCAGATCCTTCAGCTTGGTTGAGGGGTCGAGGTCTGCGCCGATTTCCGCAAGGATCGCGCTGGAACGCCGATTGATCTCGGACCAGTCGATCAGGCCGAACCGGCCTCTGGGGGCATGGCCAAGAAAGATATTCTCGGCAACGGACAGCTCGTCAAACAGAACGGTTTCCTGATGAATGGCGGTGATGCCTGCATCGGCAGCGTCCTGTGCCGTGGGAAAGTGCCGGGCTTGGCCATCGACCGTGATGGTGCCTTCGTCAGGCTGATAGATGCCCGTCAGGATTTTGACGACCGTGGATTTGCCTGCTCCATTCTCTCCCACCAGAGCGGTGACCTTGCCGGGATAGAGGGAGAGTGCAATGTCCGAGAGCGCTTTCACGCCCGGAAAACTCTTGGTGATGCCCTCGAGCGTGAGAAGCGGCGCGGCGTCCTGCGACGCGTCGACCGAGACCCCGGAGGCGCTGTCAGTCTGTGTCTGCATATACATGGCGAGTTTTCAGAGGGTTGGGGTGTCCCGGCGGAGTGAAACCCGCCGGGACAAGCGGACATGTCAGAAGATCGACTTGAAGGCGTCGATGTTGGAGCTGTCATAGACAAACGGGTCAGACATTGCGCCCGCACGGTCGTCATCCAGCGTCAGGGTTCCCATGCGGCCCATCGGGATTTTTGCACCGGGTTCTGCGGTTGCGTCACCATTGGCGAGGGCATGAGCGATCATGGTTGCCGAATAGCCCAGATCGATGGGGTTCCAGATCGCAAAGGACTTGGAGGCTCCGGACTCGATGGCACCGGCCATCTCGGACGGCAGGCCAAGGCCGGTGACGTTGACTTTGCCAACCTTGCCTGCATCGACAACCGCCTGCGCAGCAGCAACGATGCCGATGGAGGTCGGGGCGATGATCGCATCCAGATCAGGATAGGTCTGCATCAGGCCCTGTGCTTCGCGGTAGGATTTATCCGCCAGATCATCCCCATAGACGGTTGCGACAACCTTGATGCCGGGATAGTTGCCCATCACCTTGTTCATTTCCTCGATCCAGATATTCTGGTTCGTGGCGGTCGCGGTTGCCGAGAGAACAGCCACTTCACCGCCGTCCGGCAGATGATCGGCTGCGAGTTTGATGATCATGTTGCCGATGAGGGCGTTGGACGAGGGGTTGAGATGCACCTGACGGCCTTCCGGAGCCACGCCGGAATCCCATGAAATGACGGTGATACCCCGGTTCATGGCTTTCTTGAGTGCCGGGACAAGGGCTTCGGCGTCATTGGCGGAGATGGCGATGGCGTCGACGCGCTGGGCAATCAGCGAGTTGATGACTTCGATCTGCCCTTCAGCGGTGGTGTCGGTTGGCCCAGTATAGATGATTTCTACATCGCCCAGCTCTTTTGCGGCTTCCTCTGCGCCGCGGGCTGCGGCTTCGAAGAATCCGTTGCCCAGAGCCTTGACCACCAGAGCGATGCGCTTTGGTGCGGCCTGAGCGGGGGCTGCGATGCAGACTGCGGCAATGACCGCAGCTGACAGAATTGCCTTAATGAATTTCATGATTTCCTCCCTAATGAATGCCGGCCCTCCCAGGTCCGGCGCGTCAAACCATCAGGCTACCCTCCTTCGGTCGCCCTTTCTTTCGCAGTTCCTGATTGCGCAACAATCAGGGTAATATCAGCCTGTTCGAGCATGTTCGCCGCCGCATCCGGAATCCGATCATCGGTGATGACCGTCGAGATCCGGTCCAGCGGACACAGGATCAGACTGGATCTTGCCTGAAATTTTGAAGAATCCACCAGAACGATCAGTTCGTCCGCCTGACCAATCAGTTTCTGTTCGGCCTGAATCAGCAGCGGGTCGGTCTCCATCAGACCAAGCGGTCCGAGGCCCTTGGCCCCCATGAACATCCGCTTGGCATAGAAGTTCCGTGTCACGTCATTATCGAACGGGCTGAGAATAATATTCTGCTCGCGATAGATCGCGCCGCCGGACAGCATAATGGTGTTTTTCGAGTGTTTGAGCAGGTGCTCGGCAATGGGGAAAGAGTTGGTGAAGACCTGCAGTCGCATGGAGGCGAGCGGATGAACCATCTGGAAGGTGGTGGTGCCTCCATTGATGATGATCGGGTCTCCATCCTCACACAATTCGACGGCCTTTTGTGCGATCGCTCTCTTTTGATGGATATTGATTGTTTCATTGACGGAAAAGGGGCGACCTGCCAGCCCGACAAATTCTGGTGGATGGATCGATTCCGCTCCACCCCGCACACGGCGCAGCTTCTTCTGCAAATGAAGCGTCGCAATGTCCCGGCGAATGGTCGCTTCCGATGCTTCGGTTAACGTCACCATTTCCTGAACTGTTACGACCGGTCGCTCCTGTACGGCTGACAGGATGACTCGATGGCGCTCTTTTTCGTGCATTTTTCTCTCCCTGATTGTCAACTTTTCACCTAAAACAATCATTGTCAATCAAAAATATTGGAAAATGGGCTTCATCTGATCATCTTCGAGTGTATATGATCGTTTTTGATTGACAATGATTCTTGCGCAAAGCAAAGTCGATGCGAAAAAGCATCTGGCTGAATGGCCGTCAAGGGAGGATGACATGCCTAACAACAATGATGATCTGCGGCTGACGCTCCAATGGGAGGAGGCGGCTGCATCCGGGATGACCCAATCCGAGCTTTTGCTTTACCGCTCCAACCTTCTCGGCTCGGACAAACGCATTACCAATTATGGCGGCGGCAACACATCGGCCAAAGTGATCGAGACCGATCCACTGACCGGCGAAGCGGTGGAAATTCTCTGGGTCAAGGGTTCGGGAGGGGATGTCGGCACCATCAAGATGGATGGTTTCGCCACGCTCTATATGGAGAAACTCCATGCCCTCAAGGGGCTGTATCGCGGCCCCGAGTTTGAAGATGAAATGGTCGGCTACCTGCCGCATTGCACCTTCAATCTCAATCCCCGCGCCGCCTCGATTGATACCCCCCTTCATGCCTATGTACCCAAAAAGCATGTCGACCATATGCATCCTGATGCGGTGATTGCCATTGCGGCCACGGCTGACAGTCGCGAGATCACCCGCAAGATCTACGGCGATGAGATCGGCTGGCTGCCATGGAAACGTCCCGGCTATGAGCTGGGGCTGTGGTTGGAAAAATTTTGCCTTGAAAATCCCGATGCCAAAGGGGTGGTGCTGGAAAGTCACGGCCTGTTCACCTGGGCCGATGATGCCAAGACCTGTTATGAGACCACCGTCGAGATGATCAACCGGGCCATCGACTGGTTTGCAAAGGAAACCGCCGCCACACCGGCCTTTGGGGGAGCCCGGCATCAGCCCCTGTCTGCCAATGAGCGCAAGGTGGTGGCGGGGCGCCTGATGCCTGCCATTCGTGGCATGGTCAGTGGCAAGCAGCCAATGGTCGGGCATTTCGATGATGGTGAGGCTGTGCTGGACTTCGTCTGTGCCAACCAGATGCCGCAACTTGCGGCATTGGGTACGAGTTGTCCCGATCATTTTCTCAGAACCAAGATCAAGCCGTTGATCGTGGATTTTGATCCGGCCGCTCCTGATCTGGAGGCCGCTCTTGCAGGACTTGAGAGCTCCGTATCCGCTTATCGCGAGGACTATGCTGCCTATTACGAGCGCTGCAAGCATGATGACAGTCCTGCGCTGCGGGACCCCAATGCCGTGGTCTATCTTGTCCCCGGTGTTGGCATGATCACCTTTGCCAAGGACAAGGCAACTGCCCGGATTTCCGGTGAGTTCTATGTCAATGCCATCAATGTCATGCGTGGCGCGTCCAGTGTCTCGACCTATTGTGGTTTGCCCGAGCAGGAAGCCTTCGATATTGAATATTGGTTGCTTGAGGAGGCCAAACTCCAGCGCATGCCAAAGCCCAAGAGCCTTGCGGGCAAGATCGCTCTTGTGACTGGCGGGGCTGGCGGCATTGGCAGCGCAACGGCCGAGCGATATCTCCAGGAAGGGGCCTGTGTCATTCTGGCCGATATCGATGAGGGGGCTGTGCGGGCAACCGCCGAGCAGCTGGCCTTGCGCTATTCGCCCGATGTCGTGCGCTCTGTGGTGATGGATGTGACCAGCGAGGCTGCGGTCGAGGCGGCCTATGGGCAGGTTGCCCTTCACTATGGTGGCCTTGATATTCTGGTGTCCAATGCAGGCATCGCCTCTTCGGCTCCGATCGAGGATACCACGCTCGACTTGTGGAACCGGAATATGTCGATCTTGTCGACTGGTTATTTCCTCGTTTCGCGGGCTGCCTTCAGACTGATGAAGGCGCAGACGATTGGCGGCTCCATTGTGTTCATTGCTTCGAAGAATGGTCTTGCTGCATCCCCGAATGCCTCGGCCTACTGCACCGCCAAGGCATCCGAGATCCATCTCGCCCGCTGTCTGGCGCTGGAAGGGGCGCCTGACGGGATCCGGGTGAATGTGGTCAATCCGGATGCGGTGCTGCGCGGCAGTCGGATCTGGGAAGGGGAGTGGCTGGAGCAACGCGCCTCGACATATGGCACTGACAAAGAGGGGCTGGAAGACATGTATCGTCAGCGCTCGATGCTGAAGCGTTCGGTTCTGCCTGAGGATATCGCCGAGGCAGCCTATTTCTTCGCATCCGAGATTTCGGCCAAGTCGACGGGGAACATCATCAATGTCGACGCTGGCAACAAGGAGGCCTTCACACGCTGAGCCCAAAGCTGGCGCAGCCAATGGCGAGTCTGGGGCAGGCGGTCCTCTGACACACCTATCAGGATCAGATACATCACTTTAAGATCGCGGGGCGCAAGACGCGTCACGAAGGAGGAAATATGACAACCGGTTCCTATGAGGCAGCAAAATCCCAGTTTGCCGACTGGGGCGTCGATACCGAAGCAACCCTCGCTCAGCTGGCCACCATTCCAATCTCTGTCCATTGCTGGCAGGGGGATGATGTGGTCGGGTTTGAAAAGCAGACCGGGACGTCCGGTGGGGGTATTCAGGCGACGGGCAATCATCCCGGTCGCGCCCGCACGCCGGACGAGTTGCGGGCCGATCTGGACTTTGCCTATGCGCATATTCCCGGCACCCACCGCCTTAATCTTCATGCCTGCTATATGGACACTGAAGAGACACCGGATCGTGACGAGATCGAGTATCACCATTTTACGTCCTGGGTCGACTGGGCTAAGGATTTGGGGATCGGGCTTGATTTCAATCCCACCTTCTTTGCGCATGCCAAGGCGGATGACAATCTGACCCTCTCACATCCGGATCAGGGCATTCGTGACTTCTGGATCGAGCATGGGCGCCGGACACGCGAAATCGCGGCCCGTATGGGCGAGAAACTCGGCTCGGCAGCGGTCAACAATATCTGGGTGCCTGATGGCTACAAGGATATTCCGGTGGATCGCCTCAAGGAGCGGCTGCGGCTGGAGGCATCGCTCGACGCGATTCTGGCCACGCCGTTTGACAAGTCCCAAATGCTGGATGCGGTCGAATCCAAACTGTTTGGCATTGGAGTCGAGGCCTGCACAATCGGCAGCCATGAATTCTATTTGGGCTATGCAATCCGCAAGGGGACCGTGCTGTGCCTTGATATGGGGCATTTCCATCCAACCGAGAATGTGGCGGACAAGCTGTCCTCCGTCTCCCTGTCCGTCGACGAGATCCTGCTGCATGTCTCGCGTCCGATGCGCTGGGACAGCGATCATGTCATTCTGCTCAATGACGATATTCTCGCCATGGCGCAGGAGCTTGTTTTTGGTGATCTGTTGGGGCGCACCCATATCGGGCTCGACTGGTTCGATGCAACCATTTCTCGGACTGCGGCCTGGGTCATCGGAACGCGCAACATGCAAAAGGCACTGTGCCGGGCGCTTCTGATGCCGCAACAGCCTCTGAAGGCTGCCGAAGAAGCGCTTGACTTTACGACGCGGCTGCTTTTGACCGAGGAGCTGAAGGATCTGCCATTTTCTGCGGTTTGGGCTGAATTCTGTCGCCGGATGGATGTGCCCGTCGGGGCGGCTCTGATTTCGGATCTGAATGCCTATCAAGCCAGTGTCGCATCGCGCGGATAAGGAGCGTTTCGTGAATACATTCACCCACACCATTTCCTTCGTGAAGGAAGCTGCCCGACTGCTGCATCTCTGCTGGGAATATGGCTGGAACGAAGCCAATGGCGGTAATCTGTCCTGGCGGCTGCCGACAGGTGAAATCGAGCAAATTCTTGCACGTCATTATCCTGAACTCAAGCCCGGGGAGCCTGTCGCCGCGCCGATCAACGAACCCGAGCTTGACGGAGAATATTTTCTGGTCACCGGGTCGGGCCAGTTTTTCCGGCATGCGCTGGATCGCCCCAATCAGGTTTTGGGCATTGTCCAGATTGTTGAGGGCGGGACCGCCTACCGTCATGTCTGGGGCTTTTCATCCGGGGCCAAACCGACCTCGGAATTTGCAACCCATCTCGTGGCTCATGCGGTGCGCAAGAAAAAATCCGGGGACAGAGAGCGGATCATTCTGCATTCCCATTTGCCTGAGTTCATTGCGTTGTCCTTTCTTGAGCCGCTGGACAGCCGCGCCTTGTCGCTTGCCTTGTGGACCAAGATGCCGGAATGCGTCGTGATCTTTCCTGACGGGGTCCGTGTGGTGCCGTTTCTTGTGCCCGGCACGGTGGCCATCGCCGAAGCCTCCACTGCGGAGCTTGAGAAAAGCCGGGTGATCTCATGGAGCCATCACGGTATCTTTGTCTCGGAGGAAAATCCCGACAAGGTGTTTGCTCTGGTGGAAACCATTGAGAAGGCGGCCTCCATTCACCGCAAGGTTCTGGCCGCTGGCGGCCCGAAGCAGCAGCTGAGCGTTCAGGATCTTAAAGACCTGTCGGCACAATTCGCGTCGATTATGGTTTGTCAGCCAGATCTTCTGGATGGCTGACCGATCCGGGCACCCGAGCAATTGTACGTCAAATGCCTATGCCGCCAAGACAGCCCTGATGCTGATGGCGGCATAGAGCCGGATTTACCCTTCAGTGCCTCCCTCGAATTGCTGGAGACTTGGGTGCAGGGCATGATTTAAATCGTTATGCCGCGCGAACCTGTTCGATGAACTTGTCTACTTCTGCCCTTAGCATTTCCGATTGCTCAGCCAACTCTTCTGAGGATGCGAGAACCTGACTGGATGCCCCGCCGGCCTCTTGCGACGCCTTGTTCACCTCGAAGATATTCTGGTTGACGAGTTCGGTGCCTTTAGCGGCCTGATGAATGTTGCCCGAGACCTCGTTGATGGCGACATTCTGCTCTTCCATGGCGGCTGCGATGGCAGCCGAGATCTCATTGAGATGCTGAATGACATGGCTGACTTCATCCATGGAAGCCGATGATTGTCTGGTCGCATTCTGCACTTCAGAAATCTGGGCTGAAATTTCTTCGGTGGCCTTGGCGGTTTGACCTGCCAGAGCCTTCACTTCTCCCGCCACGACGGCAAATCCTTTGCCTGCCTCGCCTGCTCTTGCGGATTCGATCGTTGCGTTGAGTGCAAGAAGGTTGGTTTGTTCCGCAATGGTTGAAATCATCTCGACCACCTTGCCGATGTTTGATGCTGTCTCGGACAGAACAGCCATTTGCTGACTGGTGCTGCCAACCTTGGCGACGGCTTCGGATGCCGACTTGGATGCTGTCGCGACTTGTTGGGCAATTTCCGCGATGGTGCTGGTCATTTCCTCGGTGGCTGTGGCGATGGTCTGGACGCTGCTGGTGGTCTGTTGCGAGGCGGTTGCTACCTGTGTCGCCTGCTCTAGGGTCAGCTCGCTCATGTCGGTCATGGATTTGGCACTGGCATTGAGCTCCACAGAATTGGACGAGACGGCCTGAACGATGGATCCGACTTGTTGTTCGAACTCGTCTGCCAGTTGCATCATGAGTTTGTGTTTGTCTTCTTCGGCCTTGCGTTTCATCTCCTGTTGCTCGGCTTCAAGCTGTTTGGCCTTGATGATATTCTGCTTGAAGACGTCGACCGTCGCAGCCATCATGCCAATCTCATCCTGTCTGCCGTATCCCGGAATGTCCCCCTCGATATCGTCGTTGGCCAGACGTTTCATGGAGGATGTCAGATCATTGACGGGTTTGGTGATGCCACGGGCGATGACGATTGCAAAGAGGCCACCAACCGCAACAGCAATGGCGGCGATGATCATCAATTGATATTCCGCGCTGGTCAGGCTGGCATAGACCTGTTCACGTATGCGCTTCTCGTCGCGGTCTGCGGAGGTGGATGTCGCCAGAGCAGAAGAGAAGATTGTATCTGTGCTTTTGTCCAGTTTGCCGGTCAGAATGGCATTGCGGTTCAAGATCACCGCGGTCAGTTCCTTTGCTGCCGCCTCATATTCTCCTGCCAGAACCGATGTGTCTTGCTGAAGTTTGCGTCTTTGAGGATCGTTGAGTGATTGCCGTAACTCTTGAAGAGACTGATTGAAATTGGTCAGTTCCGTTTGCACCCGCTTTGCCGCTTCCTTGCTGTTATCGTCAAGAAACTTCATGACGAAGAGGCGTGCCAGAAGAAGATGTTCTTGCGCATCACCAGCAAAACTTGCAGACTCGAAATCGCCAGCCTTGAAGGCTCCTTCGCGGATAGATGTCAAATTCTCACGCATTTTCAGTCCCTTGGGGCCAAGCGTGTTGTAAACGAGATCATTCCGCTGGTTGATCAAACCCGACACTTCTGCAAAGCCGGATTTGTAGCTATCCAGAGATGCGGCAATCTCGTTCAGATGAGCAACCCGTTCGGGATTTTTGATCGCACTCTGCGCCTTGTCCATCAGCGACTGGACCGTTTTCATCTGTTGATTGAAGGACGCTTTTTCCGCGTCTCCCGAGGTGGAGGAATAGTTCTTCTGAGCCAGTTGTGCCTTGATGACCTCGGTGTTCAGGTTGTCAACTAGATTGGCATCCGTTGCCATCTCGCTATAGGCATCAAACTGACTTGCCTGATCGCGAAAGGCAAAGATGCCCAGCAATGATATTGTGATCATCAAGAAGATTTGAACCAAAAAACCACCATAGATTCTCTGCCCGATCATAAAGCGAGACAGGAAATTGGGTTGCGCAACCATTCCTTGACTGGATGGGCTTGGTGTGTGGTTTTGCATGTTTTGGGTTCGCATGACTATTTCTTTCGAAGGTATGGGGATGTCAGTCTGAATTAGCACTTTGCAAGAAATATTTTTGAATAATATGGTTAACAGATCGTAAATACATAGTATTGGACAAATATTTCTATTTAATTTTTATTTTTTTACGGCGGTTGAAAAATAATTATATTTCGAATGTCGAAGCAATACTTTGTTTTGAGCGATTGTGTTTGATTTTTCGTCGTCGGAGGATTGCTGTGGCTGCTGTTCGTATGTTGCATCCCTATTTTGTCCGGATTGCTTCATGCCGCCGGGCTGGACTGTGCTCGACTGTTCTGAACTGGATTGGGTTATGCCATTCGATCCTGCAGTGTTTTATTTCTTGGTTGGAGTGTTGAGCTTTTCAAAGGATCTGGTGACGGCAATGCATCCGTCAGGCAATGGCTTTCTTGTTGACTTTGGATATTGTCACCTCATGGCTGAAAATTTGAGCCACGCAAGCGGACGCAATATAGTAGGCTAGAGGGCGAACCGTGCGGGTCAGTCAGAGGGGTGGGTTTCAGAAAAATGGCGAAGATACCGTCCTTGAAAAGCATTCAGGCCTTTGAGGCCGCTTGTCGACACTTAAGCTTCAAAGATGCGGCTGACGAGCTATGCGTCACACCAACTGCAATCTCTCATCAAATCAAATCGCTTGAAGAGCAGCTTGGTGTTCGGTTGTTTCACCGCCTGACCCGAGCTTTGGAGTTGACCGAAGACGGAGCCAATTATGCCCCTTACATTGTTGCTGCATTCAAGAATTTCGAAGCAGCCTCTCTGGCGCTTGAAGAGGATGTGCTCGAAGGGTCTTTGACCATTTCAACGACGGGATCCTTTGCTGCCAATTGGCTTAGTCCGAGGCTGCGCGATTTTTACGAGAAATATCCGGGCATTTCGGTCAGGCTCTTGTCCAGTGATGCGCTGGTGGACTTCAAATCAGGCGGTGTCGATGTCGCTATTCGCTATGGGTATGGGGACTATCCCGACTGTCATGTGGCGTGGGTTTTGAATGACCGGGTCGCACCCGTCTGCAGTCCGGAAAAAGCACCATCGCTGACCGCTCCAGAGGATCTCTTGACGTCCCGGCTGATCGAATATCAGTGGAGCGGATTTTCTGATGTGGATCCAAGTTGGCAAGACTGGGTCGAAGCTGTCGGGCTGACCGGCGCAAGCGTGGAGCCTTACGTTACCTATTCGGAGGAGCATATTTGCCTTTTGACGGCCAGCGATGGCCACGGTGTGGCTTTGGTCAGTTTGCTGGCGGCTGCGCGTTTTCTGGAAAGAGACATGCTGGTTGCTCCCTTTGATACAGCTCTGGACAACAAAAGCTATTATCTGGTTTGTCCGGCAACCCATGCAAATCGTGCCCGGGTGCGTGTGTTCAGAGAATGGCTTCTGGATCAGGCCGATGCGTTTCGCGATAGCACCGTTGGTCAAAGATTTTTTGAAAATCAAGAAACCGCGTAATGCCGCCATTCCTCCCCGGATTGTCGCCACTATCCAAGACTTCGTACGCCCAGCATATGATCCTCCAAAGCCCCATCGGACGGATGAGTTTCATTCAGCTGAGCGAGAAATCTCTTCATTTGTGAGAGCCTGCTGGTTGCTTCACCCTGACGAAGAATATTTCATTTCGAACAGGTGAGACAATGACCACAATCTTGAGAATAGACGCCAGTGTGCGTCGCACTGACAATAGTGTTGAAGCCTATAACTCCATATCCCGTTCCCTTGCTGATGGCTTTGTCGAGGAATGGAAAAGGGTTGAGCCAGACGTTGAGATAATCCTGCGTGATGTTGGCATGAATCCTCCGGACTTCATTTCCAACGACTGGATCGCCTCCGTTTTTACCCCAGAAGAAAAGCGCACAGATGCACAACGAGCCTTGGTGAGCCTCTCGGACAGACTGATCGACGAGATTGATCGCGCTGATATTCTGCTGATTTCCTCGCCGATGTATAATTATGGCATGCCGGCGGCACTGAAAGCCTGGTTTGATCAGGTTGTTCGGGTCAACAAGACCTTTACGTTTGATCTGGCGCGCGGCGATTTTCCGCTCGAACCTGTCTTTTCGGGCAAGACGCTGGTGCTGCTGACCTCAGCCGGGGAGTTCGGATTTGAAAAGGGAGGCATTCGGCACGGGTCGGGGCATTTGTCCAACCATATTGACACCCTGCGCAAATATCTGGGGGCCGAAGAGATGTTTGAGGCGGCAGCGGAATATCAGGAATTTGCGGACGAACGCCACAAAGCATCTGTCGCTTCAGCCCACGCTTGTGCAAGAGACATTGCGCGTAAGCTTGTCGGGTGAGGGGCGTGCTGGGAGGAGATTTTGGCACACCGCACAACCGGCAATGCATACAGAGCGAACGGATAAGGGGACAGGCTTTGCGGCCCATCTCCTTATCTGGTTCTTATCTGGTCCTTATCTGGCTCTTGTCTGGTTTCATCTGACCACTGTCAGTCAGAAGGCCGGCTTTTTGCTACTTGCGAAATGCCTTGGCCAGCGCCTCCCCCAATTGTCCCATGCCATCGCTTTTGCTTTGTGTTTTGGCTGGTTTGTTGTCGCGTTGTCGGGGAGCCGGTTTTTTGCCCCGAACCGGTTCGCCAATTTCGGGGTTTGACTTCATGGACAGGCCAATGCGCTTGGCTTTTACATCAACAGAGGTCACCACAACCTTGACGACCTGCCCTGCCTTGACGACTTTGGAGGGGTCGGAAACATAACTGTCGGACAGCTGCGAGATGTGAACCAGGCCGTCCTGATGGACGCCGATATCAACGAATGCCCCAAAAGCGGCGACATTGGTCACGGTGCCTTCAAGCCTCATGCCAGGGCGCAGATCGGAAATCTCGTTGATGCCTTCCATGAAAGAGGCTGTCTTGAATTCCGGCCGCGGGTCACGACCCGGTTTGCGCAATTCTTCAATGATGTCCTTGATCGTCGGGATGCCAAACTCGCCGGTGACGAATTTTTCCGGGTCCACATCCCTGAGGCTGCTGGCGTCGCCCATAATGTCGCGAAGGTCGCGGCCACAGTCGGCAACAATCTGTTTGGCAACCTTGTAGGCTTCGGGATGCACGGCTGATGAATCGAGCGGCTCAGGTCCCCCGATCACACGCAGGAAGCCGGCGCATTGCGAGAAGGCACGAGGGCCAAGACGCGGGACCGATTTCAGTTCAGACCGCTTGGTGAAGATGCCGTTTTCATCGCGGTAGCTGACAATCATCTCTGCAAGCGATGGGCCGACACCTGCCACATAGGACAGCAGGGCCGGGGAGGCGGTATTCACATCGACACCGACCGAGTTCACCACATCCTCGACGGCACCAGCCAGCGCCCGGGCAAGGCGGGACTGGTCGACATCATGCTGATATTGCCCGACGCCAATCGCCTTGGGATCGATCTTCACCAGTTCGGCAAGCGGATCCTGCAAGCGGCGGGCAATGGACACCGCCCCGCGCAGGGAAACGTCAAGATCGGGAAACTCGCGAGAGGCAAATTCCGAGGCCGAATAGACCGATGCGCCAGCTTCGCTGACAACCACTTTGGTGGGTTTCTGGCCGCTCATTTCCTTGAGCAGCTCGCCGACCAAGGCGTCCGTCTCACGCGAAGCCGTGCCATTGCCGATGGCAATCAGCTCGACGTCAAACTTTCTGACAAGGGCGCCCAGTTCAGCCAGAGTGCCGCGCACATCGTTGCGCGGGGCATAAGGGTACACCGTGCTGGTCGCCAAAAGCTTGCCCGTTGCATCCACGACAGCAACCTTCACGCCGGTGCGGATGCCGGGATCAAGGCCCATGGTGGCCTTCATCCCCGCCGGGGCGGCCATCAGAAGCGCTTTGAGATTGGTGACAAAGACGTCAATCGCTTCTTTTTCGGCCCGTTCGCGCATCTCGGAGCGCATTTCCGAAATCAGCCTTGTGGTGAATTTCACCTTCCAAGTCCAGTCGATGACCTTGTCAAGAAAGACACTGCCGCGCGGCACCTCGTTGTCATTGAGGATTGCCGATTTGGCAAAAGTGACGGTCTCGTCATCAAACTCGACATCAACGAACAACATTTCGGCTTCCTGCCCGCGCAGCATGGCCAGAATGCGATGTCCGGGTGCCTTGGCCCAGTTTTCCGTATGGTCGAAATAGTCCGCGAACTTGTTGCCTGCTTCTTCCTTGCCTGCGACAACCGTCGCCCGCAGCCGGGCCGACTTCTTGGCGACAGGGCGGATCTTTGCAGCCGTATCCGGGTGATGGGAAAATTGTTCCGACAGGATATCCCGCACACCATCCAGAGCGGCTTTGACGCTTGGGACTGTCTCGCCCAGATACGGGCTGGCCAAGGCTTCGGGGTCGCTTTGTGGCTGAGCCAGAATCGCTTCGGCCAAAGGCTGCAGGCCGTTATCGATTGCCTTTTGCGCTTTGGTTTTCAATTTGACGCGATATGGGGCGTGAATGTCTTCGAGCTCGGCCTTCGTCGTCGCCTTGCCAAGGCGGGCGAGAATGTCATCTGTTAGCTTGCCTTGCGCTTCGATGGCTGATTTGACAGCCTCGCGCCGCTTCGAGAAGTCACGCAGATATAGGAGCCGCTCATCCAGTTTGCGCAACTGCACATCATCAAGCCCGCCGGTCACTTCTTTTCGATACCGAGCAATGAACGGGATGGTGTCGCCATTGTCTATCAGCTCGACAGCGGCGATGACCTGTTTGACCTGACAGCCAATTTCAGCGGCGATCAGATTTGGAATGGACATTTCTTCGATCAAATTCATCATCCGAATCTTGGTTGGTTCGCGCTGATATTGATGCATTTGCGAACCATATGAAAGCGGAATAGATGAGGCCTTGCGCATCGTGCAAGGCTGCCGAAGGGAAAAAAGTGCGACAGCCTTGGGACAAATGACCGAACAACCCGCCTCAAGGAGTGAGGCGTTTGACCGCGAGAGAAGGGGTCAAGCCGCGCTTTTCAGGTGGCTGGCTTTTGAGGTGCCAATCAGCGTCTCATGAAGGGCAACCACTGTGTCCCCGGCAGCCTCTTGCGGTACGACAAACTGAATGTCGACATTGCGCGGCGACTGTTGTGCTGCCAGCACATCGATGCCGGCCTTTTCCAGCGCTACCAAGCCCTTGCTGAAGGCCTTCAGCCCGGTAAGATCGCGCCCGATCGCTGAGACGATTGAAACGTTGCGGATGCTGACCTGAGCAGAAGGGAAGGTTGCTTCCAGATCCGATACCACCCGCCGCACTGTCTTCAATGGAGCTTCAACATAGTGGGTAATGGCGTTGGCATTCGAGGTTTTCGAAGCAATGCGCACTTTGTGGCGCTTGAGGCAAGCCAGCACCTCGGCGTCATAGCCTTTGACACCGACCATATCCTGCTCAAACAATTCCAGCGCCACAACATTTAGCCCGGTGATGATTTCTACCGCAGGGCTGTCCGCTGGCTGATCGTCAATGAGTGTGCCCGGATCGGACGGCTCAAAGGCATTGGTGACACGCAGGGCGACCTGCGCTTGGCGCAAGGTCTTTGCCGCATTGGGGTGAATGGCTTCCATGCCCATATTGGAGAGCTGATCCGCCACATCGTAATTCGTGTGACCAAGCTTGCGCACCGTGTCGACGCCAACCAGCGCGGGATCGGCGGACGAGAGGTGGAATTCCTTGTGAATGATCGCTTCTTCTGCGCCGGTATAGGCGGCAATGTTGGAAAAAGTGACTTCGGAATAGCCGCGGTCATATTCGCGCATCAAGCCTTCGCGGCATTGTGCATAGCCCGTCACGATGGGCAGTTCCGTCGCCAGATCCACATCCTTGAAAGCGCCGGCAATGCGTTCTTGCAAGCTGCATTCGGTTTCATCGCGCCAACCGCTGAGATCGACAAACCGCGCATTGACCCCGGCGCGTTTGAGCATCAAGGTTGTCACATAAGTGGAATGCGCTTCCCCAAGGCCTGACAGCAGTTCGCGCACGATCATCATCTGGTTGGAAAGCCTGAAATGTCCGTAGGAGCACAGGCGTCTCAGATCGAACAGACAATTGCGCGCGCCTTCGATCCGGTCGCGCACGAAATTTTCGGCCAGTGTGCGATCGGCGGAATTGTGCAAGATTGCATTGTGCCGCTCTGTCATGGCTTTGCTGACGCGGGTGAGGCCATCCAGCCAACTGTGATCATTGTCGTCGTTCGCAAAGAGGGCATAGACGCCCGGATCGCCGGTTTTCTTGTGTTCCAACAGCAAATTGGTGATGCCGCCAAAGGCGGAAACCACGAAAATCCGGTGAAACAGGGCGTCGGCAGCGCGATCGCCGATGATCAGTGTGTCTCGCAGTTCATTGATGCGCGACATGGAGGTGCCGCCAATTTTCTCGACGGTGTGTTTTGGGAAGGTCAAACTATGTCATCCGAGCAATGTCGGAGCCTTTCAAGCTGATTCTAGATCTTCTGCGGCGGCATAGGAGCCATCTTCGCGATGCACTTCCTTGCCGGTTACGGGCGGGTTGAAGCAGCAGGCCATGACCAGCTCTTCCTCTGCTTTGAGGATGTGTCGGTCATGCTTGTCCAGCGCATACATCACACCGGGCTTGATCTCGTGGGTTTCCCCGGTCGCAATATCGGTGATCGACCCGGTTCCCTGCATGCAGAAGACGCTCTCGAAATGGTTCTTATATTCGAAGGTGTGCTCGGAGCCCGCTTGCAAGAATGTAATGTGGAAGGAAAAGCCCATGCCGTCATTCGCCAGAAGCATGCGAATGCTGCTCCATTGGGCATCTGACACCACGCGATCGGGTTGCGTTTTGATGATCTCGTTGAGGTTGCGCACAATCATTGTCTTACTCCGCTGCGTATTTGTGAATGCCCAGCACAGTCTGTGCGGCATCGATGAGAATGTCCAAACCGGATTGAAGCATCTCATCCGGTGTCGTCAGGGGAGCAAGGATCTTGATCACCTCATCCTCTGGCCCAGAGGTCTCGATGATGAGGCCGTTCTGAAAGGCACGGGCGCAAATCTCGCCAGCCAACGCACCACTGCACACATCAACGCCGCGCATCATGCCGCGGCCCTTGAGACGTGCGCCAGGGATCATGTCGGCGATGGCTTGCAAGCCTTGCTCGATCAGTCTGGCTCGGCGGGCAATATCCTGTTCAAAGCTCTTGTCGGTCCAGAATTTTTCAATCGCGGCGCGCGCCGTGACAAAGGCATGGGTGTTGCCGCGAAAGGTGCCGTTATGCTCTGCCGGGCCCATGACGTCATGTTCCGGTTTGACCAAGACGAGCCCCATTGGCAGTCCAAAGCCGGAGATCGATTTGGCCAATGTTACGATGTCAGGGGAAAGCCCGATCTCTTCAAAGGAGAAGAAGCGCCCGGTGCGCCCGCACCCGGCTTGCACATCGTCGATGATTAGCAGCGCACCTGCCTTTTTGGCCATTTTGGCAATGCGGTGCAGCCATTCAGCAGAGGCCGTGTTCAGGCCGCCTTCGCCCTGCACCGTTTCGAGAATGATGGCTGCAGGTGCATCCATTCCTGAAGAGGGATCGGTGAGCATGGCTTCGATGAAAGCTGACGTATCCGCCGGGGCCCCCATGAAACCGTCAAAAGGCATGCGGGTGACATTGTGCAAAGGCACCCCGGATCCCTCGCGGTGATAGCCGTTGCCGGTTGCCGCCAGTGCACCTTGGGTGACACCGTGGAACCCGTTGGTGAAAGCGATCACGTTGGAGCGTCCTGTGACCTTGCGTGCAATCTTCATCGCAGCTTCCACGGCGTTGGCGCCCGTTGGTCCAGTGAACATGATTTTGTGCGACATCTTGCGCGGGGCAAGGATATGCGTCTCAAATGCTTCGATGAACGCGGCTTTGGCATCCGTGTGCATGTCGAGGCCATGGGCAATGCCATCGGCCTGAATATGGTCAATGAGGGCCTGTTTGAGATCGGGGTCGTTGTGCCCATAATTCAAGGAAGAGCAGCCTGCCAGAAAGTCGATGTAGCATGTGCCGTTATGGTCGGTCATCTCTGAACCATTCGCAGAGGTGAACACTGTGTCAAAGCCCCGACAGTAACTGCGCGCTTGCGACTCGCGGCGTGTGAAAATTTCAGTGTTGACGGGTGTTGAAGACATACGGTTTCCTTGGCATTTGAAAAATGAGAAGAGTGCAGGGTTCAGGATTGATGGGGCGATGGTTCAAGCCGCCAGTGCCGCACGCTCGGTGAGCCGGATCGTGACCAGGTTCTCAGTGTCGTGGCGATCCTGAAAGTGCTTCGACTGCGTGTAGTAGGGCTGGATGGCCAACTTGCAGTCCTGACTTTTTGCAAACTTGCCGAACAAGGCCCAGGATGCCTCGTTGTCGGCCGTGATGGTCGTTTGCAGCTTGGTCACGTCTTCGCAGAGCGGCCTGTCGACAATGGACTGCAACATCTTGCTGCCCAGTCCAAGCCCGCGCGCTTTTTCTGCAACTGCGACCTGCCAGACAAATAGTGTGTCTGGCTCATTGGGCATGATGTAGGCTGAAATCCAGCCAACGACTTCGCCTGACTGTTCCGCCAACACACAGGTCTGCGCGAAGTGATCGCATTGCAGCAGGTTGCAGTACATCGAGTTTTCGTCAAGCGGTTGGCAATCCCGAACAAGTTTCCAGATCTCGGCACCATCTTTGGCGCAGGGCGTGCGCAGGACAGGGCGGGGACGGCGCATGTTTTTAGCGGGATGTTGCATATTTGATGAGCTCCTTTTCGCTTTGCGTATCGAACTAACATGGCTGCTTAATAATTTCAACAATCAAAGCAATATAAATTGATTTATGGCGAAAATCGGCCATTTTCGCCGAGTTTCGGGAGATATTTGCGTTTATATGCTTTGATTTTCAAATTAAATAAAGTTTTGCTTTCACAAAGTAATCCAAGTAATATTGCCGTGTTCAAACAAAGTCGTGTTCTTCACCAGTCAGATCATTGGAGGCCACTTGGACCGCATCGACTGCAGCTTGATTGCCCTGAGACGGATTGTGCGTGCGACAGAATTGTTCGGTCGCGAAATCCGACAGTCCAGTGGCGTCACTCCCACCCAGTTTCGTGTTTTGCAAATTGTCGCGGAGCACGGATATGCCACGGCCAAGACCATTTCACTGCGCATGCGCGTCTCGCAGGGCACGGTTACATCTCTGGTAGACAAGCTCGTGCGTGACGGGGTGGCTGTGCGTGAGAAATCCACTCAGGATCGAAGGCAGATCAACATTCTGCTCACGGATGCGGGACGCGCTGTGTTGCGTGATGCGCCTGACCCCTTGCAGCAAAGATTTGTGCGAAAATTCGCAGCCATGGAAGATTGGGAGCAAGCCATGCTGGTGGCCAGCCTTGAGAGGGTGGCCACGATGCTGGATGCAGAGGATATGGACGCCTCTCCGGTGTTGGATACTGGTGAAATAAGACCCACAGAATAAGGTCAGACGGTTTGTTTTGTGTCCGAATTGTCGTCGGCTTCAGAATGCGGCGGTTCCGTTTTGGGGCGTGTCGAATGGCGCTGTTTTGTGCGGGTCTGACGTGGATCTTCCGAACTTTGTCGTTGATGCAGAAAACAAATTTCAAACCGGAAAGCACGTATTTTTCCTAGAATATAAAGGGGATAACAATATTTGCTTTGTACAGATGGGGTCATAATTAACCTCATGAAGGCCCCTTCTGAATGCTAACGGTCCTCAGCTGTATCTATTTTGATCATAATCTCGTTCTTGTGTTGGTCGCGGCCTTAATTTGCCCGGTTGGGGCAACTGTGACGGTGCAACTGCTGCATCGGAGTGTCGTTTCCAGTGATCCGCAAAGGCTTGGCTGGCAGTTTCTGGCGTCTGTTGCCGGGGCTGGCGGAGTTTGGGCAACCCATTTTGTGGCCATGCTGGCCTATGAGCCAGAAGCCCCCGTGTCGTTTGATCCGACGTTGACTATTCTGTCGCTCCTTGTGGCCATGCTCGGTCTTTTCATCAGTTTTGGTGCCTGCAGCCTTGTTGCCAGTCCCGTGTCACGCTGGATTGGTGGTGCCTTGGCTGGCTTGTCATTTGCTGCCATGCATTATGTTGGCATGTTTGCCTATCGTATTGTCGGTTTGGTGGAATGGAATCTCGATTTTGTCTATGTCTCAATCGCTATTCCCGTTGTCTGCAGCTCTGCTGCGACGGCATTGATCTGGCATGAAAAATTTGATCGTCGCCGGTTTTCCGCTGCGGTCGGTCTCTTCGTGTTCGGCATCGTCAGTCTGCATTTTTCTGGCATGACAGCCCTTAGTGTCACGCCTATGAGTCAGTCCTTTTCGGACATTGATTCACAGGCTGTTTCAGCCCTCGCATTGGCCATCACCATTGCTGCGTTGATCATCATCGGTGCAGGTCTGACCAGCTATCTGATCGATAGCAACATGCGGACGACTTCGAACCGCCAGCTTCACCATTTGGCTGTTCATGATGCGCTGACGGGTTTGCCCAATCGAACCGGTTTCCAACATGAACTGATCGAAATGCTCGACTGGCACGAGACATCGAACAACAAACTGGCTGTGGTTTGTATTGACCTGAACCGGTTCAAGGAAGTCAACGATATGCTGGGGCATGTGCATGGCGATGAAGTGTTGCGCGTTGTGGCTCGTCGCTTGCAGGCTCTTCTGACCAATGGCGAGTTTGTTGCCCGCATGGGGGGAGACGAATTTGCGGTGCTCAAGCCTTTTTCCGACAAACAGGAAGTCTTGGCGCTTGCCCGCCGGTTGGGAGAGGCTGTCAGGCAGCCTATCCCGGTTGGGGATTCTGAAACCGCGATTGGTGCAAGTCTGGGGGCCGCGATTTGGCCTGACGATGCGCAGGATCTTGATCAGCTGGCCAAGAATGCTGACATCGCGATGTACTATGCCAAAGACAATATGATTGAGGATCTGTGCTTTTATGACGCCGAAATCGGTGCCGACTTGCGCAGGCGGCGCCAGATGGCTGACGCTTTGAGACAGGCCATGGAGCGGGATGAGCTAACCTTGCATTATCAGGTTCAGACGTCTCTGGGCCCTGAACTTGCGATCCGTGGGTTTGAAGCCTTGTTGCGCTGGACCCATCCCGAAGAAGGCCCCATTTCACCTGCCATTTTCATTCCGATTGCTGAGGAAAGTGGCCTGGTTGGCGCCTTGGGGAAATGGGTGTTGCGCAAAGCCTGCATGGATGCTGTTTCCTGGGATAATTCCTATCGTATTGCGGTGAATGTTTCGGCAGTCCAGTTTGTGGATTCTGATCTGCCACGGCAGGTCCATGAGATATTGCTGGAGACCGGTCTGTCGCCAAGTCGGCTGGAGCTGGAGCTGACGGAAACCGCGCTGGTCAAAGACAAGCTGCGCTCCTTGCATATCATGCGGCAGATCAAGCAACTGGGTGTCGGTATTGCACTGGATGATTTCGGCACGGGCTATTCGTCACTTGAAATCTTGCGGACTTATCCCTTCGACAAAATCAAGCTCGACAAATCCTTCGTCGATGAAATCGAGACGGATATCCAGTCCAAGGCCATCGTGCGCGCTGTGTTGGCTCTGGGTAAGAGCCTTGAGATTCCGGTTCTTGCTGAGGGCATTGAAACCTCGAGCCAGATGGAAATTTTAAGGATCGAAGGATGCAATGAAGGGCAAGGCTATTTGTTGGGGCATCCTCGTCCTCTGACAGAGCTTCTCGCTGAGGGCAAACTGGCGTTCAAAACGGAGCAATCGACCGAAGCTTCGATCGAGAAGCATGGCGGCAATAATGGCTATGGTGCTCGCAACGCACCCTATCGCACCACGGACTTGAAGCGCTTGGTGATGAATGGCATCAAATAGGGTGTTTCGATCAATGTGAGGTGCAGATCCAGATAATGGCAGAGGATCGACTGCTCATTATCCGAAAAGGCGGGACCATCTCTGGCGCCATGACTTTGTTGGTTTGGGGTTGATCGAATGGGTTTCTTTTGGGGCTCATTGCAATGGACTTGCGGAAGCGTCACATGCTTCGTGTTAGATGTGATCAAACCCGATTAATCGTTCGATCCCCAATTGCAAATGCTGGATAACCGATGAATGGTCTTGGGGTCGTTTCCACATAGTTGGGCGTCAGAACAACAAAGCAGAGCTGATCCCATGCAACCAATCTCTTCAAGTCTTCAAACCAAAGGAATGCTGGCTGATCCCGGTGACCATTTCAAAGGGCGCTTTGAGGTGGAAAGGAAGTTTCAGGTCGACGATCTCCCATCTGTCCTGAAACGCCTTGAGCTTATGGCGGCCATTCCCTTCACGATCGGCAACACGGAAACCGATACATGTCTCGATTTTGCGGATAATCGGCTTGAGGCCAACAATCAGTTTCAGACTCTGAGGCATATGCAACCATCCGGCAGGGTTCTCTGGATCTCGAAGGGGCCGGCCAAGGACGAGTGCATCGCTATGGGCTTGCCTGACTATGACAAGGCCCTGTCCATGTTGAAGTCTCTCGGTTTTGAGGAAAAATGGCAGATCCGGAAACACAGAGATATCTACTTTGTCGGGAAATTCCACGTGACCCTGGATCGAATTGACGGGCTTGGTTCATTCGTGGAGATTGCGATCATGACGGATGATCAAAGCGCACTTCCTGCGCTGAGAGACGATATTCAGGATGCCGCGTCACAGCTCGATCTGCTGAAGTTTCCAGAAGTGCATTTGTCCTATCGGCAATTGCTTCATGGATGAAATGATCGGTCAGAGACCGGAGCCGATGGTGCGTCGGTCTTCTGGCCTTTAGATCCGCAACATTCCATCGAGATTGCCCCCTCGAAAATACAGAATCCCTGTTCATTGTGACTGGCGGGTTGCAATTTTCGCTATTTGTCAGATTTTGGCACATCTTTTGCTTGAGTTGCTCCAAGGCGTATTCTTGACGTTAGAGGATGGCATTATGCAACTCCCCATTCTTGGCACCATACCGACGAAGGTGTCTATCAGCTTTTTGGCAAAGAGCGCATCCCAGTCGGAGGCGTACGCGAAGTCCTCTGTTGAGCCAAATGCCAAAGCTGCCTCGCCCCCCAAAGCGCCTGATGGCGCCTATCCAACACCATTCGTCGCGGCTGAAACAAAAGCCGCTCTTTTGGCGTTGCAGGAAGACGCAGCCCCGGAAAGCTCCGTGCAATCGGTTCATATCAATGGATTGTCAATTATCGTGGCAGGTCATAGCGTCGACGAGCGGGATGGGGTGTCTCTGCTGCGCACGCTCTCCCCATCCGATACCAGGGCGATGATGGAAATTGTTGCGGCGATGGATGACGATGCTGAAAGTGCAGAGGGAGCAGCGTCAAAATACGCTAGTGATATCATCAGGTTAGATAAGCAGGGCTTCCTCATGGAAGTGGAAACGGAGGCGCTGGAGGCTTTGCCGGATGGCGCTACATTCGCTTACATGAATGAGGATTTCACACATAGTCGTGGCCGCTGGACCAACGAGAACCCCTTGGAATTGAGCAACTCCGAGCGATCCATCGCAGAGGATCGCAGGGTTCGCCTTGAAACCCTGATGAATTCGGTTGATGCGGAGCGTCAGCTCCGTGCGAAATATGGGCAAGATGTGAAGCTGGTCTATAGCCATGTCGACAAATCCTACATCATGCTGACGCCGGATGATGCAAAATATGACATGATGAAGAGCGCTGAAAGTGGTGTGAAGGATGTTGTAAATGAAGTGCATAGAGGCTTCATGGATAAAAAGACGGCCGTCGACATATTAAAACGCTACGGGTACCACATCTGACGCTCCCGCCGCGCCATCACATTCTTCCCGGCAAGTCTTGCCCGTAGGGGGAACAACTTGCCGAGAAAACTCAGCCAAACCGGCGCTTTACGCGTCGCCCTCCTGTTGATCACACAGCTGCTTTGGGTTGATGGTCTGAGCTTGCTGTGGGGGGGATGTGTGACAAGAGTGTCGTTCCTTTCCTACCGTTTGATGTCTTTCACAAGCAGTACTGACAACCGGAAGCCCTGGCTGTGCATGTCCACAAAGCCGTTGGTGAAGTCAAAATAATAGAACATGCCTGGAATTGCTTCTGTCGATGTCCAGAATTTGGCGCCTTCACCAAAATCGGAGGCATCAATAGAGGGAAAGGCGATTGCATCAACGCCCGGATGATCACAGCTGTTGACGAGCAGTGTCTCCAATTCTTGGCCGGATGGCACGCGCCACCCATTGCCTTCCTGCTTTGTGAAGTCAAGAGCTGCATTGAGCCCGAGATTTTGTACCTCACCGATGCAGGTTTTGCCATTTGCATCCCATCGCATGCCTACCGCACATCTTTTCCAGATCAATCCGTGTTGGGGGTCAATTGCTTCATCCCCCTGCAAGATGTAGCTGGAACGTTTCCCTGTGCTACAATCTGCATGGGCACCAAGAGGAAGAGCGAGAAGGGACAACAAGAAGAGCGGAATGACTTTTGATCGCACTTGGATTTGCTTTCGTTGACTGGTTTTGATTGAGAGTGCCAAACGGCAAGACAGGAGGGATTTCAGCGTGTTCTGGCTCACCCCATCTGGATGGTGACCCGGAGCAGAAGTGTTGGAATGTGTGTGGCAACGACGGCTGGACCATTCCTTTCCTGCCTCGCAGTGGGGTCTGTCTCTCCCAAACCAATGCAGCAAAAGCAAAAGCCGCGTTCCCACAGTGTGAGCGCGGCTTTTGTTTTTCATCGCATTTGTGGCTTCTAGATGTCACCGCACAGAGAAACGGCAATCCCCAGCTCTGTCGCCAGAGCAGCGCGTATGCCAATGGCGCGGCGGGCGGCTGCCTCGTCATCAACATAGGCAACCTGCACATGGTTGGCCTGATGTCGGCCCATCATGGTGTCACGACTGACGCCACTGAGCACGGCGCTCATGATCGGCCAAGGATAGTCGGTTGCCTTGCTGCGGCGTTCGCATTCCTCGGCTGGCAGGTCAACCGCCTTGCCGCGACCGATGTCCATATGCAGCGCATTGTCCTTGACGAAAATACGGCTCCAGACAATGTCTCCGGGTTTGGCATATCCCTTCAGGGTGCCACCACCGGCAGGGAAGAACATCGCAGGCTGGCGATAGCTTTCTGAACCGGCCCAGCCGCCCGGATGATGCGCGGGTGGTGCGGCGCCTGAAATCTCGAAGACCCAGACAAAGTCATCCATCGTTCCGGAGGCGTCATCATCTCCCCAGCGAATGTCATGCAAGGTGGTTTCGACCGGCTGGCCAAGGGCCGCGTGCACGCGGTTGATCAACAGGGCATCAAGTCCGGCGCATTCATCGACCTCGTTAAAATGCACCACCGGCTCGCCATCGCGAATGACGGATCCATCGGCGCGCGCGACTGGCGGGCGCTCGGAATTGTTGAGCATGCCTTCGACCAGATCGGAGGCGGGCCAGAGATCTTTCAGGCCCTGCTGATACTGGATGCCGATGGCCGCGCAGCCGAACTGATCGGCAAGCCGCACCGCTGCGATATACATGCGGCACTGATCGATGACCTGATCTTCGGTCAGCTCGGTTTTCGGGTCAGCACCGAAATGGAAGGTCATGCCGCGATCAAGCATCCACTGATAGGCAGCGTTCGCCTCATCGTCGGGCACTTGCGTGGCGGCAAAATAGAGGGCGGATTGAGACAGGCGTTCCTTGAAAACCCCCATCGGCATCAACAGCTCATCGGGAATGATGGCATTATACATGCCCATGCAGCCCTCATCGAACACACCCATGATCAGCTTGTCGCGACGCCACTCATCGGCAATCTGGGCGGCCGCAGCACGATCGGATTCGTCGGCAAGCGCCGGGCTGAAGGGTTTAACGTGGCTCTGATCATGGGACAGCTTCCCGTCTGCGAGCCATGTTTTCAGGCCGTCGAGGAAGAAGGCATCGTCGAAGTCGCGGCTCCAGAGCGTCGAATAGGCAATCCCCGCCTTGGTCAAAGAACCGTTGAGATTGAGCATGCCGACCAGACCGGGATATTGTCCCGACCAGTTGGCGACCGTTAGGATCGGCCCCTTGTGGGTCGTCAGACCGGGCAAGACATGGTGAGAATATTGCCAGACCGCCTCCGCAATGATGAGCGGCATGTCCGGATCAATCCCGGCAAAGACATCCATGCCTTCGCGCTGGGATGAAATGAAGCCATGGCCCTCAGGCTTGATCGGGTGGGCGCGCCACAACTCGTGTCCCAGATCAGCAAGCACGGCAGAAAGCTTGGCTTCCATGGCCTTTTGTGCAGGCCAGCAAGTGGTGTTGGCGCTTTCTCGCAGATCGCCACTGACTACAAGTGCAATTTTGGTCATATTTTGTCTCCTCTCCAAAAGGTGGCCTTCGGCAGGCGGGGGCCCGCCGAAGGCCTGAGCGCGGTTCCTGGGAGGGAACTTCGGGGACTGTTTCGAACGGCCTACCAGCTGGTGAAGCCACCATCGAGAACCAGATTGGCTCCGGTCATATAGGTGGAGGCATCGGAACCAAGGAAATGAATGATCGGGCTGAATTCTCCGAGATCAGCCTGACGGCCCATTGGGACGCGCTCAAGAAACGCGTCGATGAACTCCTTGTCGAAGGACCCGGTCTTAACCCCACCATACGTGACGAGATTGACGCGGACCCCCTTCTTGGCCCAGTAGGTGGCCAGATAGCGGGTCATATTGATCAGGCCCGATTTGGAAGCCGCATAAGAGATGGCTTTGATGAAGGGCTTGCCATCGCGTTCTTCACGATAGGCGTAAAGGGCCTGATTGGGGGACACCATGCCATACATGGAGCCGATATTGATGATGGAGCCCTTGCCAGCTTCGGCCATCTTGGTGCCAACCACCTGCGATGTCAGCATGGCGCCGGTCAGGTTGGTCTCGATGATGTCATCCCAATATTTCTTCGGATAGACTTCGAAGGGGGCATTCTGATCGGCATCACCGTCCGGCTTGGAGTCGATACCGGCATTGTTGACGAGAATGTCAGGAACACCCCAGTCCTTGATCAGCTGTTCGGTCGCCGCTTCCAGCGCATCCTTGTCGGTGACGCTGGCTTCATAGACCTTGATATTGCCTTCGAGGCCGGGAAACTTCTCGGCAATCTGCTCTGCGGTAAACGGACGGCGCGAATAGATCGCCACCTTGGCGCCTGCCTGAGCAAGGGTTGTCGAAATCTGGGTCCCGATCTGTCCGAGACCGCCGGTCACAATGGCCACGCGTCCTTCAACGGAAAAAGGGTTGTACATCTTGGTTTCCTTTCACTTATTTCCAGCATGACCGGAATGGGAGCTTTGCAGTCATGCGTATCAATCTGTTGTGACGTCAGGCGTCACCATTCTGTGTCCGTGCCACCTGTTCGGCCTCGGTCAGCAATTTCTGCCGTCTTTTGGCGGTTTCACCGGTCATCCAGCGTCGCAGACCATTAAGCACTGCCAGGGAGAAAATCCCGCAAATCAGGATGCCGAGCCCGCAGGCAATGGGGCGTTCGAAAAAGCCCATCAGGTCGCCATTGGCAATCTGCATCGACATAATGAAGTTGCGCTCCAGAACCGGGCCCAGAACCAGCCCCAAAATGACCGGAGCAATGGGAAAGCCGTTGCGTTCCATGAGATAACCGACGATCCCGGCAATCAGCATGATCCAGACACCGAACAGGGTGTTGTTGACGGCATAGGAGCCGAGAAAACAGCAGATCAGGATGATCGGGACGATCACCGAGCGCGGAATGCTCAGAACATGACGCGCCACCTTGATGGCAACAAAGCCGAGTGGGAAGAGCAACAGGTTGGCAACAAAGAAGGTCATGATGATGGCGGTCGGCATGGTCGGATTCTCGACAAACAGCCGAGGCCCGGGAGCAACCCCCTTCATGAACAGCACGCCAACCGCGATGGCGGTTACTGCATCACCGGGAATGCCGAACACCAGAGCAGGGATCCAGGCGCTTGACAGGCCTGCATTGTTGGAGGAAGTCGCCTCGATCAGACCCTCAGGATGGCCGGTGCCGAATTTCTCCGGCGTCTTGGAGAAGCGGCGGCTCATGCCATAGGCAATCCAGGCCGCCAGATCGCCACCCACTCCGGGCAATGCGCCCACAGATGTGCCAAGGGCCGCCCCGCGCAGGGCCGAGAAGGGATATTTGCGCAACAATTGTCCGATGCCCTTGAAGGGGACAATGCGTCCCAGTTCCGGCATTTTTTGAGCCCCGGTTTTGCTGGTGGTGAAGCCGCGCAAAATCTCGGAAAAAGCAAACATGCCGATCATTACCGGAATGAAGGAGACGCCTCCCATCAGTTCGATCTGGCCAAAGGTGAAACGTGGGGCGCCGGTGGTCACATCCAGACCGACCGTTGCGATGAGAAGGCCGAACATCAGCGAGACGAAGCCGCGGGTGATGTTGCTGCCGCTAACCAGTGCACAGGTCAGAAGCCCCAGCACAGCCAGCCAGAAAAATTCAAAGCTTGAGAAATTCAGCGAGATCCGCGCCAGCATCGGCCCGATCAGCAACAGCACCGTCGCACCGATCAAACCGCCCATGGCAGAGAAGAAGAATCCCAGAGACAAAGCCTGACTGGCCTTGCCCTTCAGCGTCATTTGATAGGATTCATCAGTATAGGCCGCCGAAGCCGGTGTGCCCGGAATGCGCAAGAGCGTGCCGGGAATGTCACCGGCAGATATCGCCATGGCAGTGCTGGAGACAATCAGGGAAATGGCAGGCAGCGGATCCATATAAAAGGTGATGGGCACCAACAAAGCGGTGGACATGGTCGCCGTCAGGCCCGGCAGGGCACCAATGAAAAGGCCATAGATCGCCCCCAAGGTGATGGACAGCAGGACTGCAGGCTGCAGAACAATGCCCAGAGCAGAAGCGAGAATATCGAAACTCATGGCAAAAGCCCTCCCAGCAGACCGGCTGGCAGCGGTACAAGAAGGCCCTTGGAGAAGCCAAGATAAAGCGCTGCTACAACCAGAATCGAGACGATTGCGGTGGTTTTCGGCCGTGTTCCCATCAGGGTCATCAGCACAGACATGTAGATGACGCCAAGCAGAGGAAAGCCGATCTCTTCGAACAGCAGGCCACCAATCACGAGGCCTATCATGCTCCACAAGGCTGCAAGCTTGTGGCGTGCTGGCACTTGCCACTCGGACAGGTCGATCAAACCTTTTTGCGGCGACCAAACGCTGCCGATGGTGATGGCGAGGCCAAGCCCGATCAGACAGGCTCCGATCAGAGTCGGCATGAGGTCTGCGCCAAAACGCACGCCGGGGACAGAGGGGAGCCCATAGGCTCCCCAGATCACCACCACTCCGAAGAGCAGCAATGCGGGTCCAATGACCCGGTCACTCATTCTCATGTGTCAGTCTCCACAGCGGCCTATTTGGCCAGGCCGACAGCTTTCATGGTTTCAGCAAGGCCCTTGTGAGCCGCCGTAACGGTTGCCTTGAAGCCTTCTGCATCCTGATAGGCGACGGAGAAACCGCGCGACTTCATGAAGTCCTTGAATTCGGCATTCTCGGTGATGTCTTTGAGCGCTACGGACAGTTCCTTGATGACGTCTGCGGGAATGCCATCAGGTGCAGCCAGTCCGCGGAATGGCATCGGCGACCATTTGATGCCGAAGATTTCATCCGTGGTCGGAATGTCCGGGAACAGTTCACTGCGTTCACCGGAAATCAGTGCCACGGTCTTCACTTCACCTGCTTCTACCAGTGAGCGTGCTTCTGCCGGAGAGGTCGAGACCACGTCAATGGCACCGGCAGCGATCTGCTGCATGGCAGGAGCCGAACCGGCTGAGGCGACCCAGGTGCTGGCGTCGGGGCTGATGTCCAAAGTATTCAGCAGGCCAGCCCATGCCAGATGGGACAGGCCACCGCGGTTTGCGCCAGACGCCTTGATTTTGCCCGGTGTTGCCTTGACCGCTGCAATCAGCTCTTCAGCCGTGCCGAAATCAGCCTTGGTGGAGATGTTGATGCCAATTGCGTCAGCATTGTAGCGACCGATATAGTCATAATCACTTGGGGTTACGCCTGGTAGCCCCTGGCTTTCATACATGGTGCTTTCAATGGTGATCACACCCAGTGTGTAGCCATCAGGCTTGGCGTTGGCGAGTGCGGCATGGCCGACAAGGCCACCGCCGCCAGTGCGGTTGACGACGTTGAAAGGTTGGCCGAAATGCTCTTGCAGATTGGCTGCAACCATGCGGGCCGTAGCGTCGGTGCCACCACCGGCCGACCAAGGCACGATGATCGTGACCGCACGCTCAGGCCAAGCTGCGGACGCAGCGCCAGCCAGAGTGCAAAGAGCGATAGCAGCGACGGATGTGGACATGATCCGCTTGAATTGTGGGCTCATCTAAGTAACCTCCCTGAATGATCCTCCTATGCTTGCCGCAGTGACAGGGCGGCAGGCATGAAATACTCTTGACTTATGACTTATGTCATGAGTATTGTCAACCGAAACCATATGACGGGAATGAAACAAACAATGGCTGGCACATCGCAAACACAGGAAATGGTTCAGACCCAACTCAAGCGTGGTCGATTGCATTCCGTGGTCTCTTCGGTTTTGGAAAGCCGGATCTTGAACGGTGAGTTGAAGATCGGTGACAGACTTGAATCGGAAAGTGCCATTGCAAAGGAATTTGGCGTCTCCACCAGAGCTGTCCGCGAAGCGGTTCAGGAGCTTGAAGTCAAGGGTCTGGTGCAGCGCCGTCATGGCGAACGCACCGAGATCGTGCGCGATGATGTGAACAATTATCTGGAAACGCTGGCGGTTTCCGTCCGGCAGCAATTCTATTCCGACTCCAACTATCTGCTGCAATTGATGGCGGTGCGCCGGATGATCGAATCCGAGACGCTGGAAATCCTGAATGGCATGGAAAAGCCGGATTTCTCGAAGGTCGAAGATGCACTCAAAGCCATGAAGACCGCGCGTGACGATGAGGACTTTCCGGCCTTTGTCGACGCCGATGTGGCCTTTCACCTGGCGCTGGTCCACGCGACAGAAAACCAGATCCTGATGCGGATCTACGACAATTTTTCGGGCTTGATCAATGATGTCATTCACGTGACGAGCCGCGTGCCGATCAAATCCCTCAGCACCGCTTATCAAGAGCATGCCGAGATTTTTGAGAGCATTCGCAACCGGGAGACCGCCGCTGCAGTCTTGCGGGTACGGACGCAAATCGACACCAGTGCTAATTATCTACGTCAAGCCATTGAAAAATCGAACATGAAGCAAGCCAAGAAAGAGGATCAAGATGGCTGATTTCGATTATTCAGACACCGATTGGGAGGCCATTGAGCGTCTGAAGAAATGGTATTCGGGTGACATCCATGACAGCATGGAAGCCCTCGGACTTTGGGGATGTCTGGAAGGCATTTCCCTGCTCGGTGCTCTGGCACCTGGCGATGTGGTGTGCGGTCCGGCCGTCACCGTGCAATTTGCCCCAAGCGATCGCAAAGGCGAACCGCAAGACGTTTATCACAATGCCATCGACAATGTGCCGCAAGGCGGCATCCTTGTCTGCGAAGCCTCCTGTGCGCCGGGGTCCTGTTCTGGCGAATTGATGAGCACGGGTGCCAAAACCGCCGGCGCGGCTGCGACGATTGTCAATGGCACCGTCCGCGATCTGGCGCAGGTGCGCAGCCTTGGCTATCCGTTGTTCGGCACCGCCCCCAGCCCGATTGGCGTGACGGGCAAGAAGGAGCCGGTCGAAAGCCAGGTTCCCGTCAAGATCGGCAAGGCAACGGTTGCCCCCGGCGATGTTATTTTTGGGGATATTGACGGTGTCGTCGTCATTCCCAAAGCCCATGTGAAAGCCGTCGCTGATCAGGCCGATGCCCTTGGTAAAGAGGAAGCCGCCGCTCGCGACCGCATCCTGTCTGGCGAAAAACTTCAACAGGTCTGGCCAACCTGATCCAACTATCTGCTCGAATGCCCGGATGTGCCCAAGCTCTCCCAAGACAGGCTTTGGCTCATCCGGGTTTCTTTTTGTCTCGTTGCGAACGCCACAAAAGCCTTGCTGCAGGCGTGAATGGATTCAAACTGCGGATTGGCAAACTATCAAAGATGCTCTGACCCTGAAGCTCGGATAAAGGCCCAATTGGAAATAACGGTTGGCGTTCAAAGGGCGGCGTCTTCAAATATGTCGATCACCCAATCCAGAAATACCCGCACTCTGGGGGAAAGCTGTCGATTTTGTGGATAGTAGGCTGCAAGAGACAAGGGCGGGGGTGGTGCCATGGCCAAGACTTCCACCAAACGCCCAGAGTCAAGATCTTCCAGAAAGCGATATTTTGGCGCTTGCGCCAGGCCAAATCCCTCTCGTGCCAAGTGGTGCACGGTGTCAGCGTCATTGGTCGTCACCGTTGCAGGCAAGGGGATTTCTTCAAAATGCCTGCCGACCTTGAATTCAAGCGGCATAACCGCGCCGGTGCGTGACGATAAAAAACCAACCATTCGATGACCTTCGAGATCTTCGACGGATATTGGTGTGCCGAACGTTTCAAGATAGGCGGGACTGGCGCAGGTGATCTCCGGAATGCTGGCAAGCCTTCGCATCACCATGGAGCTGTCCTCCGGATCTCCGGCGCGGATGACACAATCCACGCCTTCACGCACCAGATCGACCAGTCTCTCCGTCTGGCCAAGTTGCAGCGAGATTTTGGGATATCGGGTGAGAAAGGTCGACAGCTGTGGCAACAGAAAGGCCCGTGTCAGTGTGCCGGGGGCATCTATGCGCAAAAGGCCGGAAGGTTGATGGCCTCGCAACGCCCCTTCTGCTTCCTCCAGATCCGCCAAAATCGTCAGACAGCGTTGGTAGTAGGCCGCACCATCGGGGGTTGCCGCGATGTGTCTCGTGGTGCGTTCGAGCAGGCGACTTTCCAAATCGCGCTCCAGCCTTTGGATGGCTTCGCTTGCTGTTGAGCGGGGAATGCCCAGATCAGTCGCTGCTTTTGTGAAGCTTCCGCGCTCAAGCACACGGACGAACAGGCGCATCGTATCAAGGCGGTCCATCATTTGTTCGTAATTTCCGAATTATATAACCGAATTTTGTATAATTATCTGGATTCTATGTTGGTTTATCTCTTGTGTAAACACAAAGGAGACCGACATGAAACAGCCAATCAAAAGCGCAATTGTGACAGGTGCGAGCAAGGGGATCGGCGCCGCCATCGCGCTACGCCTTGCAAAGGACGGTCATAAAATTCTAGTCAATTATGCGCGTGATGAAGCAGGCGCAAACCAGATTGCCGAAAGGATCAAAGATGCGGGTGGTCAAGCCATTGCCATCCAAGGGGATGTTGCCGATCCAACCTGCATGGCGGCTCTGTTCGATATCGCAGAGCGAGACTATGGGACCGTTGGTGTCCTGGTGAACAATGCCGGCATCATGCGCCTTGGTCCGATCAACAAGGCGACAGACACAGACTTTGAAGCGCAATGCGCCATCAATTTGGGCGGCGTGTTCAGGGGGATGCGGGAGGCGGCCAATCGCATGGGGGAGGGCGGTGCCATCGTCAGCTTGTCCTCCAGCGTCGTTGGCCTCTACCAGCCCGCATATGGCATCTATGCCGCAACCAAAGCCGCTGTCGAGGCCATGACCCATGTGTTGGCGAAGGAACTTGGCCCGCGCGGCATCACGGTCAATGCGGTGGCCCCTGGCCCGGTGGAAACCGAACTTTTCTTGGCCGGAAAACCCGAAGCACTGGTCAGGAATATCAAGGATATGAACCCATTTGGGCGCCTCGGATCGCCGGAAGACATCGCGGCCGCTGTGGCCTTCTTGGCCAGCCCTGATGGCCGCTGGGTTAGTGGACAAACTCTTCGCGCCAACGGCGGTCTCGTCTAACCCTTACTCAAACAAGGAAAATCCAATGCCATTTGCAAACTACAAATTGCCACAAGACGCGCTTTCCTCGGCACAGAAGGAAGATCTGATCCACAAGACAACCGAACTGATGGTCAGCTTCTTTGGAGAGGTCTCTCGTCCGAACACTATGGTCCTTGTTGAAGAAGTCAAGGATGGTGGCTATGGACGGGCTGACGAGGTTTTTGTGATGCCAGATGCGTATCGCGCCAAGTCCTAAATCAGGTTTCGCAATCGGCAGCGGCACCCGCCGCTGCCCTTTCTTGTATATCGCCGTTGGGCCCCTTTTCGGTTGACCGTTGCCAGCCATTCAGGCGGGGAATGCATAGTCTGACCGATGAGCTGGCCGCTCCTTCGCAGTCATGCTGACTGGCGGCAAAACGGCCGACGGTCCGGTGGCGCACTGCTGCTGGACCGTTTCAAAGGTGCAAGAGACGTGGGCGCGGTCAAAGGCTATGTGCGAAGATGGGAGGCAGGCCGGAAAGGTTGGAAATCCGGCCTGCCATCTGGCCATATCAAACAGCTCGAGATTAAATATCCTCGAGCAGATCGTTGACGCGCGCCTGAGCAGATTCTAATGCTTCATCAACGGTTTTATCGCCATTTACTGCAGCAGCAAGCTCGTTGCCAATGATGTCCTGAATGGCAAACTGACGCAGCACTTCCTGAGGCAGGGATTGCCCGATTTCAGCAATTTTCGCGATATTGTCGCGATGCGGCAGGGACTTGAATTCGTCCATTTCAAACACCGACTTGACCGCCGGAAGGTGGCCGGTGCGTGCCCACTGGAAGTTATTTTCCTTCAGGAATTTGAATAGCTTGCCGATTGCTTCCATTTTTTCGTCGTCACGATCACCACGGGGTACCACCCAGCCATGACCATCCGCATAGGTGCTGTCCTTTGCTGCGTAGAATTGTGGAACCGGATAAACCGTGTAGCCACCAGACAGTGCATTGCCTTCTTCCTTGGATTGGGCGTCGAAGTCACCAATCAGCCAGGTGCCGTTGACTGCAATACCGCCTTTGCCGCTGGAAAAGCCGGATACCGCTGCCGAATAATCCATACCGAGGGTGCTGAGACCTTCATCATGGATTTTTTTCATGAATTCAGCAGAAGCCTTGGCTTCTGGTGTCATGAGGTTGATCTTTGTTGGATCGGAGAAGAAATCCGATTTCTGCTGTTGCAGAAGCGTGTAGAAGATCCGCGCATAGGCCGACGTTTCGTTGGCATAGATCTGCACCAGATAAGGCTTGCCGGTGGCTTCCTTGAATTTCTTGCCGATTTTAAAGAGTTCATCTGGGGAATTGGGCAGAACCGGCGTGCCGTCAGCGTTGACCAGGCCTGCTTCCTTCATCAGGTTCAGGTTGACATGGAACAGCATGGTCCAGTTATCAAACGGTAGGCCATAGACTTTGCCTTCCTTGGTCACGCCACCAAGACCAGCGTCGGTAAAGTCGGCAGGGTTGAGGTCTTGCGACTTCAGAACATCATCAAGCGAGATCAAAAGACCGCGGGACGAATAATCTGAAATGACCGAATAATGCATGGAAACAACATCCGGTGCAGCGTTGGAGGCCAGCTGTGCGTTCAGCTGGTCATAACCAGGCCATTCCACAGTGGTGACATTGACATCGATGCCCGGATTGTCCGCTTCAAACTTATTGACCAGCGCGGTGATGATGCCGCATTCGCCAACAGCCTTGGACACATCGGTTACATCGCCATAGTCCGCGTCACATGCACCGAAGAAGCGCTGAAGCTCGATAGTCGTATCAGCCCATACTGGCGATGACATGCTCATCAAAGCAGCCGACGCCGTTGCCAGAAGTATGCGTTTCATTTCTCACTCCCTAGTTTGGGGTCCCCCCCGTTAGATGCAGCCTGCCGAAACTCTCCCAGATATCCGACTGCGGCAAAATTGGTTCGCCGCCTATTTGACGGCGCCTCCCGATACAGCGGTCACAATGTGACGCTGGAAAAAGATGTAGACGACCACCACAGGCAGCGAGGCAAAGACCGCCTGCGCCGCAAGGAAACCAAGCCCCTCGCTTTGAGCGAAGTTGGTCTGCGTTGACGCAATGCCGATGGTCAGCGTGAACATTTCCTTTTTGGTCGCTGAAATCAGCGGCCACCAGTAATCGTTCCAGGCAAGCAGGAAGGTGAAAATCCCCAATGTCGCCTGTGCAGGAATGGTCAGCGGCGACAGCACGCGCCAGAAAATCCGGAAGCGCGGTGTGTTGTCGAGCAAAGCTGCTTCGTCAATCTCCTTGGGGATCGCCCGGAAGAACTGGGTCATCAAAAACACCCCGAAAGCCGACGACATGCCGGGCAGCATCAGTCCCAGATAGCTGTTGTGCATGTTGAGCCAGCTGAACATCTGGTGGCGGGCGATGATCACAGCCTGCTCGGGCACAGCAAGGCCGAACAGCACGATGACGAACAGCGTCTTGCGAAATGGAAACTCAAGTCGTGCAAAGGCATAGCCAGCCAGCGAGGACAGCGTCAACACCCCAAGCGTCTGCCCGATGGCAACAATCGTGGAATTGAGAAGCCAGCGGAAGACAAGGCTCGAATGGAACAGGTTGCCATAATTCTCCAGCGTATAGGGGGAGGAGAAAACCGCATCGGTGCCGCGCATCAGAAGCGTGTTGTCCTTGAGCGACAGTCCCAGGATCCAGAGCACCGGCGCGATCATCACCACAGCAAAGGCGCAGGCCATCCAGAACAGTTTGCGGTTGGCGGTCAGCCCTTCGGGCGAGTAGCTATCCTGTTTCTTGCGAGCCATGGATCACGCCTCCTCCTTGTTCGAGGTCACCCAATATTGGACCATTGCAGCAACAAGGATGATGAGGAACAGCACCTCTGACGCCGCTGCACCCTTGCCCACATCCCAGCGGACGAAGCCGGTCTCATAAATATACATCACGATCGGACGCGATGTGCCTGCCGGGCCGCCATTGGTCATTAACTGAGCCTGCCCGAAGAGCTGGAACTGCATGACAATCTGGATGATGGCCACGAGAATGATGGTTGACTTGATCGAGGGGAACGTAACGCGGGTGAAAGTCCGCCAGCGGCTCGCACTATCAAGGGCTGCTGCCTCATACAGATCATTCGGGATTTGCTGCAAAGCCGCTAGGAAAAGCATCATCGGCAAACCAAGGCACCACCAGACGGTTGCCACCCCGACGGAGAATAGTGACCAGCCCTTGGCGGACAGGAAGCCGATCTGCTGCCAGCCCATCGCGTCGAACAGGATGGCCAGAAGGCCGTCACCGGGAATGAAGACAAACCGCCAGATCAGCGTCACGATGGTGACCGACAGGATGGAAGATGAGAAGAACAGGCCGCGCATGAAGGACGAGGCACGGCTTGTCTTGTTGAGTGCCAAAGCCAGAAACAACCCAAGTGCAACAAGGGTCGGTACAGAAACCAGCACAAAGACAATTGTGTTCCAGACCGCCTGAGCGAAGACCGGATCGTTGAACACCCGGACGTAGTTTTTCAAACCGATGAAACGGGCCCCACCAAACAGGTCCACCTTGTTCAGCGACAGCCAAACGCCCCAGCATAGTGGAAAGACCAGCAGCGACACGAAGACCGTCAGATAGGGAAGAATGAACAAGGCGTTCGACCAGTGCGATCTGCGATAGGACTCAGCCATTGGCTTCCTCCTCGGTGTGATAGGCCTTGCCATTGCCGTCAAAGACATGCAACGCGGTTTCGTCCAATCCCACCTGAACGACCTCACCAGCCGATACCATCGAGCGACCGCTGTCCTCGACAATCAGCTCAAGCCCGTTGCTCAGCGTGCCGTAAAGCAGGGTGCGCTCTCCCAGCCGTTCGACGACAGTCACAGTCAGCGGATAACCAGTCTGTCCCGCTTCCAGCACATGAGTGTCTTCAGAGCGCACACCGACCGCGGCTCCATCAAGATTGAAATCGGCAGGCAGGCGCATACTGGCCTTTACGGCCCCAAGACCTTCGACATCGAGTGTGACCACATTGTTCTTGGGGCTGTAGCCCTTCACCGGCAGGATCGACATTGCGGGAGACCCGACGAAACTGGCAACAAACCGTGTGGCAGGGCGCTGATAGATTTCCATCGGCGTCCCAATCTGCTCGATTTTCTTGTCGTGCATGACGACGATCCGGTGTGCCAGTGTCATGGCCTCGACCTGATCGTGGGTAACGAAAATCATTGTCGAGCCAAGCCGCTGATGCAGCTGGGCCAGCTCAAGCCGGGTGCGGCTGCGCAGGGCCGCATCTAGATTGGAGAGCGGCTCATCGAACAGAAAGGCCTTGGGTTCCTTGACGATGGCACGTCCGATGGCAACGCGCTGTCTCTGCCCGCCTGAGAGTTTCGCAGGCTTGCGGTCCAGCAAATGGGCAATCTCAAGGGTCTCTGCAGCCTCTTTCACCCTGATATCGATTTCGGACTTGGGAATCTTGATATTTTCAAGCCCGAACGCCATATTTTGCGCCACCGTCATATGCGGATAAAGCGCATAGGTCTGGAACACCATCGCCACCCCGCGTTTGCCCGGTGGCAAGGTGTCGATGCGTTCTTCGCCGATCGAGATTGACCCGTTGTCAACCGACTCCAGTCCGGCAATCATCCGTAGAAGGGTCGATTTTCCGCACCCGGACGGGCCGAGGAACACAACGAACTCTCCCGCCTTGATCTGTAGCGAGATATTGTCAAGGACAGTGAGGGCACCATAGGCCTTGGAGATGTTGGTGATGTCGATCGTGGCAGATATGAGACTCTCTTTGTTCCGAAGCATTCGAAGAGGGGGAGGGGGCATCAAAAGCGGAGAGAGGCCGTAAAGCGGCCCGGGCTGCCCTTATCGAAGCCGGATCATCCGGTAACTCAGCGGTGCCACTTTTGCGGTCAGCTTGCCATCGGCGACAGCGGCGCCGCTGCCATCAGCCAATGTCACTGTTTCGGCATCCGGGCCATTGACGGCATCAAGATCGTGCCCAACCATCTCCTTGTCCATGATCACCGAGCCATGCTCGAACCCTTGCAGCGACAGATCGAGAGAAATCGCTTCGCTTTCATGACGGTTGACCAGAAAGAAGGTGAGCTCTCCATCCTGTGAAAGCACCCCGGAAACATCGAGGTAGGGAACGTTGTTGGCGAAATCCGTATCATACCCCTTGCATTGAACGGCAAGATTGAGCGCCGTGCCACGACCATATTGTGACGCGAGCATATAGGGATAGAAGATTGTCTGACGCCATGCCGGGCCACCTTCGAGCGTCATGATCGGTGCGATCACATTGACCAGCTGAGCAAGACACCCCACCTTGACCACATCGGAACGGCGGATGAAGGTGTTCAGGATGCAGCCCACCTGCAACACATCGGCAAAGTCATAAATATCCTCGAGCAGTGCCGGTGCATGGGGCCAGCCTTCCTGCCCTTCAAGGATCGCCTTGTCCTGTTCGCTGGAGTTATACCAGACATTCCACTCATCAAAAGAGATATAGACATCCTTTTTGGAGCGCTTCTTGGTCTTGATGGCTTTGATGACGCTTGCAATGGTCTCGATATAGGCATCGAGCTGCGCTGATTTGGCGAGATAGTTGGTTATGTCTTTTTCATAATTGGTGAAATACATATGCAGCGAAATGTAATCGACGCTGTCATAGGTGTGATCCAGAACGGTATATTCCCACTGCGGGTAGGTCGCCATATTGGGCGAGGAAGAGCCACAGACGACCAGCTCAATATTTTTATCAAATGCGCGCATCGCCTTGGCGGCTTCAAAGGCGGTGCGGCCATATTCGTCCGCAGTCTTCTGACCAATCTGCCAAGGGCCGTCCATTTCGTTGCCAAGGCACCAGAGCTTGACGTTCCATGGCTCATCGCGGCCATTCTTCTTGCGAAGATCCGACCAATAGGAGCCGCCGGGATGATTGACATATTCAAGGAAGGCACGGGCTTCATCCAGACCACGGGAGCCAAGATTGACCGCGAGCATCATTTTCGTATTGGCCTTGTCGGCCCAATCGGCAAATTCGTGAATGCCGATCTGGTTGCTCTCGGAGGTGTGCCACGCCAGATCCAGCCGCACAGGGCGATCTTCACGTGGGCCGATGCCGTCTTCCCAATTGTAGGCTGAAACGAAATTGCCGCCCGGGTAGCGGACCACAGGAACATCGATTTCCTTGATCAGCTCGATGACATCTTCGCGGAAGCCGTTCTCGTCTGCGCTTGGATGCCCCGGCTCATAAATCCCCGTGTAAACCGCCCGACCCAGATGCTCGATAAAAGAGCCATATAGGCGCGGATCAATTTTTGAGATAGTATAGTCCTTATGCGCCGTGACAGTTGCACGCATGGCCCGCCTCCCTATTTATATCATAAAACGTGATATATTTCCGTTTTTATGATGGTAACTTGAGACCCATAAAGGCGTCAACAAAGCTTTTGAGGGAAATTCATATCCGATTTTCTGATATTTTTAAGTCCTTAGACGCAAAACAATATCCTGATCGTAGTTGCCGAAGCCCCGACCAAAAATATTGATCCCGCCGGGATATTCTGCACGATCGGGCACCGAAAACTTCACCCGGATGGAGCGATGGTCGTCCAGCTCAAGCGCGCCGAGCGTGATATCCGAGATCCGCATGCCATCAACAAATGTGCCATCTGGTGTCACGCGAAAGCTCTTTAAATGACCATATTGCGAGCCAGCCAACTTCCACCATTCGGGTGTGAATTTGCCGCGCTGATCACCATAATCCCCCGGCGCAGTCCACACAGCGATTACTTGATCATTGATTGACACATTGATATCGGACGGCCAGTTCTCTGCGGTGCCGGGGACTTCAGAGGACAGCTCAACCAGCAGCTCCAGTTCCTTGACTTCGCGGGCTGCGATCCGCGCATTGTTGGGAAACTGATAAGAGACATAGCCCCGGGTAAACCAAAGAAGCCCGGCTTTCATGCGTTCGGGAGAATGGAAGGTGTCGGGGCTATCAAGATAGCCAATGATGCCTTCAAGGGAGCACAGTCCGCAGGGCGCACTGGTGTCGCAGCCCGAATAAAGCCCGATGGGCATCGCCACTTCAATGAGGTCTTTGTCGGTTTGCTTGGCTTCCTTGAATGACAGCACCACCTCATCATAGGCCGCGCGGCAAATTTTCTGACTGCCCTTGCGCGCCTTTCTGTTGTCGGTCTCAATGAGACCGGTCTTTTCCAGCATGTTGATGTGGGTGGATGCTGACGATTGTGGTAATCCCAGAAATTCTGCAATGTCATTGACATTCATAGGACCGCGCTCGTGCAACAAAGTCAGGATAGACAAGCGTGCTGGCGCGGAAAGGCCCTTGAGTATGTCGGTTCCATCTTCGGGTGTAATCAGCATGAATTTCTTGCTCTCTTGCCGCATGATATCTCCCTCCCTTGTTATATTGATATATATCAGAATTTATAATTCGTCCATGCAGCTAGACAGATTCTTGGCCATTCATGCCGGCTGTAACCCTTGTTCATATCAGGTTTCCTGAAATGTCGTTTCGGAGCCAACGCCATGAAGGTCGTCGAGAGGGACGAATGGCAGCAAAGAGCTTTGTATCCCGGGGAACGTCTTGCGGCGTTCACCAAGCACCAAGGCCAATGGAAAGGGTTGGTTTTGACCCCTGATTACCCATGAATGGAGGTCTTCTGGTTTGAAAATTCCCGTTGCACGGATTTGGGGATCTGAATTCGGGGGTGGCAATCATCTTTTGAAGGAGGCTTTGCAGGAACACTTTCATGACCGTGGCAAACGGCGCGTTGATGTCTTGAACCAGACAGCCCCTCAGCGATGGACCCTCTGCCACTGATGGGAAACAGGCAGTGCCACGCGCCTTCTTTCCCCGAAATCCGTCCCGCAACCTCCGTGTCGCTAACCTTCCAGCCGTGTGCGGGTATCTTCTTGTCTGTTGCCTGTTGCCATCTTTGCAAAGGCCTTGCGCCAACCGTCCGCCAACACGGAAAGCTCGGCAAGGTGTCCGGCATCATCCTTGTTCACTGTGCGTTTCAAGCGGGCATCGGTGACGAACTTGACGCTCCATTTCGGCTCTGGCCGTTCGATCAGCGTTATGCTGTCACCCACTCCGGCAGACCCGGTTTCGAGCACCCGATAATACCAGCCCGTTCTCCCTGTCGTCTGAAACAGAAAAGCCATTTGGCGATTTCCCGTATGCATGTTGAGTTTCCAGCATGGCTGGCGGCCCTGACTGATCTGAACCACTGCGGTCCCCAACTGCAAAATGTCGCCGATACACAGGGTGTCTTCTGTCATGCCGACGGTGGAAATATTCTCACCGAAGGCACCCGCTGACGTTTCGGACGGCATGGCAGCTTCGCCGATCCAGCTTGCATAATGATCAAACGCATAATGATGGATGGCCTTGTCGGCGCCGCCGTGAACGGCAAGGTCGGCCTGTGCATCGTCGATAAAGCCGGTTGGGCCGATCTCCCGACGCCCCGTTGCGCGCACTTTCGCAATGGCAGAGGGCGCACGGCCGTCCCACAGCGTCTGAACGGCTCCCAGAAAAAGCCCTTCGATTGTACTTTCCAGCAATGGTGTCATTATCCATAGTCCTGTTCAAAGCAGATTTGAGTGCATTCTTGCTCTTTCAGATCGATCTTCAGCAGCTTGCAATAACCGCCAGCCTCCCGCGGTTCATGATACTTGCAGCTTTTGCATAACCCGAATGTTCGGCCTTCGCTCAAGGCGAGACTCTCACGCAACAGCGTCATCAATCCGTTTTGTAGGCTTTGCTCCGTGCGCTGATCCATCGATGTCACCGCCTGTTGCAGGCGGGTTGACTGCCTCAGGGTCTCATGTCCGCGAGGGGTTACATCAAAGCTGATTGCCCGCCTGTCATGCTCAGACCGCAGCTCGTGAACATAGCCCTTTTCGGCCAGAGACTTCAGGGATTGGGAAACCGTGCCGCGTGTCGAGCCGAGATAGTCTGCGACATGAGATGGGCTGCGCGAGAAGCGGTTGGCACGCGCAAGGTAACTCAAGATGCTGCGCTGTGTCGGGTTGAGATCACCAGCCCAGGCACCGGCCGCATCAAGGCGGGCCAGACGATCAATAAGGTCATGAATCATGTTCGCTCTCCATTGCATATTAATAGCGAGTCAAAATTATTATTGCAATTCATTTTCGCTTTCGATATGGAGTGACTCGCTATCTTAATAATAGCGAATCGCTATCAAACAGGGGAACACCATGATCAAGACAATTCTGACAGCAAGCCTGCTTGCCGCTACCAGTCCACTTGCAATGGCGGCTGATGGCCATCACCAAGACATCAGATCCGAAGTCGACAGCAGCAAGGTTGCGGATTTCGATATTGTTGCCGCCAAGGTCAAGCTGAATGGCCGTTTTGCGACTTTCCGGATGTCGACCGCTGGCAAGGCGGGCGCTTCGACCCCGCTGGCGATCGGCAACGGCGCGCCCGGTGCTGCAATCTGGGCCTATGTTTGGCCAACGACACTCGACCCTTCTGCTGTCGGATTTGGTGAGAAAACCGGTATTCTTGCATTGGCTGCAACCAGCCATCCGGATTTTGACGATACACCATTGCAGGATGAGAATGTCGATGGGGATACGGGCAATGACGGTGGCCAATGGCATAGTCACTGGGTTGTTTTGACCCCCGATGACAGATGCGGCCCCGGCGCGCTCTCGGTGCGGGATGTCCCGGAAGGCACCAGCCCAGTCATGCCAGCCACCTGGCCCGGTGTTCCCTTCTATCTTGACAGTCCGGGTTTTACGCCCGTCTTTGATGGCGCTTCCATTGAGGTCAATGTTGTTCTGGCCAATGCGGACATCCATGCGCTTCACGAGGCCCAATATGATGGGGTGACCACCGCCCTGCGGGTCAATGCCAATTTCCACGCACCGCATGTCTGTGTCGAGAATGTCTTTGACATTGCATCAGGTGACCTCAGCCTTCCCGGCAAAGTCCACTAACAGTCGGAGGGGCTGCGGTTTCGTTGCCCCTCTCTTCTCCCGCGGCACCAATTCCGACTTCAAAATTAAATCATTAAGACGCGCTCCTCACCGAAAAAACAGATGTGCGTTGTGACCACATGGATCTGTCTTGGGAGGAAATGACCAAGTTCGATAGCCATTTCAAAATGACCGATGCCGACGGTGCTCCTGATGCCATATCTTGTCTCCGGAAAGGTGCTGCTGGCATGCAGAATGTCGGTCCATGATCTAATTTTGCATCGCCGTTCTCAGGCAAAGCGACCAACCTAGAAGGCCTTGATCAGCGCGTCCCACTGGGGCAGATCGTCGACCAACTGATCCCAGAAGGCTTGATCGCGGCGGCTGTCGAAGTCCGAAACGGACACCCCTTGCTGCTCAACCCAAGTATAATAGCCAAGATTGAAAACCCGCTCTTTGTCCAGACGGGACAGTTCCATCATATTGTCGGTGGAGGCGCCGAGCATTTGGGTGCCGAAGGCTTGCGCTGCGAGGATGGTGTCGAAGCGATTGCCGAAATATTTCTGCAAGGCTTTTGGCTGCTCGGTGGAATACATCTCCGCGCCATCGGTCGCCAAGGTGATCACAACGTCATCCGATCCCAGCTTCTGGTATTTTGCCAGCTTGATGGCACCCAGAATGTTGGCAATGGAGGAGAGGCCGAAATTGGCGAGCTTTTCGATCAGATCGGTTTCCAGCCCGCGATAGTCTTTGAGGTAGGCCTGACCTTCGGGCCGGTTGAAGACCAGATTGAGCGCATCAGGACCAGCTTCAGACAGGGCGATGACATAGTCGGTATTCATCACATTGTGAATGAGTGGGACATGCTTGTCGCCAATGCCCTGAATGTTATGCTCGCCATAGCCGTTGAGCAGTAGGGTAGGGCATTCCAGCGCCTCGACCACGGCAATGTCGGTGCCATAGGTCTGCTTGAGGTGGTCGCCTGCTGCCAAGGTGCCTGAGGATCCCGAGGCCGAGACGAAACCAGCCAGCTTCATCTTGCCTTCGCCCTTCAGGCTTTCAAAGATCTTTGCCAGAGCAGCCCCGGTGACCGCGCGATGGACCGCGTAATTGGCAAATTCGGCAAACTGGTTGAGGATGACATTTTCCGGCTGTTGGCTGAGCGTGTGGCAGGCGTCATAGATTTCTTTGACGTTGCTTTCGGTGCCGGGGGTGCGGACAATGTCATTGGGGCTGAGTGTCCAGGATTCCAGCCAGTTGAAGCGCTCCTGGCTCATGCCCTCGGGCAGAACCGCCACGCCGTGGCATTCAAGAATGCGGGAAATGGCGACGCCGCCGCGACAATAGTTGCCCGTGGATGGCCAGACAGCCCGGTTTGAATAGGGGTTGAAATTGCCCGAAACCAGTCGCTGGACGAGGCAGGCATAGGCTGGCAGCACCTTGTGGGCATGGATCATCGGGAAGCGATTGCCCAAAGCCACGACGATTTTTGCCTCCACGCCGGTCAGCTCAGAAGGCAGGACGATATGCTCGGGCACATCAACAAGCCCTGTGCGGCTTGCATCATTGTGCCAGTGCACCCGCAAGAGGTTGCGGGGATCTGCCGTGTCCGGGTCCACCTGTGCCATGTCAGTGGCCAGTGCGGAGAAGGCCGGAACCGGATCTGCCAATTCTGCGAAGAGCGGCAGGCGGATATTGTAGTTTTGAAAGGCCTCACGCACCGGCTTGAGGGCTTCTTCATTGATGATGTCTGGTTTGAAGACGAAGGTCATATCCTGCTGCCCTTATTGTTTCGGCCCGGTTTCCTTTGGGGCTGTGATGGGTGCGTAATTGTCCGGCTCGCGATAGCGGCGGAAGTCAAAAATTTTCTTGCGGATTTCATCGCAGCGATCAAGGTCACAGTCGGCAATAACCAACTCGTCGCCGACGCCTTCAGCCTTGGCGACGATCGTGCCGGTCGGATCGATGATACAGGATCCGCCGATCAGGTCGCAGCCTTCTTCGATGCCCGCCTTGGCGACGCCCACCACCCAAGTGCCATTCTGATAGGCTCCTGCCTGAAGCACCAGATGATTGTGAAAATCCTGCAGATGGTCATGTTCCGGGGCAGGGGGATAGTGGCGTGGCGTATTATAGCCGATCAGCACGACTTCTGCGCCTTTCAGCCCCAACACACGGAAGGTTTCGGGCCAGCGACGGTCATTGCAAATGGCCATGCCCACCTTGCCGCCAAAGGCATCAAAGATTTGGAAGCCCATATCGCCCGATTCAAAATAGCGTCTTTCCAGATGCTGGAAAGGCCGCCATGGTTCATTCTCTTCATGGCCCGGCAAATGGATTTTGCGGTATTTTCCGACAATCTCGCCCTGTTGGTCCACCAGAATGGTGGTGTTGAAATGCCGGTCGCCGTCTTCTCCCGGCACACGCTCTGCATAGCCGAGATAGAATCCCATCGAGAGTTCCTTGGCGGCATCAAACAGCGGCTGGGTTTCGGCGCTTGGCATTTCGGTCTCGAAAAAGGCATCGACCTCAGTCTGGTCTTCCAGATACCAGCGCGGGAAGAAGGTGGTCAGGGCCAGTTCGGGAAAGACAATCAGTTCAACGCCTTTCGCCTTGGCTTCATGCATCAGGATCAAACAGCGTTTGACAACAGCGCTGCGCGGTTCATCTCGGGCGATCGGGCCCAATTGGGCGGCGGCAATCTTGATGGGACGAGACATTCAATTGATCCTTCTATTCTTCTTCGGCCTTGGAAAGCACTGCTTGCAGCAGCACATTGGCACCGGCCTGCAATTGATCCGGTGTCGTATATTCTTTGATATTGTGGCTGATGCCGCCAACGGAGGGCACAAAGATCATGGCCGTTGGGCAATCGGGCGCAAACATCTGCGCGTCATGCCCAGCACCTGAGGCCATGCGCCGGACGGAATAGCCCTGATCCTTGGCCATGCTTTCGATCAGATCGACCATGCTGTCATCGAAAATGACCGGTTCGAACCGGGCCAATGTGCGTGACGTGATCTCCACGCCTTCGCTCTCTGCGATCGTCTCTATTTTGTCCGTCAGGCTTTTCTCGGCTGCTTGCAGTTTGGCTTCGTCAATGTTGCGCAGGTCGACTGTCAAGCGTGCCTTGCGGGCGATGACATTGACAAGATTGGGGTCCAGTTCGGTGACGCCGACGGTGGCGACTTGATCCTCGCCGATCTCGCCCGCAACAGCGCGTGCGGCGACAGATATGCTGGCGGCGGCAAAGCCAGCATCATGGCGCAGGCGCATCGGGGTGGTGCCCGCATGGTTGGAGACGCCGGTGACAGTATATTCGGTCCAGCTGATCCCCTGCACACCGGTCACGGCGCCGATCTCTAAGCCTTCTTCCTCAAGAACCGGGCCTTGCTCCACATGCAGTTCAAAGAAGCAATGGGGCTTGATATGCCCCGGTTCGGCCTCGCCAGCATAGCCGATGCGGGCAAGCTCATCGCCGACCACAAGGCCATCGGCATCCGCTATTGCCAAGGCTTCTTCGAGTGGCAGGCTGCCGCGATCCACGGCACTGCCCATCATGTCGGGTGCAAAGCGTGAGCCTTCTTCATTGGTAAAGGCTGCCACGACAATGGGACGGCGGGGCACATAGCCACTGTCTCTGAGCACCGAAATCACTTCCAGCCCGGCCAAGACGCCAAGATTGCCATCATAAAGGCCACCGGTTGCGACCGTGTCGATATGGGAGCCAATGACCACTGGGGGCAGATCTTCCTGTCCGGGCAACAGGGCCATCATATTGCCGATCTTGTCGATGGAGACCTCAAGGCCCAGTTCACGCATCCATCCAGAAACCCGATCCCGGCCGAGCTTGTCGGTGTCGCTGAGCGCCAGTCGACACACGCCTCCGCCCTCCAGAGCCCCATCCTGTCCCAGCGCTTTTAAGCGGGATAGAAGGCGATCAAGGTTGATGCGCATATTGCTAAATTCAGCTTGTGTCATTGTGCCAAAATCTCCGCGGCAGAGTGTCCGACGATGGTTTTGTAATTGTCCGGATCCGTGTCGCCTTCGCTGCCGATGACGAAAATCCGGCTGTCTGGCCCGAGGCCAAGGCGGGCTCGCATGTCTTTGTCCTGCGCACAGGCGATGAAACCGGCCAGACCTGATATGCCGGTTTCTCCGGCCACGATGGGGCGGGCATCGGATCCCTTCTTTGCCAAATAGGTCATCAGGATGGGGACCGCTTCGTCGGTGATGGTGACCATGTGGTCGGCACCGGTTTGCAGAATTTGCCAGGCGATCATCGAAACCTCGCCGCAAGCCAGCCCTGCCATGTCGGAATCGATGTCTCCCGTCACGGCCACCGGCTTGCCTGCGACAAGGCTTTCATACCAGCAGGCGCATTGATCCGGCTCGACAATGACCGTAATCGGGCGCTCTGTGCCATAGGCTTGCCAGAAGCGGGCCGCGCTGGCCGATGCCAGACCGCCGACCCCGGCTTGCAAGAAGAGATGCGTGATGGGTGGTTGGTCCTTAAGCTGAGCCAGCGCTTCATCGACGACCAGCATATAGCCTTGGGTGACGTCGCGCGGGGCCGCCGCTGCATCCTCGTTCAAACTGTCTGCAGTGTCCGGAATGACGTGCCAGCCTTCTTTTTGTGCTGTCACGGAAGCCAGACGAACCGCGTCATCAAAACTGCCATCCACTTCGCGGATTTCGGCGCCATAGGCGGCGATGGCATTTTTGCGCTGCTCACTGACCGAGGCGCAAACAAAAATCACGCATCGACAGCCATACATCCGTGCGCCCCATGCGACAGAGCGGCCATGATTGCCGTCGGTGGCGGCTGTCACCGTCATCTCGGCTGCATGGGCCTTTGCCTCATCAGAGAATAAGTCGAGCGGCTGCTGTCCTGTCTTGTTGGCGATGGTGCGCGCCAGACAGCGGCTGACGGCATAGGCACCGCCCAAGGGCTTGAAGCTGCCAAGGCCAAAGCGGGTGGATTCGTCCTTGAAATAGATGGTGCCAACATTGAGTTCGTCTGCCAGATTGGACAGGCTTTTGAGTTCGGTCGGCGCGTAGCCCTGCCAGCCATGGATGACGCTGCGGGCCGTGGCCAGACCATCCGCTTCAAACGGCATGGTTGGCAATTGCCGGGCAGCGCTGGGGTTGCTTGCGGCTCTTTTGAGGGAAATGGAAGGCATGATGGGGTCCGAGGGTTTGTTCGGTTCTTTTGATTTTGGCCCGGTGTCGGATGCAAAGTGCAAAAAGCAGAAAAACCGGTGGGGGAGGGTGAGACGGCCGACTGATGCCCGCCGTCTCGCGTCTTAGATAGGATTATTTTACGTTTTCGATCTCAGCCAACATGGCTTCGAGCATGGCGGTGCCTTCTGCGCCAAATTTTTCTTCGATCAGCTTGCGCACGGCAGGCTGTGCGGCTTCAGCGAATTTGGCAGCTTCTGCAGGGGAGACCGCATTGACTTCCATTTTTTCCGCCAGCTTCGGCAGGCCCTTGCTGGAGGCTTCGATGATGCGGGAGGTGCCACGGCCTGCTTCGGTTGCCACTTCGGTTGCCCAATCAACAATCGCTTTGTGTTCAGGCTTCAGATTTGCGTAGAATTCGCCATTCATGAACCACAGATATGGGGTGATGACATGGTTGGTGATGGAGAGATATTTCTGGACTTCGTCAAATTTGGCGAAGGCGATGACCGGAATCGGGTTCATCTGGCCATCAGCGACGCCGGTTTGCAGGGCGGTATAGACTTCGGCCCAAGGCAGAGGGGTTGCCTGACCGCCAAGGGAGTCAATCATTGCCTGATGGGTTGGCAGGGTCATGGTGCGGATGCGCAGACCTTCCATGTCGGCGACGGTCTTGATTGGCTTCTTGGAGTTGGTGAAGGCAAAGAAGCCGCCTGAATCCAGCATGGAGAGGGTTTTCAGGCCGGTCTTGGCGTCGAGATCGGCTGCAAATTTCTTGCCGAAGTCACTCTGCAACGACATGACCTTGTTGGAAACAGCAATGTTGGGGAAGGCGAACGGGATGTCGAAGACACCAACCAGCGGATAATGCTGGGCCACGCCACCGGCGGACGAGATGCAGCTCTCGACAATGCCATCACGCACCTGCTGGATCACTTCATTGTCTTTGCCCAGCTGGCCGTTGGGGAAGAGTTTGACTTCGATCTCGCCACCCGATGCGGTCTCAACGAGAGACTTGAAGACAGCGGTCATGGCACCGGAATGGCTTTCTGTCGGATCAGCCGGATTAAGATGGCCGATGCGGATGGTGACGTCGGCGGCGAGTGAGGAGGAAACCATCAGGCCCAATGCTGCGGCACCCAGGGTGAGCGACTTAAGGGAAGGAAGGAAAGTCATTGCTTGCTCCGTTGGTTGGAAGAGGATTGCGTACTTTTTTTGGTTTATTGAATGCCCAGCAGCCGCGGCACGAACAAAGTCATGTCTTCCCAGAAGGCAACAAGCATCAGGATGATGACTTCCGCCAGAAGGAATGGCCAAAGGGATTTGGAGATATTTTCGATTTTTTCCTTGGTGACCGAAGCCAGCACAAACAGGCAGGCGCCAACCGGTGGTGTCATCAAGGAAATATTGAGCGCCAGAATGATCATGATGCCCGCATGAACCGGGTTCATGCCGATTTCTGCCGTCAGGGGCGCCAGAACCGGGGCCAGAATGATCAGGGTGGCGTTGATATCCATGAACAGGCCGATGAAAAGCAGCATCAGGACGATCATGCCGATGATGACCTTTGGATTGTCCGAGACCGTCAGGAAGAAGTCGGCGATGGCTTGGGGGATCTGGTTGTAGGTGAGCCACCAGCCAAGGATGGAGGCCGACGCGATGATCAGGAAAATCACCCCAGTGATGCGGGTGGTCCGCACCATCATTTCATACAGGTCCTTGAAGGTCAGTGCGCGATAGATGACGCCGCCGACAAACAGCGCGTAAGCCACCGCGATGGAGGCGGCTTCGGTCGGGGTGGCAATGCCCCCTAGAATGGATCCCAGAATGAAGACGGGAAGGACGAGGGCAAGCAGGCTCTGGCGAAAGGCCTTCAAAATGGCCATCAGGCTTGGTCGTTTGCCGGATTTGGGCAGGTTCAGCTTTTCGCCAAGGGCAGCAATCACGGCCATGCAGATGAGGCAAATGAGAAGGCCGGGCAAAATGCCTGCCGCAAACAAACCGGCAATGGAGACGCCCATCAGTGAGCCATAAATCACGGCAAGGGTCGAGGGGGGAATGGTGGGGCCGATGATCGATCCTGCCGCCGTGACAGCGCAGGCGAATGGCTTGGAATAGCCCTGCTTGACCATGGCAGGCACCAAAGTGTTGCCAAAGGCGGCGGCATCAGCGGTGGCGGCGCCGGTCAGCCCGGCAAACATGACCGAGGCGACCATGTTGGAATGGGCCATGCCACCTCTTAGCCAGCCGACCAGAGCGTCTGCGAATTTAACAAGATTGTGGGTGATGCCCGAGCGGTTCATGATCTCGCCTGCGAGGATGAAGAAGGGCATAGCGAGGAACGGAAAGAGGTCGAGCCCGGCAAACATGCGGTCCGGTGCCATGGAGAGGAACTTGCCGCCCCCCATATCCATGATGCCCACCATGCCGGCAATGCCAAGCACGAAGCCAACCGGCATGCCGATGGCGAGGAGGCCAAAAAAGGTTACAGCTACCAAAATCATCGCTTAGATCTCCACGCGTTCGGCGGCGGTCACACCGTCATCGGAAAAGAAGTCATGCATGGCGACCAAAGCGAGCTGGACACAGGCAAAGGCAGCAGCGAGAGGCACGCCCATAAAGGGCCATCCCTTGGGGATCTGGGCAATCATCGTGAAACGGGAAAATCCACGTTCGACAAAGCCAAGCCCGTAGAAGAAGACCATCGCGAAGAAAAGAAAGGCCAGCAGATCAAACAGAACCGCCAGCCATTTACGCGCTTTCGGCGGGAAGCGTTCGAAAATCACCAGCACGCCGATATGCTCTCTGTGCGATATTCCACTCGAAACTGCCAAAAGAGCCATCCAGATCATCAGATAACGGGCCAGTTCTTCGGTGAATGTCCAGCCCAGCGGCAGGAGGTAACGGACCAGGACGCCCAGCCAGACATCCAGAACCAACAGGATTAGAAGAGCGACACAAAGCCGCTCGACAAACCAATTCAGGCGCCGGCTCCATGAAAGAGCCTTCGTGGCATAAAGATCCATAACGCTGTTCCCGGTCTTCTTTTGTACTTTGCAGAAATACTGAAACTGATGTATCGAAATGTCAATATTGATTGAAACGTCAGTTTCAAATAAAGTGTTGATGAAAAAAATTGAAAGAGGCCGAAATGGGCGATTCTCGCGCAAAATCAATCGAAGTCAGAATTCATGAACACTATGAGCAACTTCCTGATTCCGAACGGAAATTAGCAGATGCAATCTTGGAATCGCCGGGGGATTTGAGTTTGTATACGGCCACCGAGTTGACGTCGCTTGCCGGCGTATCGAAGGCTGCTGGAACCCGTCTGTTTCGCCGCTTGGGATTTGCCAGCTTCGATGAGGCCAAGCTTCTGGCGCGCGAGACAACCCATTGGGGCTCCCCCCTCTATATGGAAAGCAAGGCGCCGCAACATATCCTTTCGGTGGCCGATTATCTGGCCGAGGAAACCTATCTGTTGCAGTCAAGCCTGATGCGGCTCAATCCAGAAGATGTGGAGGTCGTGACAGAGCGGATTGTTGCAGCGAGGCGGATCTATTTGCTCGGCTACCGCAACAGCCATTTTCTGGCCAATTACTTGCGATGGCAATTGTTGCAGTTTCGCGGCGATGTCCACTTGCTACCGACGGGTGGAGAAACAATGGGCGAATATGTGGGAGATTTTCTGGAAGAAGATCTGCTGATTGTTTTTGCCTTGAGGCGGCGGCCCTCTCGGCTGGAGACCATTCTGAAGGCCGCCAAGGAAAAGGGCATCCAGATTCTTCTGCTCACGGATCCCACTGCGCGTGGATTGCCCGGTTTGGCCAGTTGGACATTTTTCACCGAAGTGGAAACCAGTTCCACTTTGGATAGCGCTGGTTCTGCGCTCAGTCTGTCGCGCTATCTGGCGCTCGTTAGTCTGCAAAAGGCCGGGGCCCGCGGCAAAGCGCATATGGAACGGATCGAGCTTCAGCACGAAATACTCGGGGAGTTTGAGTAGTTGCGGCCGGGTCTGAACTGAACCGGATTCTGGGCTTATGGTATCTATCGCATGCGAGGCCCGGATGGTGCGTTCGAGCCTCGCTGTGCATTGGTCAGGCGGGCAGAGCGTCGGTGGCATACTGATCGACGAACTGACCAACAGGGGGAATTGGCTTGATCACATCGATGAGGACCCCGTTTGGATCGCGCGTGATGAAGTGTCTTTGGCCAAAGGCCTCATCCGTCAGGGGTTTCAGAAGGGGTAGCCCCGCCTTCTTAATGCGCTCGAATTCGGCATCAACGTCCTCGACCTCGAAGTTCAGGATCAGGCTTGCCGTGGACCCACGCCCCTCGGCGGGGATCGTCTCGTGATCGCCTTTCAGGATTGCGATGTTGACCTTGGGGTCCTCGCTTGACTGGAGATGGCAGTACCAGTCCGCATCGAAGCTGACCTTGAAACGGAAGTTGTCGACATAGAAAGCCTTCGTTGCCTGAACGTCCTTGGTTTGGATGACGGGATAATATTGCGTGCATTTCATGTTGCTTCTCCCTTGTGTAAAACATACAGTCTGTATGTATATACCTCAATAAACATACAGGCTGCATGTATGCAACAAAATTCTGTAATCCGCTCCAACAAAGACCGCACCGAAGCAACACGTTCGGCGCTGCTGAACGCGGCCAGACGGCTATTCGCAGAAAAAGGCTATGCTGAAACCTCAACACCGGAGATCGTCAGGGCTGCGGGCGTGACACGCGGCGCGCTCTACCATCACTTTGAGGACAAGGTGGCGCTCTTTCGGGCCGTCATCACGCAAGAATACCGGGCGGTTGCAGAGGAAATTACCAGATCGGCGAAGACAGAACCGGAAGCGGCCGTGGAGGCTCTGAAGCAAGGCAGTCGCGGCTATCTCAAAGCAATGGCCGACAAGGGGCGCGTTCGGATCATGCTCCGTGATGGCCCGGCTGTGCTTGGACAAAGGGAGATCGACCAGATCGACCGAGAAACGTCGGCGGATACGTTGCGATTGGGTCTTGCGGCAGCAATGGAGGCCGGTGAGATCCAGCGACTGCCGCTTGATGCCTTGACCATTCAATTGTCAGCCCTTTTCGACAGGGCGGCCTTGGCCATTTCAGAAGGTGACGATCCCAACAATCACATCGAGGTGCTCGACGCCATCTTCTTGTCGCTCAAGTAACCGCTCGCTTTGCATGCTGGCGGAGCTCAGGGAAATGAGAATGACGGTCAATTCAGCGGATCGTCACCTGACCGCTGAGCATGCTGCGGTTGGTTTGAATGTTATGTCGGGATCGGGCTGAGTGTCGCAATACGGGCTATGTCAGACTGATCTTTGAAAAAAGCTCGGAAGATCGTTTCGACCCGGGCCAATTCAATTATGCGTATCACGAAGTAGCTGCGTTCGTTTATCTGATCGCATTCATGAACAGGTGCAGCGATCCATGTATGACTGCCCTACTATCTCAATCTCGCTGTATTCCATCCCAAGAGCGTGGGCGATTGCATCATGGTCGATGTGGTGATCCCTGCCAATGTGAATGATGGCAAGGCTGGCTGCGATGTGGTACCAGACAGAGCTGGTCAGGTGGCTTCCCCAGTCCAGGCACTCGACGGAAGCGCAGCAAATATGTAGGGTCAAAGGCGGGTGTGCGGACGAAGGAGACCTTCACGGCGGTGCAGCAATTTCTAGTGTTCCGAAAATGTATCAGGCCGTTTTGGTGGGAAGTGGTCATTCGTTTCGAGTGCAAGATCCTTGATGTTGCCAGCTAAATAGGCCAACTGATACACATTTTCTCCTTCTCGTAGGTCAACCAAAGCTTCATTATCAACAACATTGGTCTGTTATGTTCAATCAATACACCCAATAGTTGACCGAATAGGCTAAACTCTGCTCCTATAGCTTGTGAAAACAGATTTTACAGGAGGATGGAAATGAGTGCGGAACAGTTACCCGAATATTTGAAGCAAGGTGAGCCTGCTCGACTATTTCCTGTTCTTTCAACAACCTCCAAAGAAGGACGAACAACCTCCATTGTATTGTCTTGCCTATGCAAAGTAGATGAGTTCGGCGCACAACTTCTGGCATCAGTCGGACAGAGAGTTGGAAAGCGAGCGACTATTGATGCTTTCACCGAAGTCGTTTTCCAAAACCAGTCATCTGAAATTGGAGATCGGCCAGATGGATTGATGGTGTTGAACGTTGGAAAACGGCAATGGCGTGCGCTAGTGGAAGCCAAGGTAGGTAATAATGACTTGGATCCAGACCAAATTGAACGCTATCGAAAGCTCGCTAAGGATAACGACATCGATTGCGTAATATCTATTTCCAATCAATTTGCGACTTCACCAGACAGTCACCCGGTCGAGCTTATTCGAAAAAGCAGATCAAAAGTACCAGTCTTTCATTGGTCATGGATGCACGTCCTGACAACTGCTGACTTGCTAGTTTCTGGAGGCGGCATTGCTGACGTTGATCAGTTGTTGCTGCTTAATGAGTTACGTCGATTTTTGACCCATGATAGTGCCGGCGTTAAAGGTTTTGAGCGTATGCCAAAAGAGTGGGGAGAACTAAACAAACTTGTTGCAAGTGGTGGTGCGATCCCAATGAAATCACCCGTAGTACAAACCGTTTTGGAAGCATGGCACCAAGAAACCCGTGACTTGTCCTTGATTCTTAGCCGAATGACGGGAATGGGTGTATCAGAGAAGTTACCACGAAAGCACATGGGGAACCCAGCCCAGCGACAAAAGGATGAACTGGCCGAACTAAGAGATGGTCACTGCCTAAAATGCGCTCTCGCTATTCCCGACGCAGCCGCTCCAGTTGAAGTCACTGCCGATCTGATGAGACGTTCTATCGACATAGGAATGTACCTTAGAGCTCCCGATGATAAAAAATCGACCAAAGCTCGCCTAAACTGGTTATTACGGCAAATAAAGACAGCAGAAGTAGACGGCCTCCATATTCGCTTGCTTTGGCCAGGAGCCAGCGAACCGACCCAACATCTTGTTAGTGAGTTACGACAAAACCCAGACCTAGCATCTGAAACAAAAGAACACCTTGTTCCGCACGGATTTTTTGTTTTCCTATCGGAAAATGTGGGTGGAAAGTTTACTCAACAGATGAACTTCATCGTGGAGCTGGAAAGAATTGTTCCCCAATTCTATGGAGAAATAGGAGCCAATTTGGCTGCTTGGATTCGTAAAGCACCTCAGATAAGGTCAGAGCGTGCAAGTGGTCAAGATGTTTCACCTATTGGCCTTGCAGAAGAAGCCGATAGTTTTGAACCAAATGTTGCCTCGATTGATTAATTGGGAAGTGTACTGAGCAACATTGCCAGTATTGCTGAGATTTCGACGAACAGCAGCTTTTAGTAAAGTTAAGTCTCTGCCACAGGTGACAGTTGAAGCTCGACTCAGGAGCGCGATTTACGGGCAATACTTTCGCACATGCGAAAGGGACCTCCATTTCCAATGTCCAACTCGGCCTCATTCACGACCTTAGGTACCAAAATAGAAAGCCAATAGAATCATGGGCTCATTGACCTAAATCCTATTGGCTTTTAGCGTTGAAAGAGCGAACCGACCATGCCCACCATTGCTCCACCCGCCAGAGCTTTGGCCAGATCGCTCGAGAATTTGATGCCACCATCGGCGATGGTCGGCACGCCAGCCTCTGCCGCAGCAGCATCACTCCTCCGAACGCTCTGCCCCCTTATGCGTCTTCTTCGTCTTCATCACCGGTCGACATGAATTTCGCAGAATAGGTCTTCTCACCCAGCCGCTCGATCAAATCAAGCTGCAACTCAAGCCAGCCCTTGTGCCCTTCTTCATCCAGGACGATTTCTTCAAACAGGGCTTTGGACCCGATGTCGCCGATGTCATAGGCCAGTTTGGCCGCTTTGGTGTAGCTGACGATGGCATTTTCCTCATCTTCCAGATCCGCCTTGAAGAGATCGACAAGGGATGTATGCAGAACAGGGGGTTTCTCAAACTCGATACGGGGCGTGCCTTTGAGATATAGAATGCGCTCGATAAACCGGTCAGAATGTCCCCATTCTTCGCGCATTTCCTTGCGCATTTGGTTGGCCAGCTTACCCAGCCCCCAATCATCCAGCAGCTGAGCATTTAGCTGATACTGATGGGCTGCACTCAATTCCATTTGCAGAGCTGTGTTCAGATTTTCAATGGTCTTGTCGTTGGTCATCGTGCGTCCTTTGCATCGCATTCGGTTAGCAATAGGTCAATCCTCTTGCCTCATCACAGGTGGCTTTCAGAACCAGTTTTCAAGAGCCGTCCCTGAATGGCTTTTGGGACCATTTCATAGAGGCCTTGTTGAAGGGCAGACTTTTCACTTCGTCATGATATTAGGAATTTAACCTAAACTTTTCAATTGTTTAGATCAAAGCAGTCGATTTGCCGCAGGGCCAGACACCCAATTTGACAACCAAAATGCTGCAAGAAAAGGCAAGCGAAACGGTGAGACCTATGACAGGGCACACAGCCAGACATAATTGAGCAATTTTATTGGCTCAGAATTTTCACATTGAACAGATCGTCTGGGCTCGTCGCCATAAGCCTTGAAATCAGGTCCTGTTTGAAGGATTGATAGGCACTCTGTTCAGAAACATCCCCTTTGCGTGGCTGAAACCCTCGCACCATGGTGCGAAATTCCTCGGTGAAATAGCCATCCACGGGCCATAGGGCAATGCGCTTTCCTTCATATTCGAACTCATAATAGAAACGCCCGATCAGCGCTTCCGGGGCTTGTTCTGGAAGCCCTTCGGTTTTGATCGTGATGTTCCCCGCATTGCGGGTGCTGCCGCGCAGAACAAGCTCAATGATATCAGTCACTCCGGGGCCGGGGAAACCTAACTGCACTTTCAGTGCGTTTCTTTCGATCAGGCCGTCATTGGCCAACTCAGCAGAAGCCTTTTTCAGCATCTGAAACATGAGAGCCGCGGCAATGATCTGATCCGGTCCGGCATAGCGGATGAAATCCTGTCGCGTGAAAGAAAGGGGGCAATCTCCCTCTCTTAGATCCACTGTCGGTGCCTGACGGTCTGCAATGCCGTATGGATTTTCCATTCGAGTGATATCCCCTATCGTGGTTGACAAAAATTGAGTTTTGGATACAAGAATACCGATAAATAATATGAGTCATGAACTCAAGATAAATCTTCCCGTTTCAACGCTCTGCTGAAAGAAAGCCAATGGCAACCACTCAAGGTCGTTTTCTGTTTGTTGACAACACTGCTGTGGGATTGGCTGCCCTCCCGCCCCCCTTGGCACGCCATCGGGTCGATATCGTGCAGCAATACGAGATCGATCGCCTGAACTGGGCGGTCTATGACACGATCATTCTGACCATCCATTCCGATCAGATTCATCTGATCGGCTTGAAGGACAAGTTCGAAGGCTATCTGGCATGCGGCGGGACGGTCCTGTTCAACGGTCATGTTGTGCAGCCATTCCTGCCAGAATTCAGGCTCTTTCAGCCGCTGCCAAAGCGCGGCAGAAACGATCTCCTTGTGCATCGCGAAGGGGATCATCCTGCGTTCGATGGCATCACTGGTGAAGTGTTGTCATTCAGAAAAGGCGTATCTGGTTTTTATGGGCGAGGCATGAATCCACCTCCCCAAGGCGCCATTGTCATCAATAGCATCGGTTCGGACCATTGGCCGCTTGACTGGATTGTCGAGCGCGAGAGTGGGGGGCGCATTTTCGTTCATGCCGGCAATGATATCTGGGGTTTCCTGATGATCGGTTCACCGGAAAATCTGTCCCATGTTCAACATTTCTTCGACTGGTTGAGTGAGAGCTCGAACCTGAAAGATACGATCGTAGCTGCTTGAGAAAGACTTTGTCATGAAGACAATCGCGCACGAGAATCAGAAGACATCCATCGCTGCGATTGATGGTGGATTTTCTTATCACCATCAATCCTTACGGTGTGAGCCGTTTGCAAACTTCTTCGATGAGATCATCTATATCCGGGATGTCCCTGTCACAGATCTGACCCAGTTCGAAACGCTCATTATTCCGTGCCGAACGAATGCGTTTCATCTCGCACCGCTATCTGAGCAGTTCCAACGCTACATGAAAGCCGGTGGCCGGCTGGTCGTGATGGGGGAAACCTTTCCTGACCGGTGGTTGCCTGACGTCAGTTTCACGGGCATGGACACGAATTTCTGGTGGTGGCTTGAGAAAGGGGCAGATCTTGGTGTGCGTATTGTGGACACAAATCACCCCATGTCGGCCCATGTCACCAAGGAGGCCGCGACTTGGCATCTGCACGGAACACTGGATCCCCTGACCGAGACCCAAACATGTTTGATCGCCACACAGAATGGCGAATGTCTGATGTTTGAAGATGTATCCAGACATGCACCGGGAACGCTGATCGTCACCACACTTGATCCATTTTATCATCATGGCAGCCATTTCATGCCTGCGACGACGGCTTTTCTGGACAAGTTCCTCACGTGGCTTTCAGAAGGTTAGCAGCGGATCTGGACAAAGCAATTATAATATGAGTATAAAACTCAAGAATATTTTGTCCTTTGTCTCCAGAACCGAGATGTCTCATGGCGATCCAACTTTTCCAGCGTCTCGTTCAGGCGGAGATCTTGCTGTTTGTCATCTCGATTGTCGGGTTTGCTTTGCTGCGGCTGCTTCCGGGAGATTTCGCAGAGGTGCTTCTGCTTGCTCAGATGGACGGAACCCTGCCGGATCAGGCCGCTGTTGCGCAATTTGCACAAGACAATGGCTTCAATGATCCCGTGCCGCTTCAATATTGGCGCTGGCTGTCAAATGCGTTGGGTGGAGACCTCGGGCAATCCTTCATTACGGGCGAGGCCGTTTCGCGTGATTTGGCCCTGCGCATTAGCCGTTCGCTCATTCTTGGTGTTACATCGCTGGCGACAGCAATGATTCTGGCCATTCCAATTGGCTATTTCTGTGCCACCCATACAGGTGCTTGGATCGACAGAGCCTTGACCGCGCTGAGTGTGGTGGGCATGTCCATTCCCAATTTTTGGCTGGCGCTATTGATGGCGTTGTTCTTCTCGCTTTTTCTTGATCTTTTGCCCAGTTCCGGCCATGGCACACTGGCGCATGTGGTTCTTCCGACCTTGGTTATTGCAACGTCGGTCACCGGCATCATTGCCCGCTTTGTCCGCTCTCGCCTGCTTGATGAACTGTCTCAGGACTATGTGCGCACCGCGAACGCCAAAGGCATGAAAAGGCGGCGCATCCTCTGGCACCATGTGGTGCCCAATATCTTGCCCTCGACGCTTACCCTGACCGGACTGCAGTTTGCCCGGATTTTCGATGGCATGATTGTGGTCGAGACCATTTTTGCCTGGCCCGGGATCGGCAGTCTGCTGGTTGAATCTCTGTTTAACAGGGACTATCCGCTCATCCAGATGTGCTTCCTTGTGATCGCGTCAGGCTATGTCGTGATCAATCTGGTGGTCGATTATCTGATCACATTGATCGATCCCAGAGTGCGGGGAGCCATATAGATGCTCCGCAAAACCCTAGGCATCAATTTGCAGACCCGGTCCTTTTCAAGATGGACCGGATTGAAGGCTCTGTTGATCCTTGTTGTGGTGCTCGCATCGATCGGGACACCGGTGTTTACCCCATACGACCCCTATGCGATTGACATTCTGAACCGGCTTTCAAGCCCTTCCTTCATCCATTGGCTCGGTACGGACCAGATGGGAAGAGACGTCTTTTCCCGCCTCCTGCATGGTGCCCGGATTACGGTTGGCAGCGCCCTGCTTGTTGTCCTGTTTGCAGGTGGCATCGGAACACTCATCGGTGCGCTGTCTGGCTATCTGGGCGGTCTCATGGATAAGTGCGTCATGCGCCTTTGCGAAGGGATGTCGGTCCTTCCGGCACTGGCCATTACCATGGTCATTGCCGGCGTTCTGGGTCTTGGTCTGTGGGCGGTCATTGTTGCGCTGATCTCGGTGCACTGGACCGAATATGCCCGACTGGTACGCAACATGGTGATGGTGGAAAAGGCCAAGACTTACGTTGCAGCAGCAGAAAGCTTGGGGGCAGGGCGCTTTCGGATCATCCGGCACCACCTACTGCCCAATATCGCCGGACCGCTTCTCACCGTCACGGCCTTTTCCATGTCCTGGGCCATTCTCTCTTTTGCAGGGCTCAGCTTTCTTGGCCTTGGCGTTGAGCCGGGTACGGCCGAATGGGGCCGGATGATTGCGGAATCCCGATCTCACCTGAGGTCTCACCCTCACCTCGTTCTTGCTCCCGGTCTGGCCATCATGGCGCTTGTCATGGCGATCAATCTGTTCGGAGACGCCTATGGCGACCGACTCCGGGGCACACACACAAATCCACTCAAATCACGGAGAACATGAATGAAAATCAGGTCATTGTTTAAAGGGGCGGCGACAGCTTTGCTTGCTGTTGCAGCATTGGCGGTGCCCCTATCGGCCAGCCATGCTGAACAAGGGGACCGCACCCTCACCGTCGCGACCATGTGGGAAGCGTTGCCGCTCTCCATGAAACCACGCAGAAGCCGCTTCTTTAATGAAAGCGAGATTCTCGACACCCTGATCAAGCTCGACTTCGACATGAAGCTCATTCCCGGTCTCGCGACCTCCTGGAAAAGAGAAACGCCAACGCGTTGGTCCTTCACGCTTCGCGAAGGTGTCAAATTCCATGATGGCAGTGACTTCAACGCGGCCGCAGCAAAATACTCGCTGGAACGCGTCATTGCACTTCTGCCTTACGCCTCGGATCTGCTGAATATCAAGGCCATTACGGCTGTCTCGGATGCTGTCCTTGAGGTCGAAACCAACGCACCCTTCGCAGCCCTACCCAATCAATTGACCGATGCAATCACGGTCATCTATGCCCGCGCGTCGTTTGATGACAAGGGTGCGTTTGTCAAACCGGTCGGCACCGGCCCGTGGCAATTTGTCGATTATAAAAAGCAGGACCGAACCGTGGTCGAACGGTTCGACGGCTATTGGGGAGACAGTCCGGCTCTGGACAAAATTGTGTATCGCTTCATTCCCGATCACAATGCGCGTGCCCTTGCGTTGGAGACGGGGGAAGTGGATTTCGTCGTGCATCTGTTGCCATCCGATGTTCAACGCATGGAAGCAGACGACAAACTCAAAGTGTATAAGGAACCAAGCGCTGGCCTCTATTATGGTGCCTTCAATGCAGGTGAGATGAGCCCACTGTCCGACAGCAAGGTGCGACAGGCTCTGAACCTGCTTGTTGATCGTGATCTGTTGGTCAAGGGTGCTCTCGACAATATCGGCAAGCCTGCCTGGAAATTCTTCCCGGCTGCGTTCCCTTGGTCCTCGGACAAAGTCTCCAGTTACAGATTCGATCCCGAAGCGGCTGCCGTTCTGCTGGCCGAGGCAGGCTTTGAGAAGGTCGATGGCGTTTGGTCCAAGGACGGGGCGCCGCTTGAGTTACGTATCGTCAGCTATTCCAGCCGTGCCGAAATGTCGGTGATTACCGAGACGATGGCCGCTCTGCTGGCGCAACATGGCATCAAGTCCAAGATCGAATTGTTCACCTGGGCGGGCATGCTCGATAAGGTCAAACAAGGCGCCTATGATGTCTCGGTCGTTTTCTGGACACCGGAAATGACCGGTCATCCGGACTTGCATCTGAAATCCCAATTCCACTCCCAAGCTGGCCTCAACTATCAGAACTGGTCCAATCCGGAGTTCGATGCGCTGGTGGACAAGGGGCGCGGCCTGGACGTTGGACCAGACGCCATGGACGTCTATATCAAGGCACAGCAAATCCTGCAGGAGGATGCGCCGATCATTCCTCTGGTGCACAAGATCTATGTAGCAGCCTCAAACAGCGGGGTTGAAGGATACAAGGTTCACCCTTCGGGCTTTTTCTACAATTTCAAAGCCGTTAGCAAGAAATAGACGATGAAAGTTAGAGTTGGCACGTGGGCTCATTGCTCGTGTGCCAATTTTGTCTTTGCTGACTATCGCCTTGATGAACGGAGTCAATGCAAATACAGGCCTTGTCGAAACTCAAACACCATCGGCATGCATTAAAAACACACCTCCGAAAGCTGTTGAATCCATGAGGAATGCAGCCTATGGAGACACAATTCACGGCGTTTTTCCTAGCTCTAGCTGACACTCCATCCTTACCAAGCGTGCAAAGGACTAGGAGCGGACCCTTGCTATATATTATCATGCAAGAACGCCCACCCAAGTCCAAGTTTTGCAATCGCGGCTGATTCCGTTGAAGAAGCGTAGATTTTTTGGGGAGACCAGACACGATGTGATGTGCTCCCCACCTTTCCCTCGTTTGGGAGGTAAAGATTTCTGGTATTGCGCGAGACCAGTAGGCAATGATTGCGACAACCGAATTCCAGTTACCTGTCACGTGCAAGAAGCCCGGCAGGTATTTTGTTTGTAGCCCTACAGGAACCCGATTGTCCGGTTGGGTCGCGTTTTCATCTAAGTCATTGAAATAATTGGCGCACCCGAGAGGATTCGAACCTCTGGCCTCTGCCTTCGGAGGGCTGCGAGCGACGCTATTTTACTCTTATTTATCAACATTTTATTCTATTCCTCGTTTTTCTGTACGGGTGTTGTACGAATTGCAGTCAACACCTTTTCCGTACTTTCTTCGGCATGAGCGTAGGTTTTGAGGAACAGCATGGGGTCTGCCCAGCGGCCATATTCAGTGCAGGCTTTAAGGTCCACTCCTTTGCGAGTGAATGTTTCGGTAGCAAATCCATGGCGACCAGCTTCGTGGCGTGTAAGTCTAGTTATGTTGGCTCTTTCGCAAGCGCTGTTCCATGCTTTGGTTGGGCCGTCCTTGGAGGCGTAACCGAAGACACGCAGGTTTTCCGGCTTCTTCGCCCAGCCTCTTGGGGTCTTGGGTTCGAGAGATCTGAGAAGATTTGCAAGCGTGTCGTCGATTTCAAGTTCTGTTTCAGAATGACCTTTGGCACAAGGGATCATGACGATGTTCTCATCCAAGCGCGAAAGATGGTATGGGGTCATGGCTGTCGCTTGTCCGACCCGCGATGCTGTCTCAAACATGAAACGTGCAAGGACATAGAGAGTGGGTGAGGCGGTTGTTTTGAACGCCGCCAGCCATTCGCGTGACCCTGGTTTTTTGGGAGGGCGGCTTTGTTTTCCGCGCTTCTTGTCTTGAGTCACCCGCTCTAGATTGTTGAAGCCGTCAAACTCAATTTTATGACAGCGTCCTGTCGAGGTAGCAGTTCTGGCTATTTTTTTAAGAGGAACCAGAATCCAGCGACGCCATGTGTCAGTGGAGTTGTTTGGTTGAACTGTTCTGCATATCTCCCTAATAATCTCAGAGTTCAGATCGTTAATGCGCTTTTTACCATAGAGTTCGACAACGGGCACTATGCGCTTCGCTGATTGGGGATCAAGGTCGGTTAGCAAAGCAGCTTCTTCTAGGGTGATTGGTGGCTGCTCATCACCGAAGTGGTAGCGCCTTAATTCTAGCTCCGTGCGGTTCCGGATCCAGTCTTCTGCGCCAGCCTTTTCAGATGCGCCAGTGCTTTCGCGGATGTATTCGGTGATGGGCCGGTCATTGAATTCGACCCGACCTTTTGCCCACCATGTCTTGCCACGTTTGTAAGCTTTGAGCGGCATGTTGCATTCTCCATTAAGATGACATCAATTTGTTCAGGAAGCAGAATCAAATCGCGGCCAATTCGGGCACCAATGCTGAGCCGATTTGCTTTGGCGGCAATTGTCTTGGCGCTTACTGATCTGCCATGGCTGGCAAATACAGCGGCCCATTCATCTGGAGTTTTTCCGTGCGTTATTAGGCGCGGTGCATCCTGATGTAACAAACCCAATTCCTTTGATTCTGATCCTGATGGCATTGTTCAACGGCTCTTCTTCGATGTTGGCCGAAGCAATTTTCTGTTCGGCGGCATCAGCGAAGTGAGTCCGTTTGAAAAATTTAAAAATAATTTTTCTCGATTTTTTATTCAAGTTATTGAATTAATTGACTTAAAAAATTCAAATGGCCCGATTTTGCTGGAGCTGAAGAGGTGAAATTCCTTGACGACACCATGATCTGGCAGAATTTCGGAAATTTTCGCTCGCCACCACGAGGCCAGACCGGCGGTTTTTGAGCGGGAGCACTTTTCTCTCTGGAAATTTCGCCCATGGCAGAAAAAACTTGAATCTTAAGAGGTGGGTTCGTTTGGCTGGAAGCAAAAATTAATTTCTGTTTAGGATATAAAGTACTGTTATCGTTGGTTATTTTAATTTTTCTCATTTCGTGGAAGCAGGCCTTGCCCACGATTCATGACTACTCGCTGCAGTGGCGGAAAATTTCAGCCTGCTGGTCGCGATTTCGCCCCGCAGAAAAACATGAATTTTCATAAACCATGTTTTTGACGTTGCTGCTCTTGCTATGGTGGCTTTTTCAACCCCGCCCTCAGGATGGGCGGGGTCTAATGGACATCGGATTTGGCGATCAATGAGAGCCGCGTGATCGAGCCCGTTTCGCCTCGGCGACAATCAAATCCAGATATCGATTGGCATTATATTTGGCGTCTCGCAGATTGGATCTTGCCCGCTCAAGGCGTCTTTCGATTGGGTCTCTGTCATCAAATTCAGCAGGCAGCTGCTCCAATACCTGATCAGCAATGTCAGAAAATTCCGGTTCCAGCACTGCGCGGGTCTGCACAGCTTTAATCAAGGCCTGAACAGGTGCGATGTCTTGAAATAGGTCTTCGATCGGAACATCGGCTGGTAGCCAATCGAGCGCCAGTCTCGCGTCACGGATCGCATCCGCCCCGATATCGATGATGCGGCTGATGTCAGTTGTATCCTGGTTAAGCTGTAAAGAGATATTGTGTCTGAAGCTTTGGGGAATCGATGTCATTTATTCGTCTTTCAGAATTTGTTTGAAGCCTTCCATACCGCCCCACTAATGGTGTGGGGCGGCAATTAGGCTCATGGTGTTTGGGGAAGTGTGCCGCTGAAGGGCTGTCACATATTCTGCAGGATGCAGTCGATCATTTCGAAATGGTCTAGGCTGTAAAGGCGTTCACTGTTGTTGAGTGGGCAAAGGGCGTAATCGATCTGATCCGACTGAGCCAGTGCTTCTCCAAGACGCTTTGAGATCTTATCGAGCACATCTTTCTGGTCGGGATTTGCAATGCTGCGCAGGTTTTCCCGCAATCTCTCTACTGACCGTCTGTATTGTTCGTTGAACAATCGCTTTTCTGTCACCACTTCTGCCATCATGGTGATTTCTTTGCTGATCGAGCCGAGCGAGCTTTGATCAAGGGTATTGATCAATGAAAGCGCCGTTTGCAGATGCTTGATGGCTGCGTCGTTGCACATCTTCACGTCGAACAGGTTTTCTTCCGAGATGATAATGATCGGGATAAAGGGGGTGGGACCCGATATCCAGTCATTGATGGTTGTCGAACATGTGTCTGGCTTACAAGTTTGTTCTGAACCCTCAACTTTTTCGCTGCTGCCCAGTCGAATACTGTCATCAAGGGTGATTTGCGGGACAATTGCATCATTCATGGAAGCTCCTAAGGTTTTAGATGCTCCGCCTATCCATTCCTCCCATCTGTTATTCAGACTAATCGGGTTGAATGTGGCGTCACCCGGACCGCCACATGAAAGCCGATTGGTCGATTTCTCCCTCTTTTGCTTTGTGCGGCATCACCGCTCATACCCTCTGTCGCGGCGGCGCTTTTTAGGGGGGATTTTAGCACCGTTGGGTTCGCTCGGGGCCTGAGCGCTTGATGAGACAGGCGAAGCCTGCCGTTTGTCATTTGTGGGCTGCGAGATTGGGGCGGCAGGTCGTGGCGGTCGAAATTCTTCATTCCGTGATACTGCTTCTGTTATTTGCCCTTCAGGCTTTTGACGATGCGCTGGTGCGATGGAGTTAGTCTCAACACTATTTTGCCCTGCTTTTTGTCCCACCGGTGGGCGCTTGTCGTGGTTGCTGGCGTCAGCAACATAATCGTCACCGTCAATAATCTCACCTGTTTCCAGATCAATTCGGCGTTCGAAGTCGGCCGCATCGAGGTGGTCAAAGGAGCGGGCTTGCTCCATTGGCCTTGGTGATGTTGCGGGCCGAGCTTTGGCCCTTTCGATTTCTTGCTGCTGATTCTTGCGTTGCTGCCGCAACTCGGCATTTTTCAAGATCATTTTGAAGAAGCGGCTTGGTCGAATTGTTTCAGAGCATTGATCGCTTGAGACAAGCGGGCCCGACTTTTCTGATCGTTCGGGGTGCCAGCCCAACCAATCAAAGCAGTGTTGTAGTCCAGTTGACAGGATTGAAAGGCTTTGAATGAGGCTTCGAGCGCTTCCTGCCGTTGCATCAGCAAGTTGACGGTATCTTGCAGTGCTTTGTTCTGCTCTTCGTTTGACCCGTTCAATTGTGTCACCAATTCTTCGATGGATGACATCAACTCGCGCTCGAGTGGCGTCAGCAAGGTGGGCTGGCTGATTTCTTGATGGTTTTGTGGCATCGGTCAAAACTCCACTTTCGTGCATTGAGGCTTTCGTCCGGTCGGCAGCATCAAGCAATTGGCCATTTCGCCGGTTTTTCTGTCCATGATCAGATATCGGCCCGGAATCCGGAGGGGCATTGGTTTGCCTTGCTGCAGATGATCCTGTTGTGCCGGCATCAGAAACCAGAAAATGACTGGCATTGAGATGATCGCCGCTGCTGCCATCATCTTCAGTCTCTTCATCTGCGCTTTCAATTGTTCCAAAGCTGCCGCAGTTGTCGTTTGTTTCTTGTAGATCGTCTTCAGGATTGTTGACAGGTCCTGCAGTAATTCCTCGTATCGGGTCTGAATCTGTTGCGCCTCGATCCGTTCCTGGTTCAACTGCGTCTCGACTTCGGACTTGAGGTCTTGGATACCGGCTTTGATTGTATTCTTTGCGTCGATCAATATGGCTTCCAAGTCGTTCTTGAAGCTTTGCGAGGCTGATGCCATCAAGTCTTTTCGGCGGTTTTCCGCTTCCTGTTGCTGCCTGAGCAATTGCTCGTGCAATGGCCTCGTTTCTTGTCCATCCTTCATTGTATATTTCTCCTTTCATGCGGAAACCTTTGTCGAAATTGGGTAATTTTACGGTGATGTAGTTTTTGCCGGGGCGCGGAATTTTAAAGCCGTTTTGTCGCAGCACGTCGATCATCTCTGACCGGTTGTTGATGGTTCCGGCTACTATCTCGCTCACAATCCAGTTATGGATCTCATCCCGTGTTTCGGCCCGGCTTTGACTTTCTTTGACATTTTTGCGCTCTCTGGCGCGGGAGGGGTCTTCTGGGTCAGCCCAGCCATGGAGTTTGTTCTGAACATCGCGCAGGCTGTTGAAGGCTTTTTCAAACCCTGGCGGGAACGGATTGAACGATTTACCCGATATCAGCTCTAGGCGAGGCAGACAGAAATGCAGCTCGACCTTGCCTTCGTGCGTGTGCCTGACCCACAAAATGTCATATTGTTCGGGTTCGAGGCCGGCGAATGCCAGCATTTCAAAGGCGTCCATTACCTCCTGTTGTTGCTCTTCATTCGGATTATCATCCGACGCAAAGGCAACAACGCCTGACACATATGACCATTCGAATGGGGAGCTGTTGATCAAGTCGCGCGTGATATTGGGATCGCCACGCATAATGTCTGGTGGCGGATCACGGCGTTTCATGATCACATCGCCATTCTCATCGCGCAGGACATTTCGGTTTTCGTCATAGGCCAGCACATCTAGGGCTATGAGATAATTAACCGGAGCATTGCCGCCACCCTGACCCCTGGCAAAGCTTTTAAGCATCATTGTCATTCTCCTGTTTGGAGTGAGACAGGCGGATGGATGAGAGTTGCCGATCAAGAGAGACAAGGGTGGTCAGGATGTTGATTGCGTCGAGTTGACGCACATCACCATGGCGTCGAGCAACATTGATGGCGCGGGCAATCTGGTTGCAATTGGTGCCAATTGCATGGATTGCAACGAGAAGCTTCTGGTCGACCTTTGGGGGTGGTCGGCGTGTGCGTTTGGGGCTTTCAATGAGCCCCAACGCATCACGCAAAATCTCCGAAGTCGACTTGCGCTTGGCCTTGGCCGAGGCAAAAAGCTTCTCTTTTTCCGCGGCTGTGCAGCGTATTGTAATCACCTTGGTACGGTGGTTTACACATGCGCTGTCGGAGGGGTTCGAAGGGGAGGCCTGTCTCCCCTCGCAAGGCCCCGTGTCATACACGGGTATCCTTGCTGTCTTCTCTTCACTCATACATCCGCCCCCAATCTTGAGTGTGATTGGTGGATCAGATGCTTGGGATTTTTGTGGTGGTGCCACGCCAAAGTTAAGGCCAGATGATAACCGAGTTGTACCAGTTGGGATCGAATTTGACCGTGATGTTTGGCGCAGATATTTTCACCGATCTTGCTGTTGGTCAGATGCGGGATACCACCTTGCCAACTTGTGTCAGTCAACAAATTCGGGTCAATTTTTGTCTGGCATTTTCGAGCTGAAAATTTCATCTGCCGTCTCCTGTTCAAATCATGTTCAAGGAGAGACGGGAAATCGACATCATGGACCCAACTTGCTGGTTCAGACGATTAATTCGCCTCTCAGCAGAAGAGATGAGTTCGTTTCAAAATTTAAAAAAATATTTGTAAAAAAATTTGCAGCTGTTTCGCCGCATTCTGACTGGTAAAGACAAACGGGTTGGATCGAGGCTGATTGGATGTGGCCTCGATCAATTTTGACATCTGACGCTACGTCACTTCGAATGACGATGGTTGGTTTATGGATTTTTTGCTCTCCAATCATCCCACACCAGCTGCCATAGCTGTCCCATCGTCATGTTGCGAGCCAAGCTGGTCATCTTGAAATCACGCAGGGTTTCTTCTGGGACGAGTATATTGAGCTGTCTGATCTTGCCTCTTGGCTGCTTGATCAGATTGTTTGTCGGCGCCTGTCGCAGGTCTGCTTCAGGGTTGCCTTTGCGGTTTGAATTTTCGATGGCTGGCTTTTTTAGAGGCATCACCGTTCTCTCGCTTGTTCCTGGTCGGCGTCAAGCAACTCTTTCAACAGGGATCGGAAGAATTCACGGGCGCGATGATTGAGTTCTCCGAGATATGTTTCTGTGATCGCTCGACCAAGATCACTTGCTCGACGGTAGGTCACCATGTCGCGCAGTTCACCTTTTGCGACACGATAGCCAGTCTGCTCGAGATAGTCTCTGGCTTCATTATTTTCGACAGGGCTGGAGCCAAGGCGGTTGAGACCAAAGACGATGGTGCCCGGTGATATGCCATTTTGCTCGAGTTCGTAGGCTAATTTGATCGTCGGGACCAGATCGTCGCGCGATGTGCCGGTGGGAATGATGGTAACATGGGCCAATTGCGCAATCTTGAGAGTGTCGCGGGATGCATTGGGTGCGCCATCTATGACAACAATGTGATATTTGTCCGCATCAGCAAGTAGCTGATCTGGGCTTGAATATGGTCTGGCATGGATATCTGGATTATAGTCGTTTTCCTTCCGCCGTTCTGACCATAAATATGAAGTCGCTTGTGATGGATCCATATCCGCAAGCAACACATTGAAGCTGCCACCATCCATCAGCGCAAATTCGACGGCGATCATGCGGGCAATTGTGCTTTTGCCTACCCCTCCCTTCTGGGAGACGACAGAAATTATATAGGGTTCAGGCATTGGCTTTCCTTCCATTCCGGTTGAATAATTGAAATGGAAGGGAAGTAGGTTCGATTTTGGCGAAACCAAAAAATAATTATGAATTTTTTTTAAAGGGCGCTGTTGGGCGACGCGAAATTTTGTGTGAATGGCCTAGAATCATAGATCTCTAGGTTTCTAGATATATAGAATCCTAGGTTTCTATACTTCTAGGAATATATAAATGAATAAACATAGGATCATATAATCATATATTTGTAGTTTAACATGGTCTGTCGTGGGGAAATTTGAAGCTTATTTCGTGTTGATTCTGATTGTGATTCGTTGTTTTATTTAATTTTAATAGAAAGTTAATTTCAATGATGGCGAATATTTTTTTATATTTATCTATAAAGGTATATGTATATGAATATATATTATTACTATTCTATAAGTCTAGGATTATAATATCCTAGGAAAATAGGTTTCTAGAAGCATATGATTCTAGAAATGGCACACTGGCTGGTGTGCAAAATGCTTGTCAGCTGCAGAAAACTGATCTGGAAAGCCACTTTGGGCAGGAAGCGGTAATGTCCTGCAGGTGTGAAATCTTGGGTGTCGTCGACCAAAGCGGCCATTCAAGGGACCTCGAGGTTCATCCGGGCTTAGGCTGCCGGTTCGGGCGGAAAGCGGTTATTCGCTGCGTATGCGGAACGACTGGACTCACAACCTGAAGAGCGGACATTGCGAAGCGATACAGGAGTTGCGTAAAACTTCAGGCAATCAGCTGGTAACAGGTAACACCTTAGGTCAAAACTTTGTTCTGCGCGACGGTATCTTAAAATCCGCCGTTGAGGCTTGCCAAAAACACATCGGGTATGCCTCCAATAGTGCGTGTCGCATCTGGAGGTACGCAGATTGTCTTGTTCCATCGAGTTCCATTTGAATCATTTCGCTTTCCCGATGTGTGTTTCTGGCTGTCCATCTTTGCACCAGTAAACCTGACCTTTTTTGACCCAGAAATGGCATCCACATTCGTTTTGCTGGTGCACAGACGGATGGAGAGACGGTCTTTGCCAAAAATCTGTCTCAATGCGCCATCGTGGTCGTCGATCAGGATTGAGCGACAGGGAAATTCTCTCACCACAGCCACCGGGACAAGAGAAGCAGGCCCATTTCTGAATTGCGCCGCTTTCCACCAAAATGACTTCCTCGTCCGATTCAGGCGTCTGCGGAAAGGAATCCTGCTTGGTCACCAGAAAATCAAAACGCAGCATACCAAGCTGCCGAAGCAAGTTTGCCAGTAGCTTTTTCATGTTAGGTCACCATGTCCAGAAAGGGCGTTATATCCCCCCGACCCAGAGTTTCTGCTGCATCACAACTCGGACAGCGTGGTCGCGATGAGATTTTTGGAAACCGTTCATCGCGGGCGTGAAACCGACGTATTCGCGTCTGCGTCATGGGCCCTGCAAAACCGGTAATACCTGTCAGCCATTCGTTGACTGCCATGCAGCCGGCTTCTGTTGTGAAAGTCACAACAGCAGGGGAGGGATCGCCCTCGCCAAGCACATAGGCTTCATCTTTCAGCTTCTGATAGGCACGAGGGTCGTTGCGCCGGAGTGCCTCCTCTCGCGCGCGCTGCGGATTGATGAAGCCGCCGCACAGCAGGCAAGGATGCCTGGGTACAAGGGTTGTAACCCGTGCGAAGAGATCGAAAGACTGATCATCTCGACGTTGCATGGCAAGGCCAACATCGATGACGGCGATGCCATAGAAACGGGCAAAACGGTTCAGAAAGAGCCGCCCGGCGTGGTCATCCGTGCAGCAAAAAATGACGTCACAGGATTTTAGGGCGTCCCATGTGGATGGGTCGCCAGCCCAAGCATCGATGGTCACCAAAAACATGCCAAGCCCAGCTTCTGAAACCGTTCGAGCATGAATATCGGTCTTTAACCTGTCGGCGACCACATCTTCGAGACGGGCGCCATGCAGCCGATTGAGGTTGGTGTCTTCGGCGCGGTCTCTTTCAAACATTACCGTTTGACGTACGCCAAGTCGCATAAGCTGTGGCAATACGGCGCTACCTGTGGCTCCACCACCTGCGATGCCGCAGCGAAACCGCGTGATCATTGCATTGGCTTGAGCACCGAAAAGACGTGTTTGGCGATCGAGGAAGTCGAGATCGCTCCCGTCTTTTGCGGTGATCGCGAGACGCGGTCCTGTGTGGAGGATGCGGGTGATGTCCGTCGGCTTGTCGGCTGTGCGCCAAATCCGCACTGCGATTTCGCCATCGCCCGCAATCAAAACACTGATCAGGCCGGGCGCGCCTTTGATCAACGCGGTACGGGCAAGTTCCGCCTCGTTCCGGTCATCCTGTTTGGAAAACCGGGCCCGGCCCTTTGGGTGCGTGTGTACAATTGCGGGAACCAATCCTTCCGACGTGGCACGACCAAGCAAGCGCATAAAACTGTCGGTTTGCCAGGTCACATGGCGCTCCGAGGTCGAAACAACATCGGTGTCATCGAGGTTGAGGAAGCGGTGCGAAATCAGACGCGTTCGTGCCTTTTCAGTCCACGGGTCGTTTTCAATCGCAGCCTGCCCGAACAGCATGTAGGCGGAACGCTCGGCACCGGCGCCCTGCGTGAGCAGGGACCGGATGTCGGCTTCCTGCGGACCGGCCAGAATAACATCCAGCATGCCCTTCATGCCCGTGCCTCCATCAGTGCTGTTTTGATCCGCGCCGCCATAGTGCGCAGACCGTCGACTCCTGGCCGCCAGGCGTTGTTATGACGTGACCAGCGTTGCCAAACACGCCCGGCATGGCTGAGTTGAGCCGAACAGGCTTTCGGAACTTGACCGGAAGCCAACGTCAAATGCGGTGAGGCGTAGAACATGTCCGGTGCGCAATCAGGGTATCCGGTCGGCAGGAGTACGAGGATATCTGCGGTTTCAACGTTGAACTTGCCCTCGGGCAAGACGAGCGATTTCAAGATTATGCCGGTCTTGCCGGCTTCTTGAATAACCTCGAACTGATAACCGTGGTCTACCAGAAAAGTCTGATCAAATGACGGAAGGGTGTCCCCCTCCGTCGTCTGATCGATGAGCGAGATGAACCGCTCCACGCCCTTTGCATCGAGATTGATGACATCGCTGTCAGCAATCTTCCGGTCCTGCTGCCCTGGGATTTCCTGCCAAAGATTGTAGTTCGCCGGCAGGTCAGCAAGCTTGCGCAGAACAAAGCCGCTGATGCACGCGCGTGGCCATTCAAGATCCTTATCGTCGATCCTGAACTTGAACACGCGATCGGTGCGGGTCACCAAGACCTTTTCAGCACCACGCCCGCGCAAGTCATAGCTTTCGTCGAGGCGAATGTCTTCGAAGTCCCCATTTGGCAGGATGGCGATCGCCACATGCTCATCAACAGGATGTCCGCCAGCAGCTTCTATCAACTGGCGACCGAGAACCTTTGGGTCATCGAAGACATGCTTTTTGAAGTTGAGGCCCTCATCGGCGATGAGAACTGGGAAGCGAGGATCATTTCCTTGCGGTTTCATTGTGTTAGTCCTTATGAAGTTGTCGAACGCAGACCTCATGTCAGCGCCTTCACAAGGACAATCGCTGTCGGACCAGAAAACCGGTAAGTCAGTTCAGATTTTTTTTCGAGAGGTCTCCCGATGGAACCTCTTTGCAAATGAAAAAGTATGGACAACGCGGGCACGTGCGCGCCGGCTGTTTGGGCGATGCCGGGAATGATCCGCCGTGGATACGCTCCGCCGCCACCTCAATTTGTTTCCTGCGATTATTGAGCTTGGTCGTGCCCATTTCTACGGAGCTGCGATTTTCGCTGGAAAGAAAGACAATCTCGAAGTCGCCTGCTGATCCCGCTGCAAGTTGATAAGCGGCAGCATCCACTGTATCTGTTGACGTCTTGGTCTGTCGGCCCGTCCTTATGCGCCGTAGAACAAGTTTGCCGTCAGAACTGATCGTGCATTCATCGGGTCGCACGACAATGTGAGCGTGACCCACGTTCAAGACAAGATCTTTAGGCGGTTGCGGCGTCTCGCCTTGCCGCAACTTGAATAGATAAGCGAGGAGCTGGCGCCCTGCGCGTTCATAGTCGGACGCATAGCCATGGTCAGCCGGCCCTCTCGCTTCCCAATGTTGCTTGTACAGCGCTTCAAGCTCCGCCTCCGAACCCACAGAACTTTCTAGATTCACCAATTCATCAATGGTGTTTTGAACAGCTCCGTGCATCTTCATGAATGCAGATTCTGTACGCTTGCCGCCTAGCTTCAGCACATGGGCAAAAAGGAAGCGTCGCGGGCACTTCTCATAGAGCGCAAGCTGAGACGGCGTGATCGTCAAAGGCGTTTCAAAGGCAACTCCAACTGTTTTCTCAGTGGTTGTGCTTCCCTGCGTCGTGGCTAACTGTGCTGGAAAATCGAACTTGCTGGCTATGCGATCGATAAACTTCGATCGCTTGTTGTAGGAGTACAAAAGCAACATATCTTCCGCCCGGGATAAAGCCACAAAGAAAAGACACTCCTGTTCCTCATCGTGACCAGCGCGCACCGCGCCTTTTCCGCTATGGATCGGTCCATCAATCATTCCGTCAGGTGGTGCGGGTGTGGTTTGCCGATACGCGGAAGGCATTGATCGACTTGTCAGGCTGGGAAGATGCACCACTTTAAACTCAAGACCCTTGCTTCCATGAATGGTCATCAAGCGAACAGCATTCAGGGACTGGGCAGCTGACGGCAAATCACGCAAATCCCTCTCGTCCGAAAGGATGACCAGTCTGCGGATGTGATCAAGAAGTAGAGTAACAGGGTATCCTTCGCCGTCTATCCGGACCGAGCGAAGGAAGTTCTGGAACTGCCATACGGCAATAGCAGGCAATTGCATTCCGTCTTGAGCCTGGTTGCACAGTCCACGCACCAGATCCGTATTGTCTAGATAAATCGTTGCAAATGCGCGCCAGGGAGTTGATGTCTCACTAAGTCCTTTAAGTGCACTAAAGACCGATTGTAGTCCGCGTTGCCCATCAGAGGTCAAATTCGTGGTGTTGGAAAGGCGTGCTTTCCAATCAAGTGGGCGTAACTTTTCGCCGGTGGCCAATTGTTGCGCACAAATCGATAGATCATTGATTGGAATCCCGAACTCCGGGATTGTGGCCACACAAGCAAGACCCATGGCGCGCGGATCGGTTAGCAGCGACAGGAATGAAAGAGCTTCCTTAATCTCGGGACGATCAAACAGTGGTCCAAGATACAACACAGGTACACCAAGTGTTTCCAACCCTGAGGCCACATCTGCCAACCGGTCATTAGCCTTACACAACACAGCCTGCTCTTTGAGCGGTATGCCTGATTCTACCGCAGCTCCGATCCGAGTAGCTATCTCGGCAACTTCATTGCCTTTTCCTTCGACAGCCACAAAAGCCGGATTTGTTTGCGACGATCCTCGATGGGCGATAGCTTGAACATTCGCTTCGGCCGCCAACATGTTGCTATTGGCAAATTCAACAAACCCGTCACAAATTTCCTGGAAAGATCGGTAGTTGGTTACAAGGCTCATGATAGAACCGTTGGGGAAGTCCTCTTCTTTGAACCTCTGCATATTGAACGAGGAAGCACCACGGAATCGATAGATCGATTGTTTTGCATCGCCGACCACCCACAATCCTTTGCCATCTGGTTTGAGGGCGCGAAGCAAACGCACACTTGCCCGGTTTACGTCTTGATATTCATCGACCAAGATATGGGTGTAGCGATCCTGAAGTAGGGTGCGTGCTTCTTGATCGGTTTCAACCAGGGCTGTTGGCAGCGCAACAAGATCTCCAAAGTCAACAAAATTGCCGTTCTTCTTTAGCCATTCATAGACCTCGTAGACTTGTGCAATTTCCTGGCAACGCTCAGCCGTTTCAATGTCCTCGTCAGTGACTGCTGCCGCACGCATTGTGTCTGCAAATTCCTTGTAGCGCGGCGCGTTGACCACTTCGTCTTTGGCTCGCGAAATGGCAGCCAAGATATCCTTCAGCTGTTCCGTCGGATCATACAGTTCTTTGAAGTGTTGCAAATCCAGTCGAACAAACTCGTTTTCCAGCAGTGCAATCGCCGCCGTCGGATCAAGTGGGTTTGGTTCACTTGAAATGTCCAGGCGGTCGTAAAAACGGCGGACGATGTCGAGTCCGAAGGAGTGGAAAGTCCCAATCCAAATGGCACCCCCCGCCTCGGGCCACAAGTCCAAAGCCCGATCGGAGAGCTCACTCGCTGCCTTGTTTGAGAAGGTCAGCACCAAAATCGAAGCAGGATCAACGCCCTTATCTCTGAGATGTTCAAGCCGACCAATGAGGGTTTGGGTTTTGCCCGTCCCAGGACCAGCTCTTAATAGCAACGCATCGCCATCGTGGGTTGCAGCTTCTTTCTGTTCCGGATTGAGCGATTTGGTTTTCGACATTTTAGGAGGTGTTGCCGCGATCTGCGGCAATAACAGCGCATCAAAAAGTTGAACGGCGACCATGTCGTAGGGAGCGCCAAGCCGTTCCGATATCTGTTCTGCAGAAAGCGCCTCATCAAGGTACAATTTCCGCGCCATGGATCTTGGAAACAGAAATTCTCGAGCGAAGAGGTCCATTAGAACTTCTTGGCGGCCCTTATGGCTGTAATCCAATAGACGCTCCGCTCCGGTAGCTGCCGGGTCGGCTGAGCGCGCCGGATCAACTTCCACAGCCGGAATGGCTTCGCCACCATTACCGAACTCATCATGACCGATTTCATGGGCGATCAAAAACGCATTGAGAAAGTCGCTGCCGGTTTCCTCGTGGCGGATGGCGTGTGCATCGGCATCAAAAAGCGCCCGTCCACCCTCGAGTTGAGTGTGGCCCTTTGAATATGCGCGAACTTCGATGCCACGTCTCTTGGCCTCCTGCAGTATGAAGTTTAGCGGACTGGTTGGATCGCCGCCCTTTGCGACTAGGTCATCATGCAGTTGGGTGGCTTTCTGCCGAGCGAGCTCAATCTGATCCATCTGACACTGACAATCTTTTGAGAGCTTCCAGCTCTTTAACATTCAAGCCAAGTCCTTGAACGAACTCATCGTATTCAATCTCAGAGTAGCCCTGTGGTTTTCCATCTGCCTTATAAGCCATTTGGGCCCCAATCCTATTGGGGGCCTGGAAATAGGTGATCAGTTGATGAACTGAGATGCTGGCTGACTTGGCCAAATTTACGAGCAATGTACCCGGGATTGTTCCAAGTCGAAATTTTCTATCCCTGAACCCAGCAATGTAGTCTCGGGGTAGGCCCAGTTTCTCGGCCAAACTCCGTAGGTTACTGCCGGAGAGAGCGTTTGCAACAAACGCAACATCTTGCTGTGCTGGCTCGACCACCAACTTTGTCTCTAGCTGTATACCATCCACAGCAGATGAGAGATCCATCAGAAGCAACTCGTGGTAAAGGTCCGTCAACTCGACAGCGAAAGACGGATACTTTTCAATGTAGCTTCTCAGTGTTTCTGGTGCGATCGGGTCCTCCATGGCGAAGTCGTCCAAGATCGCATCGCGGTTCAACTCAGTTGGCATCTTTCACCTTCGTTCCCAATATCGCCTGTAGTTTCTTGACTGCTCTATTGCGGCGGTTTCGGACTGTTTGTGGTTTGCATTGAAGGATCGTCGAAATTGTTTGAACCTCAGGGTCGTTACTTTCGCTTGGTATTCCTGCAAAGATCATGGTGATAACCCGCCTTTCATCAACTGGAAGGGAGTCAATCGCGCGCTGTAGCTGAAACCGGTAAGTGATTTCGTCTTCAAAGCACGAATTATCTGGATTCAGCTCTTCAAGACCTTTCTCGATATCAGCAGGAATGTCTCCATCTGCGTCGTATTCGAGCGGCATGGTCGGCTTGTCCCGGCGGTACATTTTTCGCAGGGCCTCATCTTTCCGACGAGCTATCATACGGTCGAATGCAACTTCGTAGGCGTCAAGGCTCTCTTCATATGTTTGTCGGTCGCACATAACGCGTTCAGCGAAGTCATCAAGCACGTAGTCTTGTAAGTCCAATAAATGTGCAACCGCGCCCTCTTTCGATCCACTAAGGACTTCTGATCGAGGACAAACGCTCTTTATGCGTTTTTGCAAAATTTTATAGAGCTTACCGAATTGAGCATCCTGATTGTGAGACTTCGTCTGCCTGATAAAGTATACCAGTACCTCCGAAGGGATATAGTCAGGACTTTTTCTGACGCTAAATTCGGCACGATCGCAAAACTCCTCAAATGTTAGTTCGAGACATTTGAGAATGGCGACTTCCGTCGCGGCTCTGCGCTCATACAGCTTACCGTCGACGGTTCTCTTTCTGAGTTGTGGCAGGTTGCTCATGCGTTGCGATCGATAGTCTAGTTCGTGGAGAAATACATGCGTGTAATCTGTTCTCAATTGTTTTATTTTCATGGCAGATTCGCCTGTATTTAGCCACAACGAACTGTACCTAAACACCTGGATCAAACGTTTGTAGCGAATGCCAGTCAAGCCCCCTGATGAGCAATTTCGGGCAATGATGCACCGCATCAGTCGGGGTCGAGCCCAAGCACGACATTGAAAATGGTGGGACCTTTAGTATACGCGAATGGGGCGCTCAGAAACTGCGACCCAATGCGGACATTCGTCGGCCTTTATAGCTCAAAAGCAAGCTTCGCCATTCCGGACATTGAAGCGAGGTGCAGCATTTTTAGGGAACAAAGTGTCTATAATTCTAGGGGTAATTTAGTTCGGCGGGGTAGCTACCAGTGCCACTTTAAAGTAGAAATCGTCAATCGAAACAATCTAGCAATTCCACAGTCGGCACACCCGCCCAGTTGGCTCGCAGATCGTGTTGCACACACCCTATTTACTAAATCAGCCGCGATGGAAATAAACGACGGAAAATCCGAGTATCGGTAAGGACAAGCCTTTGGATAGTAGGAAAATCATCGAGAATGCAGTCAGCAGGCTCGCAAACAGCATGAGAATTTACGTTGAAGCGCAAATGCGCTTTGGTGAACTGTTTAAGATCGACGCCGAAGAAGCGATTGATAATGTGGATCGTGGCTTCGAGATGAAGCTTGAGGCTTTTCATACGCTTTATGATGTTTCAAATAAGCTATTTCCCTATTTCGATCATGGCGACACCGCCCTGATGATAGCCATACGGAACGCAATCCATCACCACGATCACCCGCTCTTCGTTAGTCTTAAGCGACGCCTGCACCTTGAACGAGGTGGACTGGAACCTTGGCTCGGCGCATCTTTTTTGCTTGCCAGCCACCCAACGACCCACGGCGCTCCGATCTTAATGTCCCATCACGTGAGATTGGACGATCTGGACGCACGCCTCGACCCTTCATGCTCATCGCCGTATCTGGACATCTCCGTGAAAGGTGCGAAAGCGGCCAACCGGTTCACGGTGATAGATTCTCAACTGGGATTGCCAAAAATCCGCGCTTTTCGTTCGCAGCACAGATACCCAGACGATCAAGCATATCTCGACCTTATGCCGATTTTTGTCTCAGCTACGTGCAAGGTCTTCAAGGCGCTAAAGGCTCAGGGCATAAATTTCAACGGCTTCGACGCCAGTACATACCTTGTCCCCTTCACGTCCGAACTCGATATTGACCTTTCCAATCAAAAATTCTCGCAGTTGCGCTTGCGTGGTTTTGGACCGCTTGACCTTATTCCCATTCCCATCGAGCAAAATCGGAACCGGGAGCCGGCAGTAAAGGCAGATCGAGCATGAGTTCATGGACGTTGGATGATTTACGCCGCCTCCATCTGAAATATGCAAAGGAAGGCATCCATATCCATCAGCAGCCATTCCGGGCCGCGTCAGAAATCCTCGGCTCGGGCTTCGTCATCGGCATCGGTGGGAACCCCGAAGTCAAGCGGGTCATGGACGCCTATGCCGCCATGATGCCCGAGGTCGAAACCAACTGGCGAAGCGCTGGGATAGGTTTCGCCGCCTCCGTCGATCTGGTCCGCAAGCTAACCTTTCCGGTCATGTTCGGCCAGGTCTCTATCCAACCTTGGCAGGTCGCGGGCTTCGCCAGCGTTGAGGAATGACGGATCTGGCGCCGACAGGATAGAGCAATTGCAAGGGACCTCGCTTTCTCGGTAGCCGCCAGCATCAGTCACAAATCACTCGACGGAAAACACCCTTGGGGGTTAGTTAGAACTGGACAACAAAACCCAATTGCGGGAAATATCAGTGCATTCGATTGCTATGTTTTGTGATGAACTGGCTGATCATGGAAGTGGTTGCTTGTACGGGCTTTGTACGAAATTCGAGGGAATTGGAACGAAATTTGGCGTACAGCAATTCTCCTGCCCATTAAGTGGACTTGAAAATTATCAGTAATTTCAATGAGATATTGGCGCACCCGAGAGGATTCGAACCTCTGGCCTCTGCCTTCGGAGGGCAGTGAAATTGTGTTCCCATGGGATTTGTGATCGTCACATAATCTATTGATTTTAATATAAAATATAGAATTTTTGCGATAAATCTAGTTCCCGGATTGGCCTTGAAATTGGCTTGAAATCATTATAGTGTGCTTACCAGGTGCTTACTTTTTGAGGGCGCGATATGGGGCAGAGGCTTTCAAAGCGATTTGTGGATGCGGCCAGGGCATCTGAAAAAGTTCAGTTTTTCTGGGATGAGAACTTGAAAGGCTTTGGCCTAAAAGTCAGTCCGTCCGGCTTGAAGACCTATGTGGTTCAATATCGTGGCGAGGGTGGGAGGCGTGGGCGCGTCCGGCGGCTTTCAATCGGGCGTCATGGTTCACCTTGGACGCCAGATCAGGCTAGGTCTGAGGCAAGGAGACTGTTAGGCGAGGTTGCGCATGGCGAAGACCCTATGGCCGCTCGGCAAGCGAAACGGAAAGATCTGACCATTGCAGAGTTATGCGATCTCTATTTGGAAGAGGGCGTATCAACAAAGAAGGCTGCAACCGTTGCCACCGATAAGGGGAGAATCGAGCGCCATATAAAGCCAATAATAGGGGAGGTTCTCGTTTCCGATGCCAAATCTAGCCACGTTCGCTCGCTATTGAAAAAAGTGGCAGAAGGGAGCTTGCCGAAAGATGGATTAGGTCCCGTCGCCGACCGCCTCGGTGGGAAAGGTACGGCTTCTCGGACCATTGGATTGCTAGGAGGGATCTTTTCTTTCGCGATAGAGTTGGGGTACCGATCAGACAATCCCGTACATGGTGTCAAACGTTTCCCAGATCGAAAAAATCAACGCTTTCTGACCCATGAGGAGTTGGGGCGTCTTCTTGCATTGCTGGGAGAAAGAGAAAGCCAGGGCGCAAATCCTAAAGCCGCCATGATTATCAGGCTGCTTGCATTAACGGGTGCTCGGCGAGGTGAGATTGAGCAGCTTAAATGGTCTGAAGTTTCACTCGCGGAGAGCACTTTGCATTTGGAGGATAGTAAAACTGGTCAGAAATCTGTTCCGATAAGCGCTACGGTCGCTGAGCTTTTGAAACAGGCTGAACAGTTTCGCGAAAGGCGTAATCCGTATGTCTTTCCAAGCGAACGTGGAGATGGGTTCTACGTTGGAACGACAAAAGTGTGGCGTGATTTGCGCAAAGAGTTCGGAGACGAAAAACTGCGTATTCATGACCTCAGGCATTCCTTTGCCAGCCTGGCCGTTGCCAGTGGCGCTAGCTTGCCCATGATCGGAGCATTGCTTGGACATAGGGACAGCGCTACCACTCAGCGCTATGCGCATTTGAAAGCTGACCCACTACGGAGCATTGCAGATCAAATTGGTGCTGACCTGCTCGGTGACGGCGAAAGCGCGACCTAAGGGATCCTTTCTTAGTGCAGTGTTTTCCGGCCCAATGCGGTCACTCGCCAGCCGTCACGAACCTCAAAGCGACTTCCCCATTGCAGTCATTCGAACGAGGTGCAGCATTTTCCCAAAACCTGCCGTTCGCTTAGAACGCAACATTTCAGCGATTAGTCCTGAAAACAGCCATGGGGTCAATCCGACGCTAGACGCGAGACCGACGCCATCCTGCCGCTCTGGCCTGAGCTTCAGAGCAAAACCAACGCTCTCCCCCGATCAGGTCTATTCGAGTGATAAGATAGTATTTCTGACCAGGAACGTGGTAAATTCTCTTGCCACCATTAACACTGATGTTGCCCTTTATGCGGCACTGCCCCACAAGGGCACCAACAGCGGTCTTAACATCCCCTCTTGCGCTAATCAGGTGCACTCCAAGCACCAGCACTAGAAGCGAGCCGAAGACTGAACCAATTTTCAGTATTGTGTTACTTCGCTTTTTCCTACGGAATTTGCCCTTCCGGGGAAATGGCTGTTTATACATGAGAGCCCTCCTATCCCCCCCCTATTGATAGCATAGCTCGATTAAACAACCATTTCTCAATCTTTAGAAAAACCTGCCGTGTCGGCCCAAATGTATGTACCGGCTGCTGTTCGCAAGAGATTTCTTTGCATGTCGCTGGAAGTCGCTCATATGTATCCGGCCTTTTGATCGACACGCGGGTCGTGGCCTTGTTGGGGTTACGCTCGCACCGTGATCTCATTAGCTGCAAGGTCCAAATTGACCGAATGGGCCGTCAGATTCTGGGGGCGTAATGTTTCCGTTCCATGCATTCTGTCTATCGCGAACTCGTTTGAGGTCGTGAGTGTTTTCAGATTCCAATCACAACCGCATTTCTTGGCGCGTCAAACGCCGTTTTGTGTTTGAGGATACTCCAGGCCATCCGGGCCAGTTTATTGGCCAAAGCCACCGCCAACTTGTTGCGATGCATCCGTTCTGATGCTCGTGTTAGCCAGTCACCAAAGCTGAAGTCTGGCCATCGATTGGTCCTCATCAGGATGACCTTTGCTGCCTGAACGAAGAGCATGCGTAAGTATCGGCTGCCTCGCTTGGATATTCGACCAAGGATCGTTCGGCCTCCGGTACTGTATTGCCTTGGAACCAGACCAACCCATGCAGCAAAATCACGGCCTCGATCAAAAGCCTCTCCAGTCCCTATTGCTGCAACCATCGCCGTCGAGATCATCGGGCCGATCCCGGGAATCGTCATCACGTTGACGCAATTCTCTTCCCTCTGACTGATCTCTTCTATCTCTTTAGAGACAGCTTCGATCCTGTCATCGAGCCAGAGCCAGTCACCATAAAGACCGAACAGAATTTTGCGCATTCGGGGAGAGACCTCATCTTTGCGCTGCTCGAGAATGGTTTCGAAGGAATTCTTCAAAGCCCGCAGACCCTTGCGCACCGTGATGCCTTGTTCAATCAGAAAGGCGCGGATCTGGTTTATCGTTGCAGTCCGGCGGGACACCAGGCGGGACCTGACACGATGGAGTGCTTGCAGGTCGAGCTGATCCTGGCTTTTCTCTGGCACTGTCGGCAAGTTCGGTCGCAAGGCCGCCTCTGCAATAGCTTCGGCGTCATTATAGTCATTCTTCTGCCCCTTGATAAACGGCTTCACATAAATGGCGGGGATGATACGAGGTTTGAACCCGAGCCTACGCAAGGATCGACTGACAAAGTGAGCACTGAGGCACGCTTCCATGCCAACGACGCATCTTGGCAGAGTTTCGAAGGTCTGCAGCAAGGCCAGTCGTTTGATCTTCTTACGCAGAACAAGCTGGCCGTCAAAATCAAAGCCAACAAGATGGAATGTGTCCTTGCCGATATCGACACCAATCGACATCAAGGTATCAATTGCTTTCTTCGTCATGCCACTTCTCCTAATCTGCAGGTCAAACAGTCAAACTATAACCTGCTGAGTTGGGGGAAGCAGCCGGTACATCCCATTAGCCGACATTCATGATTGTCTTTTCATTCCATGTCGTTTTGGCAAAGCGGTCTTTCAAAACCATTTCAGCAAAGTGCTTTGCAAGGCGTGACATTTGCGATCCAGACGGACGGCTACTTCAACAGGTATTTGATGAGCGCGGTGATGATGAGAATGCCGATGATGATGAAAATCCACATTCCGATACCACCAAAGCCCATTCCTAAACCCATTCCATTCCCATACATGGTTTTCTCTCCTTGCTCTTAAGGCTTACTGAGCCTTGATAATCTTACGCCTTCCTTGTTTCCTCGCTTTGCGAAACAAAGCTTTGTCTAAAGATCGATGCGTCGCAACCTTAGTGCATTGGCGATGACCGACACCGACGACAGGCTCATGGCTGCTGCCGCAATCATTGGCGAGAGCAAAAGACCAAAGACCGGATAGAGGATGCCTGCAGCCAGCGGGACACCAGCCAGATTGTAAATAAAGGCGAAGAACAAATTCTGCTTGATGTTGCTCAGCGTCTTGGTTGACAGCTTTCTCGCCCGAACAAGACCGGAGAGATCGCCGCCAAGAAGCGTGATGCCAGCGCTTTCCATGGCAACATCCGCCCCGGTGCCCATGGCAATGCCAACATCGGCCGCCGCAAGCGCGGGTGCATCATTGACCCCATCGCCGGCCATGGCCACAAAAGACCCTTTGCCATGCAGCTCCTCAACCAGTGTTTTCTTGTCTTCGGGCAACACACCGGCTCGCACATCGTCAATCCCAAGCTTGTTGGCAACGGCCTTTGCCGTGCGCTCATTGTCGCCGGTGGCCATAATGACGGTTAGACCTAAGGCATGCAGGTCCTTGATGGCCTGCGCTGTGCTTTCCTTGATCGGATCTGCAACAGCGACGATGCCAGCCAGCGTTCCCTCAATCGCAACAAACATCGCGGTCTTGCCAGCGTCCTGCAGCCGAGCTGCCTGCTGTGAGGCTTCATCGACATCAACCGACAGAGCCTTGAGCATGGCCGCATTGCCAAGCGCAACACTCTTCCCTTCAACCCGCCCCTTGACGCCCTTGCCGGTCATGGCCTCAAAAACTGAGGCTTCGAGACGGCTCGCCCCTCGGTCTTTCGCACCACTGACAATCGCTTCGGCCAGTGGATGCTCAGACCCACGTTCAAGGGCTGCGGCCATCGCCAAAACGGATTGTTCGTCAAAATCACCAAAGGAAACCACATCCGTCAGCTGGGGCTTTCCTTCCGTCAAGGTGCCGGTTTTGTCGACAATCACGGTGTCAACCCGTGCCATGCGCTCAAGAGCTTCAGCGTCTTTGATCAGGACACCGGCTTGTGCCCCACGCCCCGCCGCCGTGGTGATCGAGATGGGGGTTGCAAGACCAAGCGCACAGGGACAGGCGATGATCAGCACCGACACCGCCGCCGCAATGGCAAAGGCGAGAGCGGGATCTGGCCCGAATATGAGCCAGATGGCAAAGGCCAACACTGCCGCACCCACAACCGTCGGCACAAAGACGGCAGAGACTTTGTCAGCCAGTCCCTGAATGGGCGCGCGGGATTGCCGGGCACTTGAGACCATGCCAACGATCTGGGAGAGCACCGTCTCAGCCCCGATATGGGTCGCACGAATGGCAAGCGTGCCATTCTTGTTGATGGTGCCACCGGTAACTTTGTCGCCTTTCTTCTTCTCAATGGGAACCGGTTCGCCGGTGATCATGCTTTCATCAACGGAGGAATGCCCTTCGGTTACGTCGCCATCCACCGGGATGCTGTCACCGGGACGGACGCGCAACAGGTCACCCGCAGCGATATTCTCCAAAGGCGCATCATATTCGTCCCCATTGGGCAAGATACGCCGCGCAGTCTTTGGCGCCAGATCGAGCAAGGCACGAATGGCATCACCCGTGCGCTCGCGGGCGCGCAGTTCCAGCACTTGGCCAACAAAGATCAGAGCGACGATGACAACAGAAGCCTCAAAATAGGTGCCTACCCCTTCGGCGCTTCGATATTGCGCGGGGAACAGCCCGGGCAGGAAGGTCGCAAAAAGCGAATAGAGATAGGCAGACCCCACCCCGAGCGAAATCAGGGTCCACATATTGGGCGACCCATTGCGAATAGAATCCACGCCTCGCTTGAAGAAGGGTTGCGCAGCCCAAAAGACAATCGGTGTCGCAAGGGCAAACTCGGCATAAGCTGCCATTTGATGGCCCAGCCAGTCGCGAATGGGCAGCCCCACCATCCCCCCCATGGTGAGGATCATCAGAGGGATCGCCGCAGTCGCACTCACCCAGAGACGGCGGGTAAAGTCGACCAATTCTTCGGAAGGCTCATCCGTCGGCACGGTTGGCTCAAGCGCCATACCACATTTGGGGCAATCGCCCGGTTCATCCTGAATGATTTCGGGATGCATCGGGCAAGTCCATTGGGCGCCCGGCTGGCTCTGTTGGTGCGCCTTCTTTGCATTGCCTGAGACATAGAAATAAGGGTCTGCGTTGAACTTTTTCTGACAGCCATCAGAGCAAAAATAATAGCTCTGACCATCATATTGGCCGGACCGAACGCCCTCCTTGACGCGCACCTGCATACCGCATACCGGGTCGGTCGCTACATCCTTTCCGAGTTCCTTTGCTGCGCCCTCATGCTTATGGTCATGATGGCAGTGATGGGCACTGTGATCATGATGTTGATGATGACGGTGTTCCTGTTCGGATGCGGACATGGCACCCTCCTGTTGCTCGGTAAGATTGGTATGCATTCGTAATATCAATGGGCGAAACCCTGTTTCAGTTCCCTGTTAGACGGGCTGGGCTGGAAATCCGAGCTCCGTGACCCGTGCGACAAGCGCCTCGGGATCGGTACGACCCTGCCAATATGTGACAATTGCCTTCTCGGCCGCCAACGAGACTTCGGCTGACAAAATGCCCGGCATGGCCTTGAGAGCTTTTTCGATCGTGGTGACGCAATGGCTGCAATGCATGCCTGTGATCGAAAGCTCGGCGCTTGGCGTCACAGCCGAATAGCCGATCCTGTCAAAAGCCTCGACCAGAAGACTCTCTTCAATCGGATGCTCAAAGGATAGGGAAATCGTCTGAGTGGAAAGATCGACGGACGCATGGGAAACTCCCTTTATCGTTCGTGCCACGTCTTCAGCCTGTCGCGCACAATTGCCGCAGGCCATATCTTGCAATTGATAGGTGCCATTCAAACTCTGGGTCATGATCATCCTCGCTGACGTGGCATCCAAATGGCGGAATTTGGCCACTGACTGGATTGCCTTACTTAAGTGGTGGCACCAATATGGTGTTTCCAGTAACTGGAGGGTCAATGGATGAGAGAGCGAAATTTTCGAACTTTTCTGCCTTGACCTTCCCCCTGCTGGAAGCATTAGGATGGGGGAACAAGAAAGGAATCCGTTGCCTGACCGCTGACTGTTTGGCGGAGCCTGACAGGCTGGCTTCCTGTGCCACCACTCACCAAGTGCTTCAAAAATGCCTCGTCAATTGCAAAGCATCCTTGCTGCCATGATATTGCTCTTCGGTCTTGTCGCCGGAGCGGGCCAGAGCCTTGCACTCGGACATGTGCAGATGGCTCCTTGCAGCGAGGCGGCTGAAACTCTGGGGTCAATCGCGGTGGACATTCCTGGATGCGATAAAGGCATGAGCCAACAGAGCTGTGCCTTCGACAGTGGATGCGCCTTCCATTTTCTGAAATATCCCCTCAGCATTTCCCTGCCAATCGAGCGGTCAAAGCCTCTGCCGTTTGCGATTGGCAACCTTGTTGGCGCCAGCTCGCCACCTGAAACGCCTCCTCCGATCCAGTTGTCCTGATCCGTCCCAAGCCGGACCGCTGGCGCCAACGGTGCATCCAGCGGCTCCATTGATGACGGAATTCCCATGCCAGCCGTTCAGCAAAGACAATTTGACGAACGGCAGAGGTCGGTTGCTGTTTCCCGTTTCATTCAAGGGATGAGCAATCGGAGCAATCAAGACAATGCATTAATCGGAGAAATCCATGCGAAACATCCTTCTTTTCACTACTTCAAGCCTTCTCCTCGCACTCGGGATCAAGGTGGCCTTCGCCAATCCGGCACATCACCCAGATCAACCACCGCAGACCATGCAGGGCGATCAGATGCCCGGCACCATGATGTCCGGTAAGATGATGGGCAACAACATGATGGGCGGAATGATGAACCCTGAGATGATGATCGTCATGCTCGACACGGACGGAGATGGGGCTCTTTCGCTTGAAGAGTTCCAGAACATGCACGACCGCATGTTTGCTTTCATGGACAAGAATAAAGACGGCAAACTCGAGGCATCTGAATTTGCTTCCCATCATAGCTTTTCCATGCCCCATTCCGGCACCAAACAGAACTGAAGGCGGCGACCATGACAAGATTTAGCAACAGATTCATCCAGTCTGGCCTTATCGCTTCTGGCATCTCGGCCTTTCTTCTTGGCGCTCCAATTGCCATGAGTGCGCAGCCTGAAATTCCTGCTGGGGCCGGTATTTCATCTTGGGTCGAGAATGGATCTGGGGGCAAATACACGCTTCAGATCCTCGAAGGGACGCTGCCCGAAGCAGGAACAAGTGTGACGGCAAAGGTTCTGAGCGACAGCAACTGCGCCCCCGACGAAGAAGGCATCAACCATTGTGAGAATGTGATCAAGATGCCCGATGGAAGCAAGCTGAAGGGGATCGACAATCACCGCATGAGTGTCAATCGCTGTCTTCGGGCTGGCGAGACGGTCACCATCTCCATGCTCACCGATGGCTGGGCCACGGTTCTGACCAAGCAAGCCAAGCAATCCAAATAATCGATTGCAGCAACGAAAAGTGGGGCTGCTTACACAAGCAGCCCTGCCAAACCTTCGCCCCTAAAGGCGTTTTCAGACTGTAGAAGAAGCGTTCTTTCCTCTGCATTTATGGCTTGACCTTTCTGTTACTGGAAGCCTTACATGAAAGGGATCATTGAAATGAAGAAGCCAGAGAATGGATGGCTCGGCAAACGGCAGCTGCCGAAAAAGAAGCAGGCTGAAACGTTACCGCATCTCATTGCCAAGGCCGAAAGTCTGGGTTTTTCACGCCAGGAACTGGACCAGTTGAAACGCATATATGGCTCACACACACTCAGAGAGAGACCATGAATATTGGACAGGCTGCACGTCAGACAGAATTGCCCGCTAAGACGATCCGATACTATGAGGAGATCGACCTGATTTCGCCGATCCGCTCAGAAAACGGCTATCGCACCTACAGCGAACAAGACATTCATCGCCTGACGTTCCTCAAGCGTTCGCGGAGCCTCGGCTTCAGCATCGAGGAATGTCGGCTTCTATTGTCCCTCTATGACGACAAGGATCGTGCAAGTTCTGATGTGAAGGCGATCGCTCAGAGCAAGATCGTTGAAATCGACCGCAAGATCACCGAGCTACAATCACTGAAAGCCACCCTGAGAACGCTAGTTGACCATTGCCATGGCAACAGCAAACCAGATTGCCCAATTCTTGATGGCCTTTCGAGCGAGACCATGAGCTGGGCTGTGGGCAGCGAGGGCAAGTCTAGCTGTTGTGATGACTAGGTGCGAATAAAGCTGATCGCCCAATTATAAAACTTCAATCCGGTAAAGCCCAAAGCAGATGATCCAAACCGCCTCCAGATTTGCAAAGCTTGGTTATGCGCTGATGCTATTCGGCCTGATCTCGCTTGGCCTTTCCGGAGCGAGCTTGGGCGCTATCAAATCTTCATTGAAAGACCCCAATTCTTCCGTGCAGCAGCATATGTCTATGATGGAAACCATGGATATGGCCGCGATGCACGATATGATGTCCGGTGGCTGCGAAGACTGCGAAGGCATGATGAACCGGGCTTCGGCGCATTGTAGCTTTCAGGCGACCATTCTGCCTCTGATTGCCTTGGCTTTCCCCTTTTCGCTGAGTGGCCGTGATCCTATCTGTCGGGAACAATCTCCCAACGCACAATCCTTTTCGCCAGAACCACCGCCTCCGCGCCTTTGATTGACGTTCGTAAATCTCTTTTCGAAACGCAATCAAAGGAAATTCCTATGAAACTCAAGCTGATCACAGCAGCAACCGTTCTTGCACTGGCAGGAGCCGTCGCCCTTCCTCTGTCTGGTTTTGCCCACGACAGTGATGCCTCTTCTACTCCCTCCAGTCGCTTCCAAGGCATGCCCAATGCAGGCCATATGATGTCGAGGTCCTCCATGATGGGCAATGGCATGATGGACGGCGCCATGATGGAGCAGATGCATACCATGATGTCTGAATCCGGCAGCATGACGGATATGATGTCCAATATGGCAGGCTTTATGAGCTCCCATCTCGAGCAAATTAGGGAATGGATGAGCGGCAATAACTTGGATGAAAATCGAAAGCGTCCCTCTGAGCCTGCTCAAAAATAATAGCTAGCGCAATTGCTTACACCGAGTGAACAGTGGTCGTGGAATGGAGTTGATCCGTTCCGCGGCTGCCCGGTTTGCTCAAACCGAGCCGGCTTCGTCACTGTTCCCAGATTTCCTGTGCACTGCAACCAATCTTGAAATAGGCCCCGGTTCTTGGTGGCTTAATAGGGCAAATTCCATGACCAACGATACTGAACAAACGGTTCAACCTTCCATCGTCAGCCGCCTGACACCCAAAACAGGTCACGGTTGGATGATGGCCATCTGCTGTGTGTTTATGCTTTTGGGGGCAACCATTGTGCTTGTTGCCAGCAAAGACGACATAACGGCGGGCAGTGGCTTGTCTATTTTGCTGCCACTGGCTGGCTGCCTTGTCATGCATCTCTTCATGCACCGCCTAATGGGTCATACAAATCACCATGCAGCGCGTCGAGGGGGCTCCGAGCTGCAATCGCAAATGAAAGCCGATGGGAAGGAGCCGTCATGAGCTGGATGAAATATGCTGTGGTAGCCATACTGATCGCCGGTGGGCTTATGATCTTCGCAAGACCTTTCCAGCACATGGGTAACCCTTCACAATCTTCAGCAAGATCCGTCGATGTGATCGTGCCGGAATTGTCTCTGCTTGCAATCAGGGGACAGGAACTGTTCAACGACAATTGTGCAGCCTGTCACGGCGAAAACGGTCGCGGGTCAGATATGGGGCCGCCTCTCATTCACCCAATCTACAAGCCCAGCCATCATGCAGACATGAGCTTTTCCCTCGCTGTTGCCAATGGAGTGCGTCAACATCACTGGCCGTATGGCAATATGCCTGCTCTGCCTCACATCTCACAAAACGATCTAAGAAAGATCGTCCGCTTTGTACGAGAAACTCAACAAGCCAATGGCATTGCGAATTGAATGGTAAATTTGATCGCGGCTGCACTCGGCTTTCATCAACCAATTTGCACAAAGGCTCCTTAATGTCCGCTTTAGACTGAAATGTCGGAGGTCTCGCAGTCGCAGGAAATGACAACTTTCCGCCAATTCTGTTGAAAAATTAAGTGCTGCAGCGCAAAACGGAGGGCGGTTTTGGGAGGCTCGACGCTCCCTCATGCCGGAGTTGGGAGCAGCTTTGCCATTTTGCGCAGGTTCTGTGCTGTGGC